>JBBSIS010000062.1:0-15736 GCA_038231955.1 Acidimicrobiales bacterium
GCCAGCTCGATGACCTGCGCCTGCTCGGCCACGATCGGCACCGCGAAGCGGGCCACCCAGTCGCTGTTCACGCCGGCTTCGCCGGCCACCTCCTCGATGGTCCGACCGGCGCGCAGGCGGGCCTGCATCTCCCGCGGGGTCAGGCTGCTCTCGCTACGGCCCAGCCCGGGACGCGGGTCTGGTTCGGGGGCGCGACCGTCGGGCCGGCCGTCGGAGCCGTCGGGATGCCCGTACCGGGCCTCGGCGACCGCGTCGAGAACCTTGTCGTCCAGGGGCACGATGTACCCCCCGGACTTGGATCCCTTCCGGGCGGTAAAGATCAAGCCGTCGCGGTCTGTCGTCAACCCGACGAGGTGGAGCTTTCGCAAGCAGGCTCCTGTGGCCACGCGGCCCGAAGACCGGGCCATCTCGTCAGGGACCGTAGCACCCGCTCCGGCCTCGGGTAGATGATCCCCCTCTCCACCGTGGTTGCCCTACGGCGCGACCCGGGCCTGCCGGCGCAATGGCGGCACCAGTCCGGCCTCGCCGAGGAGCCGTACGGCGCGCGCCTCGGCCACGTCGATCACCACCGCCTCGCCGGGTTCGCGCCCGCAGATGAACGTGACAACGCAGTCGTCGCACGCCCAGGTGTGCTGCATCACGCAGTCGTCACAAGAGATCTCCATAGGTCCGAACGGTACCGAGAGGGTGAGACAGCCCTGGTCTGGCCTACCATCCTGGCAATGCCTCGCTGGCCCGTCGCCATGGTCACCGGCGCCTCGAGTGGTATCGGCCGGGCTATCGCCGTCCGTTTGGCGGCCGAGGGCTCAGCCCTCGTACTGGTCGCTCGCCGGGGTGACATCCTGGAGACCCTGGCCGACGAGCTCCGGACCACGAGCCACGCCCCGGTCGAGGTCTTGGTCGCCGACCTGACCGACGCAGTAGAGCTGGCGAGGGTCGAGGAGCGGCTGCGCGCCGATCCGCCCGTCGACCTGCTGGTCAACAACGCCGGGCTGGGTGCGCAAGGCCGGTTCGCCGAGATCGGTCTCGAGTGGCAGGAGCGCCAGATCCTCCTCAACGTGCTGGCGCCCGTCCGTCTCACCCATGTGGCGCTGGAAGGCATGCTCAGCCGGAAGCGGGGCGGCGTGCTGAACGTGTCGTCCATCGCCGGCACCCAGCCGCTGCCCAACGTGGCCACGTACGCAGCGACCAAGGCGTACCTGTCCAGCTTCAGCCACAGCCTGCACGAGGAGGTGCGGCCCTCCGGCGTGGCCGTGACCGCTCTGCTGCCCGGCTTCACCCGGACCGAGTTCCACGATACCGCCGGCATGAGCCGGTCGATCGTGCCTGGCCTGGCCTGGATGTCGGCCGATGTCGTGGCCGCCGCCGGATTGCGGGCCGTCGCCCGCGGGCGGGCCCAGTGCGTACCCGGCCTGGGCTACCGCGTCCTGTCGGGCATCTCCCGGGTGACCCCTTGGTCGCTCAGCCGGCGGGTGGTGGGCTCGATCATGGCCCGGGGGTGACGGGTGCCCCGGGCGTTCGTCGTGCGCCCGGCGGCCACGGTGGTCGACCTCGACGCCACGGTCGAACTGTTCGCCATGGTCGTCGCCGAGGACTTGTGGCTCGGAGCGGAGCCGCCCGCGGACCGGGCCGGACAACGTCGCCGTCTCCTGGAGCGGATGGAGGAGGGCAACCCCGGCGCGTCACTGGTGGCCGTGACGGTCGACGGTGGTCGGGTCATCGGTCATGTCGGGATCGACGTGGCTCCCTACAACGTGGCCTCGCTGGGAATGATCGTCGACGCCCGCTGGCGGGGCCGAGGGGTCGGCGGCGCCCTGGTCGAGGCGGCCGTCGACTGGTCACGCCAGCTGGGCGCTCACAAAGTGGCCCTTCAGGTGTGGACCCACAACGACGCTGCCCGCCGTCTCTACCGGCGCCATGGCTTCGTGGAGGAAGGATTGCTCCATCGTCACTACCGGCGGCGCAGCGGCGAACTATGGGACGCGGTGGTCATGGGGCTGGTGCTCGATCACACCTCGCCCGGTTCCTCCGTCCCGTCGTCTCCGACCCAGGGAGCCGAAGCCCCCAGAAGACCAGTCATTCCCTGAACCACGCGGGGGTCAAACTCGGCGACTTCTGGGCACCGTCATGTCATCGAAGTCCGCACCATGCTTCCCCCTTATCCGACCAGCGTCGGCGCCGCCAGACGCTTCGTACGGGACGTGCTCATGAGCCGTCACGTGCCGGAGTCCACGGTGGACATCGTGGAGCTGCTCACCAGCGAGCTCGTGACCAACGCCATCCTCCACGGCCGTGCCGGTCCGAAGCTGGTCGTGGAGCTGGACGAGGGGGTGGTCCGGGTGGGTGTGGATGACATGAGCCCGGAGGTGCCGGTGCGGCGGGTCACCCGTTCCGACGACGTCTCCGGCCGAGGCGTGATGATCGTTGAGGAACTGGCCACGGCATGGGGCGTGGAGCCGGTACGGGGCGGCGGCAAGCGGGTCTGGTTCGAGGTCGGCTGCTAGGTCACCAGGCTCGATCCCGGGTGAGGCGGAGGTGGCGATTGAGGCGCCGGGCGGCGTCGGCCACGGCGGTGTCGTCGACCGCCGGCACGGGAAGGAGCGTCTTGGGTACGCCCGCCCGAACGCCGACCAGACGGACGAGGGCGGCGGCGGAAATGGTCGGTCCGAGGTCCGGGACGGCCACTTCGGCGGCCACCCGCCACCACGCAGCCAGGCAACGAAGCACGACCGAGAGGCCGAGGGGGCCGATCGCGAGCTCCCACACCTCGGCGGCGGTGGGGTCGAGGGCACGACGGGGTGGGGGGACGTCGACCGACACCCGGTCTGCGATGTCGGCGCCAAGTTCGCTGGGCATCGCCAGCCGGGCCCCCCTGGCCCCGAAGAAGGGAGCCACCTCGCTGACGACCGGCTTGGCGCCGTCGAAAGACCACCGCAGGCTGAAGCGGAGCGCGTCCCTGGCCGCCCACAGCGTGCCGCTGGTGATCATGTGCCCTTGTGGTCCCGTGAGCGTGCGTGCCGAAATATCGACCAGCGACCGCGGATCGGCCAGGCCAACGGCCCGGGCCGGACCGGCCGGTCCATAGAGTGCCAGGGCGGCGGCGAGAGGCGACTCGGCGGCCACGCCCTTGCCCTTGCGGGGCCACCTCTCGCCGAAACGGACGGCGGCCCAGAAGTCGTCGGCCAGCCGCCGCCCGACGACGCTGGCGCTCCCCGGCGAGGCGGTTCCCGTCTTCGACGCGGTGACCCGGGGCGACGGCCTCGCCGGCCGGATGGTCTCGCTCGGGTGAGCGGCTCGCACTGGTCCCGAGGGGGGCGCGCTGATGTGAGCCCCGGACGCCGCCGGCTTCCCTTGGATGGGCGCCGGCGCGAGCGGCAGGGGCGGGGCGGTGGGGGCGGCCAGCGAGGCCATGGGTAGGCAGGTTCGGCAGCCCAGGTGGTGGCGGCCGGCGACCAGGAAGTCGGTGGCATCACAGTGCGGGCATCGGATCCCGGCAAACGCGGCGGCGCCCAGGAGCCATGTCAGGGTGAAGGGATACACCCGGCTCCCGCGCCGGACGTCGATCGGCACCTGCAAGGCCGGCACGAACACCACGTGGGCCCGGAAGGGCTGGAGCTGGTGGCGGGCGGTGAAAGTGGCGTCGATCTCAGCGAGGCGTCGCACCCGTTCCAGGTCGATCGCATCACGTTGGGCGTCGAGCATGGCTTGGCGCTCGGGTGCCGCAGGGGCCCGCCGGCGGGCCACTGACCCCAGGGCGTCGCGGTAATAGGCCTCGGCCGCGTCCGACAACCGGCGACGATCATCGTCGGCATGGGACGAGAGGGTGGACAGCCGGTCGACCGCCCGGTTCCCAGCCAGGCCGTGGGCCTTCGCCAGCCCGACGATGACGTCGGTCGGCAGCTCAGGCCGGACATCACGCGGTCGGGCTCCGGCCGTCGCCAGGCAGAGGCGGAGCCGAGCCTTCTCGGGGACCTCCAGGCCAGTGCGGGCGTCGATCAGGATCTCCTCCCGCTCCTGGAAGCGGATATCGAGCGACAGGGCATAGGTGACGAGCACCCCGACCCGAAGCAGCGGGGCATAGACGGCCGCCGGCTCCCCGGCAGGATCGATGCGGCCGTGATCGACCGGGAACTGCTCACGCGCCGCCTCGACCAGGTTGGCGGTCGTCGGCGCGGTCGTGGCCGGCCAGGGCACCCAGGCGGCACCCGAGTCGCCTTCGGCCAGTACGGCTTCGGCGGCGCGGTCGAGGACTGGTTGGCCCGGGACGAGGAGGAGGGCGCCCTCCTCCCGGGCGGCGTCGGGGTCGGCGGTGACGGCGAGCTCCTCGGGGAGCCCGAGTGCGCCCTGGACTCGGTCAGGAAGGACGACAACTGCGGTGCCTCCGGTCATCTCCTCGACGAGCGCACCACCATGTTCAGCCCATCCCAACCAGAAGGCGAGCCCCGGGTCGGTGTAGCTCACCTCGACGCCTCACCGTCTACGAGGGCATCGTTGCGTCCACGCCCGGTCATGTGGGCCAGGCGCGCTTGGGCCAGGTCGTCGCCGAAGGCCTCCATCCTTTCGCCGAACTCCTCGTCGTCCCGGCTGGCCACGTGGGCATCGAAGACGAACGACTCGAAGTCGAGGTCGTCGTCGACCCGACCCAGGATCATGTCGAGCTCGCCGACGACCAGCTCGAACAGGTTGATCTTGGCTTCCAGCACGCCGAGGACACGGTCCTCGATCGTCCCTTTCGACACCAGATTGGTCACCTCGACGTCGTGGGTCTGGCCGATACGGTGGATGCGGCCCAGGCGCTGTTCGATCCGCATGGGGTTCCAGGGGAGATCGAAATTCACCATGACGTGGCAGAACTGGAGATTGCGACCCTCCCCCGCCGCCTCGGTGGTGAGAAGCACCTGTGCCTCCTCCCGGAACGAGCTGATCGCCGCCTCCTTCGCCCGCCGGCCCAGGCTGCCGTGGTACCGGGCCACCGCCATCCCTGAACTGCCGAGGAGATCGTCGAGGAACTCGAGCGTGCGTCGGAAGGCGGTAAAGACGACGACCTTCTCATCGCGGTCCCGATGGCGGGCCAGCACCTCCAGGAGGGCCGCCGCCTTCTCGGTGGCGGGCAGCCTCCGCGCATCCTCGGCGAGGTCGGACCACCCCTGCTTGTTCAGGCCGCCAACCAGCGCCGCGGGGCTCGATCCGGCCAGCTTGGCGACGCTGCGCAGCGCCATGGCCCGGGCGGGTGTGGCCCCACGTCCCTCGGCGCGCACCCGGTCCGCCACCCGGCGATACAGGTCGGCCTCGTCGGGCTGCGGCATGACCCGGTGGGTGACGGCCAGGCGGCGGGGCAGCATGAGGGCGACCTCGCTGCGGCGATGCCGCACCATCACCTCGCCCAGCCGAGACCGGAGGGCGGCGACGTCGCTGGCCTGGTCGGTCCCTTCGCCGCGGCCGTAGCGGGCCCGGAAGTTCGAGGGCGTGCCGAGGTGACCGGGGCGCACCAAACTCACCAGGTCGTGCACGTCGGTCAGGCGGTTCTCGATCGGCGTGGCCGTGAGGAGGAGCAGGCGACTGGTTCGTAACGAGCGAACCAGTTTCCCCGAGGCACGCCGAGGGTTGCGCACGCGGTGAGCCTCATCGACCACGACGAGATCCCACTGGGGTGCGGTGATGGCATCGAGCAAGGGTGGGCGTCGGGCCGAGGCGATGGAGGCGAGCACCACGGGCTGGTCCCCGTTGTCGTCGGACGGTGCCCACTGACGGCCCTTGGCCACCACCGAGGGCAGGGCGAACTTGCGGTCGAGCTCCTCCTGCCACTGCTCCACCAACCCAGCCGGGACGAGGATCAACGCCCGTCGCGCCAGGCCCCGGAGCCGCAGCTCGCTCAGCACCAGGGCGGCCTCGATCGTCTTCCCGAGACCCACCTCGTCGGCGAGGATGGCTCGGCCCTGCATGGTTCGCAGTACCCGGGCCGCGGCCTGGAGCTGATGGGCGAAGGGCTCGAAGCGCAGGCGGGGCAGGGAGACGAACGTGTCGAACCCGGGCCGGGTCCAGACGCCCAGAGCGCCGTCGACCAGGACGGAGAACGCGGCGTCGACCGGCAGACGACGCTCCAGCCGGTCGAGAAGCGGTCCGTACGCGGTCAGGTCGACCTCGGCTCGCCCATCCGCCGGCGACGTCGGGCCGGCAGCCGCGAGCGACCGGGCAGCGGTCTCGACCAGTGCCATCATCGTCTCCTCGAAATCCCAAACGTGTAACTTCAAGAACGGTAGCCGTGACGGAGCTGGCAGGCAAGGGCGCGATCGTCCCGGCCTCGGCTGGCTTCCCTCGTCACCGACGACGCCAGCGGAGTCGCTTGGGCTCCACACCCGACGCGATGAGCGCACGGATCCGCGCCTGCCGTTCGGCTCCGAGCTTTGCTCCGCCACTGGTCACTTCGAACCGGTCGATCACGGTGCCGCCCTCCCTGCCGATCCTGGCCGAATGGACGTCGACCCCGGCGGCCGCCAAGGCACAGGCCAGAGCATGCAGAACCCCGGGCTCATCGGGCGACCTGACCTCACACACCGTGTGCCACGGCGAGGCCGACGAGTCGAACGATACGTCGGCGTCGGCCATCCCGGCTGAGGCAAGCCGCTGGCCAAGACGATCTCGGATCGCATCGGCAAGGGCGGAGGATCCCGGCGGAACACCTGATACCCGGAACGATTCGAGCGCGACACCATCGCTCCACGTCGACACATCGGCCTGCTCTATGTCGAGTCCGGCAAACGCCAGCGCCCCGCTCGTCGACGCCAAGAAGCCTGGCCGGTCGCGCCCGGCGATCTCGATGCGGCCCCCACCCACGGATTCGACGACCAGATCACCTCGAAATCGGACCAGCATCTCGGCATGCCGGGCGATGTCGTCGGACGAGTGGCGCAGGACATAGCTCCTCGGCGCGGTCACCACGCGCTCTCGGGCCGAGGACAGATCCACCCGCTTGAGAGCCTCCTCCCGGCGACGCTCGATAACGTCCCGGGTGTCTGCGCCGGTAAGCCCCGGGTCATGCAAGACCGCCTGGACGAGCTCGTGCAGCTGACCGAGGCGACGCGCCTCCCATCTCTCGTGACCGTCGTCACGCAACGCGCTCAACACGTAAAGCTCGCGGGCCTTTTCGGGCGAGTCGAGGTGCGAGGCCAACTGGAACACGGCCGCTTCGTCCAACCCAGCGGGCTGTCGTGCCGCAGACCACATCAGCTCCCGGTCGCTCACGAGGGCGAGTACCGCCGCGGTTGTCTGGTCGTCGAGGCCCAGCCGCTCCAACGTCGCCGCCGCTCCGGGGATTTCAGCCAGTAGTGCGGCGAGGAGGACACGGTCGATGTTTGCGAGTTTGCGCAGCTCGGTGACGACGACATCGTCGGCGTCGAGACGCCGCAGCCGCTCCATGGCCCGGAGGCGGTACGGCTCGAGGGGATCGATGCTGAAAGGATCGGAGTGGCGCTGCCGGAGCGCGACGGCCATCTCCGGCGCAGCCTTGTCAAGCACGCCGGATATCTCCAGGAAGCGCCACGAGCGTGCGTTGCCGCGCTCGATCACATCGAGCAATGCGTTGACGGCGGCGCCGTCCCACGGGAGTGGATCGTCGGACAGGGCGACCAATCCGGCGAGCAACTCGGCGGGGGGCTCGTTGCGACCGGCCGGGATAGCGGCCTCGAGTGCCGCCTGCAGCACCCCGGGCGGATGCGGCGCACCCGTCCGGGGTTGGTCGTGGCGAACCCGTGCGTACCTGATCTTCAGCAGTTGGGGCGTCGCCAGGGTGGTCACGAGCACCACGAGCAGGAGGGCCGCGTAGAGATCAGGACTGAGGATCCCCGCGTCCAAGCCGATGGTGGCGAAGATCAGGCCGACTTCACCTCTGGGCAGCATGCCGAGGCCGACGAGAACCTTGTCGCAGCGTGTCCCCACCGTCCCGACCGCGGCGACGATCTTACCGACGGTGGCCACGACGAGCAGGAGTGCGGCGTCCCGTAGTACCGCCCCGTGCGCGAACGCCCCGACCTGGGCGTCGATCCCGATCTGGAGGAAGAACACCGGAATGAAGATGTGGCCGACCGGTGCCAGCTCGCGACGTATGTGATCGGACTGCGCGCTGCCCGACAGGGCGATTCCTGCGACGAAGGCCCCGACGATCGGAGCGAGGTGGGCGGCCGACGCCAACTGGGCGAATGCGAGGGCAAACGCCAGTCCGACCACGACCACTGTCCCGGTTGACCGGGAGCAGCGATCGACGAAGCCGAAGAGCCGGGGCGCGGCTCTGACACCGACGATGCCGCCGACTCCCAGGAACGCCACCGCGAGCAACACGATGCCACCGACGCTCAGCGCAGAGACCGAGCCGCCGGTCACGATCCGCACGACGACGGTCAGCACGACGAGCCCCATCACGTCGTCGGCCACCGCGGCGCCGAGGACGATACGCGCCTCGGTCGTCGCCAAAGCCCGCAGGTCGCCGAAGACACGGGCGGTGATCCCCACGCTCGTCGCCGTCAGGGCGGCCCCGATGAACAACGAGACCTTGAAGTCGGCGCCGATGATCTCCATGGCGCCGATCCCCAACACCATCGGTGTGATCACGCCGATGGCCGCGACGAGAATGGAGGCGCGGCCGACCTTGCCCAGCTCGGCGAGGTCCATGCCCAGACCGACCTCCAGGAGCAGGAGGATGACCCCTATCTCACCGAGGGTGCGCAGAACCTCGTCGCCCGCGCCCACCAGGTGCATGACCGACGGCCCGACGATGAGGCCGGCGAGGATTTCGCCCACCACCGAGGGAATGCCGATCCGCTCGGCCAGTTCGGCGGCGAGCTTCCCCGCCACGAGGACGACGAGGATGTCGCGGATGATCTCGTCGAGGCCCATCTACGGGAGTCTCGATCGACCGGCGCACGCCATGGCATGCGCCGGTCGGACGTTGGATCGCATCTACGAAGGGAGCCCCACAGGCTCCTCCCGGGTGGGGCTGGCTCCGGCATGGTCGACCGCGGCATCGCTGATGGCGAACTCCGGGTACGCAACGGCTCCCATCTCGGGCATGTCCAGCCCGGCCAGCTCCGTGGCCTCGTCCGGTCGGATGCCGCCCTTCGTGAGCGCGTCCTGGATCTTGAAGAACAAGAAGGCGAGGCCGAAGATCACCGTCCAAATCACGACGACTCCCAGGGCTTGGGCCCGAACTGGCGTAGGCCCAACGAGAAGTCGCCACCGAAGATCCCTATGACGCCCTTGCCTGACTTGGCCGCCGCGCCGGTCGTCGTCGCGTTCCACCCCGCTCCGTACGTCCCGTTGGCGAAGAGGCCCACGGCCAGGACGCCGAACGATCCACAGACACCGTGAACGCTGATCGCGCCGACAGGATCGTCGATGCCCCGCTTCTCGACGAACGAGCAGACGTAGATGACCAGCACGCGCGCGGTGGATCCGATGACGGCGGCCGCCCACGGGTCGACGAAGGCGCAGGACGCAGTGATGGCGACGAGGCCTGCCAGCATGCCGTTGCACATCATCCCGGGGTCGGGCTTGCCCGACCGCCACATGAGCCAGAACATCGAGGCCGGCGCCAAAAGCCCCGGCAATGGCCGTATTGGCCGCCACCGTCGCAAACTGGATGTCGGTTACCGCGAAGGTCGATGCTGCGTTGAAACCGAACCATCCGAACAGCAGGATGAACGTGCCGAGCATCGCCATGGGAATGTGGTGCCCGGGCAGCAGGCCGGCCACACCGCCGACGGCATGCACCACGCCAGAGCCGGCGAAATCGACATAACCGAGACCCAGGTTCATAGAGTCGCCGGCCTTGGCCAGCCAGCCACCCCCCCAGGTCCAGGCGCCGAAGAGCGGGTAGTAGACCGCCCCGCAGAACAGTCCCCAGATCACGAACGACTTCCACTTCCAGCGCTCGGCCATTGCTCCGGTGGGGATCGTCGCCGTCGTGTCCATGAAGGCCACCATGTAGAGGAAGAACCCGAGGGCGGCGGCGCCGGCACCCCATGACCACGGAGAGGAGGGCAAGGCCCAAGCGGAATCTTGGTCCGGTCGGCGCCGGCCTGATGGCCGAGGCTTCCGCGGCCGCGCCATCCAACAGGTTCCCGAGTTGGGCTTTCATGAAGAAGACCTCCTTGCACGAGAAGCGGACGCTGTCGCTGGTTTTCAGGAACTCGGCAGCGAGCCCCCTTGCATGTTCCGCTCCTCGTGTGCGAGCGACATCGACTCGAGTCACCGGGGCGATCCACGCTCCGAACATAGGTTGAGGGCGTTTCGGCCAACGATCGCCAGCATGTCGGTTCCGTGTTTAGATCCTGACGTCTTTCTGACCTCCGCTTCCCCGCGGATCCCCGATGACCAGTCGGTACCCCGTCCCTGCCGCGCTGAGGATCGACGGTCGGCCCGGCCCGGGTGCTGGCCGCAGTGGCCGTGACTGTCGCCGGCTGTGTGACCGCCGGCGCCATCGCCGCATGCATCTGGGTCTTTCGCTTCGACGCCCAGGGCAAGCGGGGCGGCGAGCTTCGCCTGACCAGGGAGCAGCTGGCGAGCGACGGCTGGCGGGTGGACATTCCAGTCGAGATCGGCCAACACCTGGCCGAGCAGGGAGCCCCGCCGACGCCGTGACGTTCGCAGCCAGGCATCATCTGAAGTCGCGGGACCTGGTGGTCCGCGCTGACAGCAACAGCGGCTCGATCTTCTCGGCGATGAGGTTGGTGACGCCCTCGGCCCGCTCGAGGCGCCCACAGATCAGCAGGGCGGCCGACGTCCGGGCCACCCGGCGATGCGTGGCCCACACCGCCGCCGAGCAGATGACGTTGAGCATGCCCGTCTCGTCCTCCAGGTTGACGAAGATCGTCCCCTTGGCGGTGGCCGGCCGCTGGCGGTGGGTGACGACGCCGCCCACGCTGACCCGTCGACCGGACGGGATCCGTTCCAACCCGGCCACGCTGACCGCACCGGCGGCGTCGAGGCGGGACCGGGCGAACTGGACGACGTGGCTGTCGGGTGTGACCCCGGTGGCCCACAGGTCGGCGGCGGTGACCTCGGGCTCGGTCATCTCGGGCAGGGTGGGGGCGTCGGTGCCGCACACCACCCCAACCAGTCGGGTGTCGGTTGCCTGGGCCACCGCCCCCGCCCCCCACAGCGCTTGGCGCCGGTCGAGCTGAAGGCTGGCGAAGGCGCCGGCCGTCGACAGTGCCTCCACGGCCGGCAGGGTGGCGCCGGTCCGGCGCACCAGATCCTCCATCGACGCGTACGGCCGCCGCTCGGCGATGCGCGCTGCCAGGTCGTCGCCCACGTTGCGGACGTACTCGATACCCAGCCGCACCGCCGCTGGCGGCGGCCGACCCGGCTCATCCGAACTGGTCTCGCTCAGCGTCGTCAGGCGACCCCGAACGACCCCAGTTCGCTCGAGGTCGGCTGGCTGCAGGGTGGCCTTCACCGCGCTGTGGTTGACGTCGGGCCCGTAGACGGTCACGCCGTGGCGGCGGGCGTCGGCCACCAGGGTGTTGGGCGAGTAGAAGCCCATGGGCTGGGCGTTGAGCAGAGCGGCGCAGAAGGCGGCCGGGTAGTGCAGCTTCATCCACGACGAGGAGTACACGAGGTAGGCGAAGCTCACCGAATGGCTCTCGGGGAAGCCGAAGTTGGCGAAGGCGGCCAGCTTGTCGAAGATGGCATCGGCGATGGCGCCGGTGATGCCGTTGGCGGCCATGCCCTCGTAGAACCGGCCTTTTAGCGCGTCCATGCGCTCGACGCTGCGCTTGGAACCCATGGCCTGGCGGAGCTGGTCGGCTTCCCCGGCCGAGAACCCGGCCACGTCGATGGCCATCTGCATGAGCTGTTCCTGGAACAGGGGCACGCCGAGGGTCTTCTTCAGCGACTTCTCCAGCAGGGGATGGAGATAGGTGACCGGCTCCTGGCCGTTGCGGCGGCGGATGTAAGGGTGCACCGACCCGCCCTGGATGGGCCCGGGCCGGATGAGGGCGACCTCGACCACCAGGTCGTAGAAGGTGCGGGGCTTGAGGCGGGGCAGGGTGGCCATCTGGGCCCGGCTCTCCACCTGGAACACCCCGATGGAGTCGGCCTGGCACAGCATGTCGTAGACCTCGTCCTCCTGGGGGATGGCGGCCAGGTCGACGTCGACCCCGTGGTAGCTGCGGATGAGGTCGACACCCAGGTGGAGGGCGGTGAGCATGCCCAGGCCCAGCAGGTCGATCTTGACCAGGCCGACCGCGGCGCAGTCGTCCTTGTCCCATTGCAGGACGCTGCGGTTCTCCATGCGCCCCCACTCCACCGGGCACACCTCGACGATGGGCCGGTCACAGATCACCATCCCGCCCGAGTGGATGCCGAGGTGGCGGGGGAAGCCCTGGATCTGCTCGGCCAGGTCGATCACCGCCTGCGGGATGTCATGGTCCTTCGTATCCGACAGGCGGTAGCCGTCGACCTGCTTCGACCAGGCGTCGAGGGCGCCCTGGGGATGGCCGAGGGCCTTGCCCATGTCGCGCACTCCTGACTTGGGCCGGTAGGTGATGACGTTGGCCACCTGGGCCGCGTTCTCCCGGCCGTAGCGCTGGTAGACGTACTGGATGGCCTCTTCCCGGCGCCCGTTCTCGATGTCGAGGTCGATGTCGGGCGGGCCGTCTCTCTCCGGCGACAGGAAGCGCTCGAACAACAGCTTGAGTCCCACCGCGTCGGCGTTGGTGATGCCCAGGGCGTAACAGACGGCGGAGTTGGCGGCCGAGCCCCGGCCCTGGCAGTAGATGTCGTTGCGCCGGCAGAACTCGACGATGTCCCACACGATCAGGAAGTAGCCCGGGAAGCCGAGGGCGTCGATCATGGCCAGCTCGTGGTCGATCTGCTTGTACGCCGCCGGATGGCGGGCCGGCGGGCCGTACCTGCGGGCCGCGCCTCTGGCCGTGAGCTCGCGCAGCCAAGTCATCTCGGTGTGGCCGGGGGCCACGGGGTAGTCGGGCAGGTTGGGGGCGACGAGGCGCAGGTCGAACGCGCACGCATTGGCGATGTCGACGCTTCGTTGGACGGAGCCCGGATAGCGGGCGAACCGACGAGCCTGCTCGGCGCCGCTGCGTAGCCGGGCGGTGGCGGCGGCGGGAAGCCAGCCGTCGATGTCGTCGAGCGAGCGTCTGGCTCTCACCGCGGCCATGGCGGTGGCGAGGGGGCGCCGGTCGGCGGTGGCGTAGTGGACGTTGTTGGTGGCGACGAGCTCCACCCGTTGTCGGGCGGCGATGGCGGCCAGGGCATCATTGCGGGCCGAGTCGAGAGGGTGACCGTGGTCCCACAGCTCCACGGCCACGTTGTCCCGGCCGAAGGCGTCGGTGAGCTTGTGGAGCTCGTGGGCGGCGGCGGCGGGACCGGCGTCGAGGAGCGCAGACGGGACCGTGCCCTTGCGGCAACCGGTGAGGATCTGCCAGTGGCCGTAATGGCTGCTGGCCAGGGTGGCCAGGTCGGTCTTGGGCAGGCTCTTGGTCCCTGCGCTCATGTGGGCGGCGGTGATGGCCCGGGCCAACTGCGCATAGCCGGTGGGGCTCCTTGCCAGTACGACGAGATGGCGCCCGTCGGGATCGGGGGCGCCGGCCTGGGACTTCCGGGGAAGGTCGAGGGTCAGCTCGGTGCCGAAGATGGTGGGGACGTGCAGGGCGGCCGCCGCTTCGGCGAAGCGGACGATGCCGTAGAAGCCGTCGTGATCGGTGAGAGCCAGGGCGGTCAGGCCCAGCCGGGCCGCTTCCTCCACCAGTTCCTCCGGGTGCGACGCCCCGTCGAGGAAGCTGAAGTTCGAGTGACAGTGCAGCTCGGCGTAGGCGACAGTGGCCTCGCCCGTGGCCTTGGTCTGTCGGGTGGTGACGGCGGCCGGCGGTGGGCGGTACTCGCCCCGGTGGTTCGACCACGCCGGGCTGTCACCGCCGTCGGCGTTGTCCGGTCGCCCCGACAGTCGCCGCTCCAGCTCCGACCACGGCACCGGCGGGTTGGTCCAGCCCATGGCGGTGAGTGTAGACGAACAGGTGTTCGGCCCTTGCCAACGGGTGAAAACGCATGATATGCAATGCGTCGTGGGCGGAAAGACGGCGCTCCGGGCGGTTGCGGCGGCTATGGCACTCGCCGCGTCCGCCGCCTGTTCCTCCACCCCCGCCGACACGGCCAGCCCGAGTGCGACCGTCCGGACCGAGCCCCCGACAACGACGACCACCAACCCCTACGCGGTGCCCGAAGTGATCGACGTCGCCTACGTCAACCGAGTATTGGCAGGACTCGACGCGGCCGTAGGTGACGTGACGCGGATGGTGGTTCGCACTCGCACTATTCCACGTGAGGCGTATGACCGTCTTAGAGCAATATATGCGACCGACGACTCCCTCCAGCTCGCTATCGACATATTGCAGAGAGACATACGGAGAAACCTGATGGGATACAGTTCCAATCCCGGCAACCAGGTTAGCACCGTTGTCCACATCATAACCGGTAAGGCCTCGTGCGTCTTCGCCCAAATTAGACGAGACTACTCAGCAATTGGTCCCGGAGCATCGACCACGTCCGATCGTAACTGGGTCGCCCTGCGGCGCCTGGACCCCTCCCGAGATATAGATGGATACAACCAGGCCGGATGGTCGATTGCCTATGAAGGATTTCCTCCCGACCGAAGCGAACCCTCGGACCAATGCGTAGGCTGACAGCTCGGCTGGCCCTTGCTCTCTTGGCGCTTATTGGAACGGAAGCCACCGTGGTCGTAGCTGCTTCGAGTGCTGATGAACTTCCAGTGTGTCGACAAGGACCAGTCGAAGGCGAGTCCATATGTCAAGGCCAAAAGAACGCTACTGGCAATATTGCTGTTGGTTCGCCGAAAGCTATAATCACTTCGGCGCCATCCACATCTTCATCTTCATTAGGTTCCACCAAGAAGTACGTTCCGTACAACAGGCTGTCGACCGGCCCTGACGGGAAGCCGTGCGCCGCTACTGGCTATGTCGAGGAAGGCACGACTCCTCCCGACGAGAGGCTGTTGGCCGATCCCAATCCCAGGGAAACGAACATTCCGATCACCGGCAGTGATTTTGCGATCCTGGAGACGTACCCGCCCTGTCCCGAACAGCCTGGTGGCCCTGGTCAAGCGACGCCGATCGAGACCCCGGCCATGGTGGCGGCGCGGTACTGGGAGCGGGTTCCCCTGCCGAAGCCGCAGCCCGCCATCGCCCCCGGCCGGGCCATTACCGGGAAACTCGCCTATCTCGAGACCAAGGGCGAGCTGGCCCATACCTACACGAACGACACCGCGTTCGGCCCGTTGGAGATCGTGGCCAAGGGCGGTTACACGGTGGACTGGGGCGACGGCGAGACATCCGGCCCGCACAGCTTTGAAGGCCAGGCGTGGCCGGACGGCAAGATCACCCACGACTACATCGATATCGGCCAGTACAACGTCGTCGTCACCGAGAAGTGGTCGGCGACGTGGAGACTGGGCGGCCAGAGCGGGGCGCTGCGTACCCTGCAGACGGCCGGCCGTATCGACAACTTCCCGGTGCAGCAGATCCAGGCGGTCGTCATCGTCGGCCGGTAACACGACGACGAACCGGCTCCTACTTCACCCGCACCGGCTCCTGCGCCGGCCGGCGGCGACCCACGGCGGCCGCGGGCGGTACTGGGGGGCGGGTCAGGAATAGGGCCAGGCACATGGCCACGCCCAATCCCAACAGCACGCCCACCACGCCGATCTGGA
>JBBSIS010000063.1:0-15723 GCA_038231955.1 Acidimicrobiales bacterium
GCAGCTTGTCCTCGGCCTCGGGGTCGAACTCCACCAGGCTCACCGGCGGCCGGGGCTCCGCTCGGGTGCCGGCGAAGAGCCGGGCGGCCACGTCGGCCGCGGCCCGGCTGGTCTCCGCCAGGTAGGCCGTCCACTCACCGCCCCGGTCCGGGCGGTCGAGGCGGGTCAGGAACGAGGGGATGACCTTGCGCAACTCGTCGACCATGAGCTCGGCGTAGGCCCTGGCCTCGGGCAGGGGGTGGCCCCGCATACGCAAGAGCAGCAGCTCGTAGCCCTGGCCGGTGCCGTAGATGCCCACGTTGGACAGGCTGGCGGCGGGCAGCAGGCCCCGGAGGGCGTCAAAGGCCTTGGCTTTGATCGACTGGCGGTAGACGAAGTCGGAGTCGCCCTGCTCCTTCGGGTGGCGCGTCCGGTAGAAGTCGCTCATGACCGGCACCAGGGCGCGGTAGGTGTCGAACAGGTGGTCGAGGTCGGACACGTAGCGGGTGCCGAGGGGGGAGGCCAGCACCGCAGGGTCGCGGTGGTAGCGGTAACGGCCGCCCAGACGGGCGTCGTAGGCCACGTAGCGGGTGGACTGCTCGAGGTAGGCCATGAGCCTCCCCCACTCCAGGATTTTGGTCAGGACGTTCGAAGCCTGCTCGCAGGCCAGGTGGACGCCACCGAGCTGGGCCACCGAGTCGTCGCCGTACTCGCTGAAGACCTTTTCGTAGAGGGCCTCGGCCCGCTTGACGCCGACGGTGGCGTCGATGGAGGCGTCGCCGTCGGTGTCGAGGTCGCCCACGAACTCGTCGAGGAACAGCCGTCGGAGGCTCTTGGACGACCGGGAGTAGCGGGCGAAGAGGGCGCCCTTGACCACCTCGGGCAGGTTGACCAGGGCAAAGACCGGCCCATCGAGATTGGTGAAATAGCGCCGGAGGACGTCTGCCTCGGTGTCCGACCACTGCTCGACCACGTAGGGATGCATGCGGAGGGGGAGACTACGGTCCCGAGCCGAACGCAGCGCGGACCTTCTCGACCGCCCCCGCCGCCAGCCACAGGTCGACCACCGTCATGGCCATGGCCTTGGCCCCGTCCAGCACGGCCTGGTCGCCGTCCGCGGACGCGGCCCACCGGGCGAACTCGGCGGTATGCAGCGCCACGTCAGGCGGGGCCACGGCGATCATGGGGTGGATCGAGGGGACCAGGTAGCTCACGTTGCCCATATCGGTACTGGCGAGGATCCGGGTCGCCGGGGTGGGCTCAGGGACCGGTCGGCCCAGCGCAGCGCTGTTGGCCCGGTAGAGGTCGATCAGGACAGGGTTCGTCTGCAGGTCGGAGTACTCCGGGCAGGTGGGATGGACCTCGAGACGACAGCCCGCCGCCGCCGCCCCGCCCTCGAGGCAGGCCAGCACCCGCTGCTTGAGGATCTGCAGGCCGGCCACGCTCGCCGAGCGCACGTACCACTCGGCCACGGTGTGGTCAGGGACGATGTTCGGCTTGTCACCGCCCTTGGTGAACACGCCGTGGATGCGGTCGGTGGGGGCGATGTGCTGGCGGAGGGCGGCCACCGCGTTGTACCCCAGGACGGCGGCGTCGAGGGCGTTGCGGCCCTGGTCGGGGGCGGCGGCGGCATGGGCTCCCCGCCCGAAGTACTCCACCCGCCAGGTAGCGATGGCGATGACCGCGGCCTCGGTGAGGTCGGAACCGGCCGGGTGGACCATGAGGGCAGCGTCGACGCCCTCGAACGCACCCCGCTCCCCCATCAGGATCTTCCCGCCGCCGCCCTCCTCGGCCGGCGTGCCCAAAACCACGAGCCGGCCCCCGGCCTCCTCGGCCAGGGCCCCCGCGGCCAGGCCGGCGCCCAGCCCGGCGGCGGCGATGACATTGTGGCCACAGCCGTGGCCGATGCCGGGCAGGGCGTCGTACTCGCAGAGCACGGCGACCGTGGGCCCTTCGGCGCCGTACCGGGCCTCGAACGCAGTATCCAGGTCGTAGACGCCGGCCTCGGTTCCGAGAGCCGAGGCCAGGACATCGGCGGCGAAGCGCTCCTCGAAGACCAGCTCCGGGTGGCCGTGGATGCGGTGCGAAACCTCCAGGAGGAGGTCGGCCCTACGGTCGACCTCCTCCTGGACCTGTGTCTTTGCCGCCTCGATGTCCATCCCGGCAGGGTAGGCCCTGGCGGGGGCTACAAGCGGTGCTACTTCTTGAACTTGTCGGCGACGTCGTCCACTGCGTCTTTGACCTTGCCCTTGGCCTGGTCCACCTTGCCCTCGTTCTTCATGTCGTCGTTGTCGGTCAGGTCGCCAGCGGCTTCCTTGACCCGGCCCTTTGCTTCGTCAGCGTTTCCCATGATGCGGAGCGCTCCTCTCGGTTGTGTACTGAGGATGTTGCCCTGCGATCCCTCGGACTAACCGTGACGTCACCCATCCTCGCCGCTCAGCTCCCGTTCGTCACGGTCCCAGGCGTCGTTGCGGGCCTCGAGGCGGTCCTTCCAGTGCGCCGCCGCCTCTTCGGACTCGTACGGGCCCATCCGATCGTCGGGTGGACAGGTCGTGCCGTCGATGTTCTCGACCCGGCCGTGTTTCAGGCACCAGTACCAGGAGCTCATATCTTCCTGAGGCTATGCCGGTCCGGGGGACTCTGCGGGGCCCTTCGACCGAGGTCGTTGCCGCCGCGGCTGGCGGGTATTAGACCGTCGCCTCATGAAGCCTTCGCTGCACAAGATCGTCCTGGCGGCCCTGCCTGCCGTTCTGGCCGTCCCGGGGTGGGCCACCCCGGCCGGCGCCGCCGTCCTCAGCTGCGGTCAGACCATCACCCAGAGCATCGTGCTGGACAACGACCTCAGCGGCTGCACCGACAACGGCATCGTCGTCGGAGCCGACAACATCACCCTCGACCTCAACGGGCACACCGTGGCCGGGACGTCGGCCAGCGGGGACAAGGGCGGCGTCGTCCTGGTCGGGCGCACCGGCGTCACGGTGCGCAACGGCACCGTCCGCAGCTTCGATGTCGGCGTGGTCATCGAGGGCGGCTCCGCCAATACGGTCGCGGCGGTCAGTGCCCTCGAGAACATCTCCTTCGAGAACGCGGGCACGGTCAATCGTGGCGGCGACGGCATCGCCATCCTGTCGTCCAGGGACAACCGCATCCTGGGCAACAACGCGGTGAACAACGGTCCGTATTCGGGCATCGGCATCTACACCCTCGTCGACAGGGCCCATCCCCGCGCCACCAGCGGTGTCTCCAGCGGCAACATGGTGGACGGCAACGTGGTCGAAGGCAACATCCAGGCCCGCACGCCCAACAATGTCGTCAACAACGACAACATCGGCATCCGGCTGGAGCCGGGCAACACCGGCAACTCCATCCTCAACAACCGCGTGAACAACAGCGGTCTCGACGGGATTACGCTCTTCGCCGCCAACACCTTCAACGTAATCCGGGGCAACGTGGTCACCGGCAACGGCTTCTACCGCCAGACGGCTCGGCGGGGCAACGGGATCGGCCTGCAGATCGGCGGGGCCAACGGGGCCAACGACAACCTGATCGAGAACAACCTGTCGGTTCGCAACGCCGACAACGGCATCTCCATCCGCAACGGCTCGTTGCGCAACATCGTGCGCAACAACACGGCGGTGCAGAACGCGTTCCTCCCGCCGGCGTCGCAGATCTTCGGTCCGACGTTCGACCTGCTGGACAACAACCCCAACTGTGACGCCAACGTCTGGCAGGACAACCGCCATGGCACTGCGTTCCCCGCGTGCGCCGACGACAGGCCGTAGGCCCTTACGCTCGGCCCGCCGCTCCAGTCGGCCTCAAGGAGGCCGCGCCCGCGTCCGATAGCTGACAGGGAAGACCGCCGTCGCACGTCGACGGTGTTGTCACGAGGGGGCGAGTCGAACGGCCATACCGATGGCGCCAGAGGCCGAGCAGGGCACCTACGGGGGTCGCTTTCGTTCGGTCCGGGCCCTGAAGACCGGCCCCGGGGGCGTCACGCTGTTCGGCACCGATCTCACCGACGGGGCACCAGTCGTCATCCGCACGGTCGGCGGCCCCGACACCCCGGCCGGCAAGGTCCGTTTCGAACGGGAGGCCGCGGCTCTCGGTCGCCTCCGAGGATCCCCCGGCAGTCTCCTTGCCATGGGGCGCCACGGCGGGTTCCTGTACTTCGTCCTGCCGTTCGTCCCCGGCGTGACCCTCGAGGCGCGCCTCGCGACGGGCCCGCTGTCGCTCGACGACGCCCTGTACGTCGGGCGGTGCATGCTGGCGAGCCTGGTCGCGGCCCACGGCTGCGGCGTGCTCCACCGTGACGTCCGTCCGTCCAACGTGATCGTCGATGGCGGGCGTGGCCGGGTCACGCAGGCCACACTGACCGACTTCGGGCTGGCGTACCTGGCCCAGGCCCGCGGGCGCGTGCCGGAATCGAGGCTGCGAACGGCTCGTTACGCCTCGCCGGAGGCGGCCGGGCTTCTGAGCTACGAGGTCGACGAGCGCTCCGATCTGTACTCGGCCGGCGCGGTGCTGTTCGAATGCCTGGCCGGGCGGCCGCTGTGCCGGGGCGAAACCGTCGGTGATGTCCTGCGCCAGCACGTGAATGCACCGGTCCCCCGCCTGAGGGCCATGGGCGTGGCCCTGCCCGGCGCACTCGACGAGGTGGTGCAGCGCCTGCTGATGAAGGAGCCGGCCGACCGTTACCACTCGGCGCGCGCCGTCCTGGTCGACCTCGACGCGATCGCCGCCGCCGACCACGCCGCTCACCAGGGCGACCAGTCCGCCCCACGGGTGGTCGTCGGCGCCCAGGACCATCGGGGGACGCTGGCCCAGCCCGCCTTCATCGCCCGTGAGGCCGAACTGGCCGTGATGGAATCGGCGCTGGCTCGCGCCCGGGACGACCGCGGCGGCCTGGTGGTGGTCGAAGCCAGCTCCGGGGGCGGCAAGACGAGGGTGCTCGGCGAGTTGGCCCAGCGGGCCGCCGAGCAGGGGGCATGGGTGCTGCGGGGCCAGGGCCTCGACCAGGTGGCCTCCCGACCCCTGCTGGCCCTCGACGGCGTCGTCGACGAGGTGATGAAGCGGGCTCGGACCGATGCCACGTTCGTGTCGGCCATGCGCCACGCTCTGGGGCCACAGGCTCAGTTCCTCGTCGACGCCCTTCCCCGCCTCGCCGCCATCTTCGGGTCGGTCGAGACCGGCTCCCTGGGCCCGGAGGCCTATGGCGAGGCTCGCTCCCTGCCGGCACTGACGACGTTCCTGGACGCCTTGGGCACTGCGGGACCGGCGGTGCTCGTCGTGCTGGACGACTGCCAGTGGGCCGATGAGCTCACGGTGAAGCTGGTGCGCCACTGGGCTGCCGGGCCGACGGAGGAGGGCGCCCGTCGTCGGGTCGTCATGGTGGTCGCCTACCGGAGCGAGGAGGTGGCCGACGACCATCCGTTGCGCCAGGCTCAGCCGGCGACCCGCGTGGTCCTGCCTGCCCTCGCCGGCGACCAGCTTCGGCGCCTGTTGGCCTCGATGGCGGGGCCGCTCCCGGACGAGGCCGTACAAGTGGTCGAGCAGGTCTCGGGAGGGAACCCGTTCATGGCCACCGCCGTTCTCCGTGGCCTGGTGGAGATCGGCGCCATGGTCGACGAGCCGGCGGGGTGGCGGGTCGATCCCGCCGCCATGGCCGACGTCCAGACCTCTCGCCACGCCGGCGCCTTCCTCGCTCGTCGCCTCGGCATCCTCCCCCTCCGGGCCGGGCGTCTCCTGGCCGTGGGGGCCGTCCTCGGCAAGGAGTTCGACGTCACACTGGCCGCTTCTCTGGCCGGGCAGACCGCGGTGGAGGCGGCGGCTGCGATGGAGGAGGCCCGCCGACGCCACCTGCTGTGGCCCGGTGGGAACGCCTGCACCTTCGTCCACGACAAGATCCGTGAGGCGCTCCTCACCCGGCTGGCGGAGGACGACCGGCGTGGGCTCCACCGGGCGGCGGGGCTGGCCATCGAGGCCGGCGACGGTGACCGGGTGTTCGAGTTGGCCTACCACTTCGACGCCGCCGGCGACGCCGCCCGCGCCCTGCCCTACGCCTTGGCCGCCGCCGACCGGGCCCGGTCGCAGCACGGGCTGGAGGTGGCCGAGCGGCAATACCGGATCGCCCTGCGTGGCGTTTCCGGGGCGGCGCCCGCCATACGCCGGCGGACCGCCGAGGGACTGGGCGACGTCCTCATGCTCCGGGGCCGGTACGAGGAGGCGGCACTGTGCCTGCGCGAGGCCACTGATCTGGCCGAGACCGACGTCGAGCGGGCCGAGCTGGAGGGCAAGCTGGGCGAGCTGGCCTTCAAACGGGGCGACGTCGCCACCGCCAGCGAAGCGGTCGAGCGGGCGGTGCGGCTGCTGGGCCGGCGTATGCCCCGGCGCCCCGCCGGCTACCTGGTCTCGGCGGCGACGGAGGTCGTCGTGGCGGTCCTGCACACGCTCCTGCCGAGTGTCTTCCTGCGTCGTCGCCGGCTCGACGGCACAGGGAATCCCCAGCGCACCGACCGCGAGCTCCTGGCCATCCGCCTGTACAGCCAGCTGGCGTACGTCTACTGGTTCCAGCGGGGCCGGATCCCCTGCCTGTGGGCCCACCTGCGGGAGATGAACCTGGCCGAACGGTACCCGCCGACACCCGAGCTGGCCCAGGCCTATTCGGAGCATGCCCCGGTGATGACCATGATCCCCTGGTTCAGCCGAGGGATGAAGTATGCCGAGAAGTCGCTCGCCATCCGGACCGGGGCGGGCGACGTGTGGGGCCGTGGCCAGTCCCTGCATTTCCAGGGGGTCGTGCTCTACGCCGCCTCCCGCTACCGGGAGTGCATCGAGAAGTGCCGGGAGGCGGTCACGCTCCTCGATCGCACCGGCGACTGCTGGGAGGCCAACACGGCCAAGTGGCACATCGCCTTCTCCCTCTACCGCCTGGGTGACCTGGACGGCGCCGCGGAGGCGGCACGGGAGGTGCGGCGGGCGGCGGTGGCGATCGGGGACCACCAGGCCTCGGGGATCGCCCTCGGCGCCTGGTCGAAGGCGGCGCCCGGCGATGTCCCCGCCGACCTGCTCCAGGCCGAGCTCGAACGGAGCAGCGACGACGTCCATACCCACGCCGAGGTGCTGCAGGCCGAGGCGGTGCGACTGCTCGGCGTCGGCCAGCCGTCGGAGGCCGTCGCCGTGCTCCGGCGGGCCGAGCGCCTGGTGACCGACAAGGGACTGAAGCAGGAGTACGTGGCGCCGGTCCTGCCTTGGCTGGTCACCGCGCTGCGGGCCGAGGCGGAGGCGGCCCCGGCGTGGTCGCCCCGCCGGGCCGAGGCCCTCGCCGAGGCGCGCCGGAACGCCCGCCGAGCCGCAGGGCTGTCCCGCAGCTACCGCAACAACCATCCCCACGTCTTGCGCGAGAGGGGGCTCCTGGCCGCCATCGACGGCCACCCCCGACGCGCCGGCCGTTTCTTCGACCGCAGCCTCAAGGTCGCCGAGCGCCAGGATGCCCGCCATGAGCACGCCCAGAGCCTGCTGGCCCGGAGCCTGCTGGGCCTGGAGCTGGACTGGCCGGGCGCCGCCGCCCAGGCCAGCGCGGCCAGGGAGGCCCTGGCCGCGCTGGCGGCCCGGCCGGCGCCGGCAGAGGCCGGGGCGGCGACGCACGTGGCGGCCACCGATGTCACCCTGTCGCTGCTCGACCGGTTCGACTCACTGCTCAGCGTCGGCCAACGGATCTCCTCCGCCCTGACCCCGCCGGCGGTGTACGCAGCAGTCCACGACTCGGCGCTGACCCTGCTGCGGGCCGAGGCATGCACCGTGCTGGCCCTGGTCAGGACCGAGCCGATCGAGGCGCGTATCGTCGCCGGCGGCACCCGGCTGCGCTACAGCCAGGACCTGGTGGCCACGGCGCTGGCGACAGGGGGCCCGGCGGTGGTCGAGCGGCCTCCCGGGAGCGACGGTGACGACCCCGGTGGCCCGGGCCTCGCCGACGGGGACGCCCGCTCCACGTTGTGCGCTCCGATCTTCAACCGGGGCCGGGCCGTCGCCTGCTTCTACCTGACCCAGGAACGGGTGGGAGCCATCTTCGGCGAGGACGAGATGCGCCTCGCCGAGTTCATCGCCACCCTGGCCGGGTCCGCCCTGGAGAACGCCGCCGGCTTCGCCGAGGTCGAGGCGCTGACCCGTTCACTGGAGAAGCGGGTGGACGAGCGCACTGCGGCGCTGGCGGCGGCCAACCACCAGGTTCTCGAAGGCTCACTCGCGGTGGACCTCCTGCGCACGGTGGCGGTGGCGACCAACGACGCCACGACGGTCGAGGGCGCCCTCCAGGTGGCCATCGAGAAGGTCTGCCGTCATATCGGTTGGCCGGTCGGCCATGTCTCCCTGCTCAGACGGGGCGGGACCGAGGTGGTCCCGACCGACATCTGGCACGTCGCCGACCACGAGCGCTTCGGCGCGTTCCGCAGGGTCGTGGCCGCCACCCGCCTCCCCGTCGGCACCGGCCTGGCCGGGCGGGTGGCGGCGAACCGCTCGTCCCAGTGGGTGCAGGACATGACCTCAGAGGCGCAGCTACGGGGTGCGGCGCTGGCCCCGGGCCTCGGCGTACGGACCGGCTTTGCCGTCCCCGCTCCTCTCGGCGACAGGTCCGTGGCCGTGCTGGAGTTCTACTCCCCTGACTCCGTGGGGGGTGACCAGGCCATGGTCGACCTCGTCGCCCAGGTCGGCATCGAGCTCGGTCGGGTGGCCGAGCGCAAGCGGGCCGAGGATGCGCTGCGGCGGAACGAGGAGCGGACGAGGTCGATCCTCGCCGCCGCCACCGACGCCTTCGTGGGCATGGACCAGGCCGGTCTGGTCACCGACTGGAACCGCAGCGCCGAGGTCATCTTCGGATGGTCGAGCGAGGAGGCCGTTGGCCGCAGCCTGGCGTCGATCATCATCCCGGCTGCGTCGCGCCCGGCCCACGAGGAGGGCCTGGCCCGATTCCTGGTGACGGGTGAGGGACCGCTCCTCGGTCGCCGGGTGGAAACGGTGGCCCAGCACCGCGGCGGCCACGAGTTCCCGATCGAGCTGTCCATCTGGCCCACGGGCGAAAGGACGACGCTGTCGTTCAACGCGTTCGTGCAGGACATCACCGAGCGCAAGCAGACGGAGTCGGCCCTGGCCGAGGCGCGTGACCAGGCCATGGAGGCCTCCAGGATGAAGTCACAGTTCCTCGCCACCATGAGCCACGAGATCCGGACCCCGATGAACGGGGTGATCGGCCTGGCCGGCCTCCTGCTCGACACCGACCTGGGCGCCCACCAGCGCCCCTACGCCGAGGGCCTGCGGACGGCCGGCGAGGCCCTTCTCGACGTCATCGACGACATCTTGGACTTCTCCAAGATCGAGGCCGGCAGGCTGGAACTGGAGGACGTCGCCTTCGATACCCGACACCTGGTGGAGGAGGTCGTCGGTCTGGTCGCCGAGCGCGCCCACGCCAAAGGCCTGGAGATCGTCGGGGCCTGCTCCCCCGCCCTGCCCGCCCGCCTCCAGGGGGACCCTGGCCGGCTGCGGCAGATCCTGGCCAACCTGGCCTCGAACGCGGTGAAGTTCACCGAATCGGGCGAAGTGGTGGTCCGCGCCAGGATCGCCCCTGCCGGCCCGGCCACCGTGTGCTTCGAGGTGACCGACACCGGCATCGGCATCGACGCCGCCGACCAGCGGCGTATCCTCGAGCCGTTCTCCCAGGCCGACGCGTCCACCACCCGGCGCTATGGCGGCACCGGTCTGGGTTTGGCCATCTCGTCGCAGCTGGCCGAGGCCATGGGCGGCGCGATCACGGTGGACAGCCGGCTGGGCGCCGGCAGCACCTTTCGGGTCACCGTCCCTCTGGGGCCCACGCCCGAGGTGCCGTCGGAGCGGGATGGTGGCCCTGACGACCCGACGTCGCTCGCGGGTATACGCGCGCTCGTCGTCGACGACAACGGGACGAGCCGCTCCGTCCTCCACGCCCTCCTGCAGGCGTGGGGCATGTGCCCCGACGCCGTGGCCGACGGGGAATCGGCTCTGGCCCGGCTGCAGGCGGCCGTCGCCGAGGGCCGGGCGTACGAGGTGGTGGTGATCGACGCGGCCATGCCCGGCATGGACGGACTGGAGCTGGCCGGCCGCATCGCTCGAGATCTCCACCTCCAGCCCATCCGGAGCGTCCTGCTCACGACCCGTCTGACCGTCGATCACGCCGGTCCCTGGCCGGGCGTCGACACTTCGGTCGCCAAGCCGGTCCGGGAGCTGGAGCTCCGCGACCGCGTGGTGAGTGTGCTCACGTCGGCCCCGGCCACGCCCGCCGTCGCCTCGGCACCCCCGGCACCAACTGCCCGGCGCGACCTGGGCCGCGTACTCGTGGTCGAGGACAACCCGACCAACCAGCTGGTGGCCCGGGGACTGCTCACCAAGATCGGGTACCGCCCGGACGTGGTGCCCAACGGCGCCCAGGCTCTCGCCGCCATCGAGGGCGCCGACTACGCCGTCGTTCTCATGGACTGCAACATGCCCGTGATGGACGGCTACGAGACGACGCAGGCCATCCGGCGCCGGGAGGGGCACTCCCGCCGGCTGCCGATCATCGCCATGACGGCGGGTGCCCTGGTGGGCGACCGAGAGCGGTGCCTGGCGGCGGGGATGGACGACTATGTCCCGAAGCCGGTCAGGCTCGGAGACCTGGAAAGGGCCCTCTCCCGCTGGAGCGTTTCCCGGGCGGCGGCGCCGGCCCCGGTCCTCGATGTCGGCGACGCGGTCGACGCCGGCCAGCTCGATGCCCTCCGGGCCCTCGACGGTGGCGACGGCGCCTTTCTCTCCGGCCTGGTCGAGTCGTTCCTGGCGTCGGCTCACGAGGCCCTCCTCGCCCTGGCCGAGGCGGTGAGGACGCACGACCACCTCGCGCTGGGCCAGGCCGCCCATCGGTTCAGAGGAGAGGCGGCCACGCTCGGGGCGACGGCGCTGGCCGGCCTGTGCCGGGAGATCGAGTCCCTGGATGCCCCCGTCGACCAGGCCGCGACCACGGCGCTGCTCGCCGAGGCCGACTCCGAGCTCGAACGGGTGCGGGCCGCCCTCCTGGCCGCCGCACCTCGGACATCACCCGCCGGCTGACCGTCGACCTCGTGATGATGGCCATCGGGGAAACACCGGGCTACAGCTCCGGGAGCCGCTGGGAAAGGCCGATCAGCGGGGCGAGCGGGTCACCGGCCACACGAAGGCGCTCGTGCACGCTGCGCAGCGTCCAGCGGTCGGGCGTCAGACCGAGTTCCTCGAGCTCGTCCCATCCGATCGGCACCGACACCGGCGCACCGGGCGACGGCCGAGGGCTGAAGGGCGCCACCAGGGTCTTGTTGATGGCGTTCTGGGTGTAGTCGAGCCGGGCCAGGCCGTGGCGGCGGTCCGTGTGCCACTCCCAGCTCACCAGATCGGGGACGGTGTGGCCGACGGCCCGCGACACTGTCTCGATCCAGGCCCGGGTATCGGTGAACGTGTAGCCGGGGCCGATCGGGATCCAGATCTGGACCCCTCGTTTGCCGGTCACCTTCGGCATGGCCGTCACCCCCAGGTGCTCGAGCGCGGCGCGGAAAAGGCGGGCGAGGACAACCACGTCGTCGAAGGCGCTGGACGGGCCCGGGTCGATGTCGATCAGGGCCCAGGTGGGCTGGTGCACGTCGGGCAGGCCCGACGTCCAGCCGTGGAGCTCGAGGGCGCCGTAGTTGGCCATCCAGACCAGGGCGGCCACGCTGTCCAGCACGGCGTAGTGCTCCCTCTCACCGGGCCCGGCCTCGTCGTTGCGCCAGCGTCGCAGCCACGCCGGCGCGTGGTTCGGCACCTCCTTGTGCCAGAAGCCGGGATGGTCCACGCCGTTCGGGAAACGGTTCAAGTTGACGGGCCGGTCGTAGAGGTACGGGAGCGAGAAGGGGGCGATGACGGCGTAGTAGCGGACGACGTCGCGCTTGGTGACCGGGCCGTCGTCGTCCCGGGCCGGGAAGAGCACCTTGTCGAGGTTGGTGAGCTTCACCTCCCGGCCCTGGAGCGACCAGCGGCCCTCCGACCCCATCTCGTCGAGGGCCCGCAGCTCCTCCGGCGTCGGCCCGTCCCACGACGGCTTCGCGGCGCCGTCACCCCGCTCCAAGGGTCGCTCGGGCCCCAGGGGGATGGCGGCCTCGGCGGCAGGGAGGTCGCTGCGCCAGAGGGTGTCGGGCCTGGACGCCACCTCGTCGTTCGTACGCCCCGTCTTGACCGAGCGCGGGTGCTCCTCGGGATCCCATCCTGGGCGGGCGTCGTCGTCGTTCTTGTGGAACAGCAGCCACTGCTCCTTACCCGATCCGCCGTCCCGACCATGGTCCCGGCGGACGAGCAGGAAGCGCCCGGCCAGCTTCGCCCCCGTCAGCTCGAAGTGCAGCTCCCCCTCGGCGATGGCGCGGGACGGGTCGGCCGTCTGCACCGGTGCCCAGGTCCCCCAGTCCCAGACGATGACATCGCCCCCGCCGTACTCGCCCTTGGGGATCACGCCCTCGAAGTCGAAGTACTCGATCGGGTGGTCCTCGACGTGGACGGCGAGGTGCCTGGCCTTGGGGTCGAGCGTCGGGCCCTTGGGCACAGCCCAGCTGACGAGGACTCCGTCCACCTCGAGTCGCAGGTCGTAGTGGAGCCGGCGGGCCCGGT
The DNA here is from genome assembly GCA_038231955.1 of Acidimicrobiales bacterium. GTDB lineage: Bacteria > Actinomycetota > Acidimicrobiia > Acidimicrobiales > AC-14 > CADCTB01. The sequence continues at coordinate 12,643 of JBBSIS010000063.1, forward strand.
GCCGCTGGACGACGAAGCGGCGAGTCCCGTCCCCCGGGGCGCCCCCGGCCGGCTCGGCGGTGACGGCAAAGTCGCGCATGGCTCGGTAGCGGGCCAGCTTCTCCCCCGGCCCCGCGGCGGCATCGTCGGGCCCGGCCATCGGCTCCTCCCTCTCTGTTCCGGGCCCGGTCCCGGTCAACCGGGCGAGGCGGTCGGCTCGGTGACGAAGTCGATGAGGCGCTCCACGGCGCCCACCAGAGTCGGGTCGAGGTCGGCGTAGGAGCGGACGGAGGCCAGGATCCGTCGCCACATGACCGCCGGGTCGGCGACGCCCAGCTGCTGGCATACGCCGGTCTTCCAGTCGGTGCCCCGTGGGATGTCGGGCCACGCCGGGATCCCGACCACGGCGGGCCTGACCGCCTCCCACACGTCGATGAACGGTGTGCCGGTCACCAGCACGTGGGGGTGGACGACGCCGGCCGCCAGCCGGGCCTCTTTGGCGCCGGGCACGAGGTGATCCACGAGCACGCCCAGGCGCCGCATCGGACCGGGGGCGAACACGGCGACGGCGGCGCTCAGGTGGTCGAGGCCGTCCAGACGTTCGACGACCACGCCCTCGACCCGCAGGTCGTCGCCCCATACGCGCTCCACGAGCTCGGCGTCATGGATGCCCTCGACCAGGATGCGACTGGCCCGGGCCACCTGGGCCCGCTGGCCGGCGACGACCAGCGAACCGGACGCGGTGATCGCGGCTGCCGCCGGCTCGGCGACGACGGGGGGGCGCAGAAGGGTGACGGGCCGGCCGTCCACCTCGAAGGCGCCCGGGGTGAGCAGAAAGATCCGCTCCAAACCGCTGGCGCCCCGCAGCACGACGCCGTCGCGCTCGAAGCGGGCCAGCACGCCGCCGAACCGGCTGCCTCGATGACTGACCCGTAACCCCGGGGCGCCGGTCAATTCCGGATAGGTGGCCCGCATCTTGGCCGGGCCGTCGACCGGCCCGGACAGGATCCCGGCCCAGGGGTCACGTCTGCTCACCGCGTTCGACGCTATAGGAGCCGGGTGATGCCGGCACCGATGCCTGGAGGAGGATGGAGGGCGATGACACCGGAGGAACGACGGGTGATGGAGGCACTCCTGGTCGCCGAGCGCGAGCGCGTGCTGGCTACCGAGGCGGGGCTGATGCTCGAGCTGACGTCGATCGTCGAGGCGTCGGACCAGGCCAACCTCGACGACGAGCACGATCCCGAGGGCGCCACGGTGGGCTACGAGCGAGCCCGGGTGGCCAGCCTGCTGAAGGAGGCCCGCGATCATCTGTCCGGGATCGATCGGGCGGCCGACCGCCTGCTGTCCGGTCAGTACGGCAACTGCACCGGTTGTGGCCAGGCCATCGGGGCCGACCGGCTGGCTGCGCACCCTTCGGCAGCCTCCTGCATCGCCTGTGCCTCGGCCTCATCCCGACCGTCGTTGCGCCGCCGCTGAGGTGCCGCGGCAAACCGGGCGAGAATCGCGTTATGACCGACCCGGTGTTGTTCGTCTCTCGGATACTGAAGCTCCCGCTGCTGGGCGCCGACGGGGAGACGATCGGTCGGATCGACGACCTCGTACTCGGCCCGCCGATGCGGGGCGGGGCGCCCGTCCTCCTCGGCCTGGTGGCGTGGGTCAGTCGCCGGCCCATCTTCGTCGCCGCCGCCCGGGTGGCCGAGATCGGAGTGCCCGGCGTACGGCTGCGCAGTGACGCCCTTGACGTGCGCCCGTTCCAGGGCCGCCCGGCCGAGCTGGTCGCGAGCCGCCTGCTCGACCGCCCCCACGGAGAGGACCGGGTGGTCGACATCGGCCTGGTGGCGACGGCCGGCCTGGCCGGGGCGTGGGAGGTCACAACGGTTGCGCTCGGCCGTCCCACCCACCTGCGCCGCCCCAAAGCGGGACGGATCGTGGCGTGGACGGAGGCGGCGGCGCTCTTCGAGGTGGGCGAGGTGGGCCGTGACGTCGCCGCCCTCCGGGGCCTGCACCCCTCCGACATGGCCAGGGCGGTGGCGCAGCTTCCTCCCGACCGGCGGGTCCAGCTGGCGGCGGCGCTGTCCGACGCCGACCTCGCCGACCTCCTCGAAGAGCTGCCCGAGGTCGACCAGGCCCGTATCATCTCCCAGCTCGACATCGCCCGCAGCGCCCGCGTGCTGGAGGAGATGGAGCCCGACGATGCCGCCGACCTGCTGGCCGAGCTCTCCCGGGACGATCGCCTCCGGCTGCTGGAGGCCATGTTGCCGGAGGAAGCCGATCCGCTACGGCGGCTCCTGCTCTTCGACGACCACAGCGCGGGCGGGCTCATGACCCCGGAACCGTTGATGATGCCGCCGGAGGCCACCGTCGCCGAGGCCCTGGCCCGGGTGCGGGCCGATGACGTGCCCGCCGCCATCGCCACCAGCGTCTTCGTCGTCGAGCACCCCACCCAGACCCCCACCGGCGCCTACCTGGGAACGGTCAGCTTCCAGCGCCTGCTGCGTGAACCACCCGGTGCCAAGCTGGTCGACGTGGCCGACGGCCTGCCCGCGCCCATCGCTCCTGACCTGGCCGAGATCGAGGTCGCGGCCCGCCTGGCCGCCTACGACCTGCTGGCCTTGCCGGTGTGCGACGAGGCCGGCCGCCTGTTGGGCGCCGTCACCGTCGACGACGTGCTGGACCGCACGCTGCCCAGCGACTGGCGGGCGCGATGAGGGGCCGGCCTGACCTGTCGACTCCCCGGTCGGGACGAATCGAGATCGGGATGCGCTACGACCCCGAGGCCTTCGGCCGGTTCTCAGAGGGCCTGGCCCGCACCCTGGGGACGGCTCGGTTCCTCGTCATCCAGACGGCGGTGGTGGTGGTGTGGATCTCGGTCAACGCCGCCGCGGCCCGGCTGCGGTGGGATCCGTACCCCTTCATCCTTCTAAACCTGGCCTTCTCGACCCAGGCCGCCTACGCCGCCCCGCTCATCCTGCTGGCCCAGAACCGCCAGGACGACCGTGACCGGGCCCAGATCGAGCGCGACCGGGCCGTGGCCGCCCGCACCCAGGCCGACACCGAGTACCTGGCCCGCGAGGTGGCGTCGATCCGCCTGGCCCTGGC
>JBBSIS010000064.1:0-15473 GCA_038231955.1 Acidimicrobiales bacterium
CGAGTACTACGGTGCGGCCCTGGCCAGCTGTGGAGATCTTGCGTATTCCCGCGTGGTCTTCTCGGCGCCGACAGCCAACGGCGGTGAGGCCAGGACCGCCGGTTCCCACCATCGCATCGGCGACGGCACCTGCGACACCTCTCGGGTCGAGGCGGTCCCCGGCGGTGTCCGCCACGAGATGGGCCGTCCTGGGTGACGAGCAAGGGCCGGCATCGTCGCGGGGTTCGCGATAGCCCCAGTGCGATCTTTCCGTTGCCGCCGTCGTCGTCACGTCGCCGAACGGCCAAATCCGTCCCCGTCCCAGTGTGTGGTCTCCTTCGAACGCTTCTGGATGCGTTCCCGTCCTCGATGGTGAACTTAACGCAGTTCTCCCGGTGTTGGGCTGCGGCGGCGCATCGCTCGCGCATCCGCCGGTAGGCTTCCCGACGCCCGGCCACCTCCGGAGACGGCGACGAGGGGTCGGCATATGCAGCAGTCTGGACAGTCGGATCGGCAGCGAAGCGGCGAAGGGGCCGGCACCGTCGGGCCTCAGATCCTGGTGGTGATGCCGGCTTACAACGCAGCCCGCACCTTGGCTGATACGTGGGCGGCGATCCCCCGAGACGTCGTCGATGAGGTACTGCTGGTGGACGACGGCAGCCGGGACCGAACGCTCGACGTGGCCGCTCGTCTCCCCCTGCGTACCATCGGCCTTCCTCACAACATCGGTTATGGCGGCAACCAGAAGACCTGCTACCTCGAGGCGCTCCGCCTCGGGGCAGGGGTGGTGATCATGCTCCATCCGGACGGACAGTACGACCCGGTTCTGATACCCAATCTGATCGCACCGATCCAGGAGGGTCGGGCGGACATGGTACTGGGAAGTCGAATGCTCATTTCTGGTGGAGCGCGAGCAGGCCGCATGCCGTTGTACCGCTTCGTGGCAAACAAAGCCCTTACCGCCATTGAGAACGGCATGCTCGGCACCGACTTCAGCGAGCTCCACACCGGCTACCGGGCCTACTCGCGAGCGTTCCTCGAGACGATCCCTTTCATGCGCAACTCGGACGACTTCGTCTTCGATTCCGAAGTCATCGCTCAAGCAGTAGCGTTTGGTCAGCGCGTGGTCGAGGTGCCGATTCACACGAGGTACTTTGCCGACGCGTCGTCGACTTCCATGCGCGCCAATATCCGCTACGGTATGGGAACCCTACTCACGATGATCCGATACCGCCTGCATCGGGCTGGGCTGTGGCGGTCCCGCCTATTCAAGCCTTAGCCGGGCTGTGGAGCCGGGCGTACCCGTTCGGCAACCACGACGTCGTTACGGTCGAAACGGATTGTGAACTCTATTCCGATCAGCCGGTCAAGCAGTGCCTTGTCGTCGGCGCTCAGTAGAAGGCGGTCAAGCACGAGCCATTTAACCCCCGCAGGATCGTCGAGGTGTTCCCCCTTCACGCCCCAGTTGACTGGCTTCCACGGTACCGGAAACTCGTAGATCTTCGCCCGATGGGTGAGCTGCGGGACGAAGAGGTAGACGGCGCTGGTGGCGGCCCCGGCAGGCACCATCGCCGCCGCCGCCCGCTTGGTGGCCAAGCGGGAGTCTTCTGCGCCAAGCGGCCAGTAACCGGACCGGTACTTCGTACTCAACGGTGACGGCCCCCAGGCGACGGTGGAGGCGAGCGAGGTCGCAACGACCAAGCCGATGAGAAAGGCGCGGGCAGTGACAGTTCGACCCAGATAGGCGATGGCCTCCACCGTGGCTAGCATCATGGCCGCGAGCACCAACGATGTCCAATGGTACTTGAAGTCGCGCTGGTACGGAAATGTAGACAATACATTGACGGCGAGCATTGGTATTCCGATGAACAGCGTCGGGATGGCGACCAGCGGCAGGTAGGCCAGGGGCGTAAACAGCATCCGGTAGTAGCTGAGTCGATCCGGCTCGGTCGCAACCTCAACGGCCTGGCCCGGGTGGGTGATCACATGTCCGACGACAGCTGTCGGGCTGTCGCCGAAATCACCGAAGAATGAGTCGTAGAAGGGCCCGATCGCGTTGAAGTGCGGGATGAGCAGGCGCGTGGCACATATGAACCAACCGGTGGCTGCGGCGACGACGATTGCTCCGATTCGTCGGTTCCCGCGGACGGCGATGAGGATGCCGAGGACGGCGAGCGCCAAGGCCACGTCCTCTTTGCATGCCGCTGCCAATACTGCGGCGACCGCGAACCAGCCCCATCGCCTGGCCCGAGCGGCCCAATAGGCGAAGAGTAGAGGAGCGATGGCCAGTGCGTCGGGATGGAAGAATTCCCACGTAAGGAACTGATAGGTGGGGTGCAGCAGCAGTGTGGTGCTCAGGGCTACGGCTGGCCATCGGGCTCCGAACCTGTCGCGAGCCAGTAGGTAAACGGCGACGGCGCCAGATGCCTGAGACGCCACCTGGGCGATGAGTAGAAAGATCGGACCTGCGCCCAGCCAGTAGAACGGAACAAAGAGCAAGAGGATCAGGTTCAGGTGGTGCCCGAAAAGCTCTAGCCCCCGGACGGTGACGAATGGGTCCTGGAAACGTGAGAGCAACCACGTTCCCTGGTCGTAAATGCCCAGATCGAAGCCGAAAGTCCCGAACCGCACATGGCGCAGAGATCCGAGCACGATGAAGGTCACTGACCAGACCCCCACCATGGCCCCCAGCGTCCAACGCACCGGATCGCGGCGTTTGACCCAATCGACGACTTTGTCCAAGTCGACGCGGTCGAGATCCGCCTCACGCGCTGACGCTGGTTCAACCACCGGAGCAACCACGGCGCATTCTGACGTACCTGGCCGCCCGAAGCTCAGAGCTCGGGCGCCGGTACACTGGGTGCCATGTCGATCCTGACCAAGGTTCTGCGCGCCGGCGAGGGCAAGAAGCTCAAGGCCCTGCAGACGTTGGTGCCCGACATCAACGCCATGGAGCCCGAGATCCAGGCTCTTTCCGACGACGACCTGCGTCACAAGACCGTCGAGTTCCGGGAACGCCTGGCCACGGTGGCGCCCGAAGACGTCGACGACGCCCTGAACGACCTGCTCCTCGACGCCTACGCCGTCGTTCGGGAGGCGGCCCGGCGGGTCATCGGCCAGCGCCATTACGACGTCCAGGTCATGGGCGGCGCCGCCCTGCATTTCGGTTGGATCGCCGAGATGAAGACGGGCGAGGGCAAGACCCTGGTGTCCAGCCTGGCCGCCTACCTCAACGGTATCTCGGGCCGGGGCGTGCACCTCATCACCGTCAACGACTACCTGGCCACCCGCGACTCGGAGTGGATGGGCCGCATCCACAAGTGGATGGGCCTCGACGTCGGCCTGGTCGTGGCCGGCATCGAGGACCCGGCGGTGAAGCGGCAGATGTACGCCTGCGACATCACCTACGGCACCAACAACGAGTTCGGCTTCGACTACCTCCGCGACAACATGGCCATGTCGAAGGAGCAGATGGTTCAGCGGGGCCACAGCTTCGCCATCGTCGACGAGGTCGACTCGATCCTGGTCGACGAGGCCCGCACCCCCCTCATCATCAGCGGCCAGGTCCAGGACGCCGCCGCCCTCTATTACAAGTTCGCCGGCATCGTCCGCACCCTGATCCGCGACGTCGACTACGAGGTGGACGAGGAGAAGCGCACCGTCGTCCCCCTGGAGCCGGGTATCGAGAAGGTGGAGCGGTCCCTCGGCGTCCAGAACCTCTACGACGAGCTGTCCTCGAACTACGTCCACCAGTTGCTGGCCGGTCTGCGGGCCAAAGAGCTCTACAAGCGCGACGTCGACTACGTGGTCCAGCAGGGCGAGGTCAAGATCGTCGACGAGTTCACCGGCCGCATCCTCGAGGGCCGGCGCTGGTCCGAGGGCCTGCACCAGGCCATGGAGGCCAAGGAGCGGGTCCGGATCAAGTCCGAGAACCAGACCCTGGCCACCATCACCCTGCAGAACTACTTCCGCATGTACAAGAAGCTGGCCGGCATGACCGGCACGGCGGAGACCGAGGCCGCCGAGTTCGCTCACACCTACGACCTGGCCGTGGTGCCGGTCCCCACTCATCGCACCATGGTTCGCCTCGACCAGCCCGACCTGGTCTACAAGACCGAGGAGGCCAAGTTCGCCGCCGTGGTCGACGACCTGTTCGAGCGGTACGAGACCGGCCAGCCTGTGCTGGTGGGTACCGTGTCGGTCGAGAAGTCGGAGCGGCTGTCGCGGCTGCTCGACAAGCGGGGCGTGGCCCACGCGGTGCTCAACGCCAAGCACCACGAGCGGGAGGCCATGATCGTGGCCCAGGCCGGTCGTCTTCACACCGTGACGGTGGCCACGAACATGGCCGGGCGCGGCGTCGACATCATCCTGGGCGGCAACCCCGACAACCTGGCCGAGCTCGATGTGCTGGCCGAGGGCCTGGAGCCCGGTTCCGACGAGTCCCGGGCCCGCCAGGAGGAGTTGGCCGCCAAGTACAAGGACGAGTGCTCGGCCGAGGGCGACAAGGTGCGCGACCTGGGCGGGCTCTACGTGCTGGGCACCGAGCGCCACGAGAGCCGCCGCATCGACAACCAGCTCCGGGGCCGGGCCGGGCGCCAGGGGGACCCGGGCGAGAGCCGGTTCTACCTGTCGCTGGAGGACGACCTCATGCGGCTGTTCGCCACCGGCGCCATGAGCTGGGTGATGGGCAAGGCCCTGCCCGACGACGTGCCCATCGAGGCCAAGATGGTGACCCGGGCGCTGGAGAAGGCGCAGGCCACCGTCGAGGGCCGCAACGCCGAGATCCGCAAGGACGTCCTCAAGTACGACGAGGTGATGAACGAGCAGCGCAAGGTCGTGTACCGGCGCCGCCAGGCCATCCTCGAGGGCGCCGACCTCCGGGTCGAGGCCCTGGAGCACCTCAAGATCGTGGTGGGCCGGGTGGTCGACATCTTCTGCCCCAACGACTACGCCGAGGACTGGAACCTCGAGAACCTGCTGCACGATGTCGGCTCCTACTTCCCGACCGCGTTCACCCTCGACGACCTCACCGAAGCCCGCACCTCGGGCCAGATCCGGGAGAGCCTGATCACCGAGGCTGTCCAGTACTACGAGCAGCGCGAGGAGCAGCTCGGCGCCGAGGTCATGCGCGAGATCGAGCGCCGGGTGATGCTGTCGATCATCGACCAGCGCTGGCGCGAGCACCTCTACGAGATGGACTACCTCCAGGAGGGCATCAACCTCCGGGCCATGGGCCAGCGTGACCCGCTCACCGAGTGGCAGCGTGAGGGCTACGACATGTTCGGCCAGATGATCGGCGCCATCTCCGACGACTTCATCCGCTATGTCATGCACCTCGACGTGGTCGTGGAGCAGGCGCCCCAGCCGGATCTGAGCAACGTGCAGTACACGGCGGCCGACGACCCGGTGCAGCCCACCGGGATGCTGCAGGCCGCTGCCGCCGAGGTGGCGGCCGGCGGAGGCGACGAGCCGCCGCCTCCCGTCGAGGAGCCCACCCAGGCCCCGGTGGTCAAGGCCGAGCACGAGAAGCTGGGCCGCAACGCGCCGTGCTGGTGCGGGTCGGGCAAGAAGTTCAAGCTCTGCCACGGGAAGTAGGCCGGCTGCGGGCCCGAGCGCTTATCCGTCGCAGCCAGTGGCGATGGCGAGTGCCCTGCACGCCCGTTCCATCGTCTGACGATCGGTCCGGCCGAGCCGCCGCACCAGCCTCGTCCGGTCCAGGAGCAGGGTGTTGTCGAAGTTGGCTACCGACGCATGGGCCAGCCCAGCCGTCTCGTCCAGGCCGACCTCGGTGGCGAGACCCCTGACCGTCGAGGTGACGGGCGCACAGATCACCGACCGAAGCAGCCGGCCCAGGGGATCGCGCGTGAGGACGAGCACAGGGCGACGCTTGTCGCCCGGAACGTCGGCGAACCACACGTCACCCCGACGTGGCTCCGGAACCGTCACCCGTAGAGGGCCTCGTAGTCGACATCCTCATCGTCGAGATCCAGTGCCACCGCCAGATCAGCGAAGGCCATCTCCTCGTCTGCCGGCGGACGATTGGCGTAGGCAGCGACATCGCGCCGGAGGCGCTCGACGCGGATCAGCCGGTCCAGGGCAATGTCGATCACCTCGGACATGGACCGGCCACCGACGAGCTCCCTCGCCTCATCCACCTTCTCACGGTCGAGCAGCACGGTTGCCTTGCCTTTGGCCATACGGGGAAGGGTACCGCGGCGGGGTACTGATCGTACGGTTTCCAACCGGCAGGCGGGATTCGTGCCAGCCTGGATGGATGCGTGATCTCGACGACGATCTCGATGAGTTGCGGCGGAGGATCTCCGAGTCGGCCAAGGATCTCGATCTCGACGCCAAGAGAGCCCGCCTTTCCGCCTTGGAGAAGCAGGCGTCCGACCCCGCATTGTGGAACGACCAGGAATCGGCCCGCAAGGTGACGTCGGAGCTGGCGATGGTGAAGGGCGACATCGACCTGCTCGACGGGCTGGCGGTGCGCCTGTCGGATGTCGAGGTGCTCTACCAGTTGGGCCGGGAGGAGTCCGACGAGTCGGTTGCCGCCGAGGTGGAGGCCGGGTTGGCCTCGCTGACCAAGGAGCTCGACGTCCTCGAGCTGCGGTCGCTGTACTCCGGCGAGCACGACGAACGCGACGCGGTGTGCGAGGTCCACTCCGGCGCCGGGGGCACCGACGCCCAGGACTGGGCCGAGATGCTGCTGCGGATGTACCTGCGGTGGGCCGAGCGGCGCGGCTTCACCGTCGAGCTCGAAGAGGTCACTGTCGGGCAGGAGGCGGGCATCACCTCGGCCACGCTCATCGTCCGGGGCCGCTACGCCTACGGCCTGCTGGTGGCCGAGAAGGGCGTGCACCGGCTGGTGCGGATCTCCCCGTTCGACTCCCAGTCCCGGCGGCACACCGCCTTCGCGTCCTTCGAGGCCGTGCCCTTCCTCGAGGAGGCCTCCGAGGAGGTCGACATCGACACTCAGGATCTGCGCATCGACACCTACCGCTCCTCGGGCGCCGGGGGCCAGCACGTCAACGTCACCGACTCGGCGGTGCGGATCACCCACCTGCCGACCAACATCGTGGTGTCCTGCCAGAACCAGCGCAGCCAGCACCAGAACAAGGACGTGGCCATGAAGATCCTGGCCGCCAAGCTGGCCGAACGGGGCCGCCAGGAGCGCCGGGCCGAGCTGGACGCTATCGCCGGCGAGCAGCGGGAGGTGACGTGGGGCAGCCAGATCCGGTCCTATGTGCTGCAGCCGTACCAGATGGTGAAGGATCTGCGCACCGACCACGAGTCGGGCAATGTGACCGCCGTCCTCGACGGCGATCTCGACGGCTTCATGGAGGCTTTCCTGCGCTGGAGGAAGCGCCCGGCCGTCTAACCCGTCAGTTGCATGCGCTGTGCATGTATTCTGAAGCGGTGGCCAAGAACATCCAGATCCGCAACGTCCCCACAACGTCACGCCCTACGACGCCGCCTACGTCGCCCTCGCCGAAGCGCTGGGCGGCACTTTGGTGACCGCCGACGGACGGTTGGCGCGGGCGGTCGGCCCTCGATGTGCGATCGAGCTGCTCACCTGAGCTCACCGCCACTACTGGCGCCGGGCAGTTACTGGCAGTACAGTTCTCTCTCGTGCTTCCTGCCAGCTTTGGCGTGGGGCCCCGGGGGGGGATGTCGCACGGAACGATGACCGAGCCTTTCGCATGACCGAGCCTTTCGCATGATTCGACTTCGCAACGTCAACAAGGCGTACAAGGGCAATGTGGTCGCCCTGCGGGATGTCTCGATCGACATCGCCAAGCAGGAGTTCGTGTTCATGGTCGGCCCCACGGGGTCGGGCAAGTCCACGTTGATCCGCCTCCTCATCAAGGAGGACAAGCCGGACTCGGGCCGTATCTGGGTGGCCGGCAAGGACATCGGCCAGCTCAGCTCGTGGAAGGTGCCGCTGCTGCGGCGCAACATCGGCTGTGTGTTCCAGGACTTCAAGCTGCTGCCCAACAAGACGGCGTACGAGAACGTGGCCTTCGCCCTCGAAGTGATCGGCCGCCCCGCCCACGTCATCCGCCAGCAGGTGCCCCAGGTCCTCGACCTGGTCGGCCTGTCCAAGAAGCGGGACAACTTCCCCAACGAGATGTCCGGTGGCGAGCAGCAACGGGTGTCGATCGCCCGGGCCTTCGTCAACCGCCCCCTCATCCTCCTGGCCGACGAGCCCACCGGTAACCTCGACCCCAGCACCTCGGTCGGCATCATGCGCCTGCTCGATCGCATCAACCGCACCGGCACCACGGTGGTCATGGCCACCCACGACTCCAGCATCGTCGACACCATGCGCCGGCGGGTCATCGAGCTCGACCGCGGCGTGCTGGTCCGTGACCAGACCCGTGGTGTCTACGGCGTGAACGCTTAGTGCTTTTGCCGGAGCGCTCACACCTCCAGGAGGCCTGAGGCATGTCGGTCAATCTCGAGTACGTCTTTCGCGAGACGGCGTCGAACCTACGCCGCAATCTCTCCATGGCCTCGGCCGCCCTGCTGACGGTGGCGGTGTCGCTCACGCTGGTGGGCGGCGCGCTGCTGGTGAAGCGGGGGGTCGACCGGGCGACGGTGCAGTGGAAGGGCAACGTCGAGCTGTCGATTTTCATGAAGGCCGATGCCGCCCAGGCGGAATCCGACGCCATCGACCGCAATCTCAAGACCATGCCCGAGGTCAAGAGCTACCGGTACGTGAGCAAGCCGGAGGCCTTCGAGGAGTTCAAGAAGATCTTCGCCAACGAGCCCGACGTGCGTGACAGCCTGACGGTGGACCAGATTCCGCCGTCGTACCGCGTGGTGCCCCGTCAGGCGGAGCAGACCAAGACCGTCGGCCAGCGCTTCGAGGACACCGCCGGCGTGTTCCGGGTCAGTTACGCCAAGGAGGAGGTCGACGCCCTGGTGTCGGTCACCAACTTCCTGCAGATCATGCTGTGGGGCATCGCCGTCGTCCTGCTGGGCGCGGCCTCGCTGCTCATCCTGAACACCATCCGCATGGCTATCTTCGCCCGCCGGCGGGAGGTGGCGGTGATGAAGCTCGTCGGGGCCACCAACTGGTTCATCCGGGTGCCGTTCATGCTCGAAGGGCTCTTACAGGGCCTGGCCGGCGCGGCCATGGCATTCGGGGCGGTGTGGATCGGGCGCAGCATCGTCCAGGACCGCATCGCCGGCGCCCGCAACGACATCCAGCTCTTCAAGCAGTTCCTGGTGACCGGGGCCGACGTGACGGGGACCGGAGTGCTGTTGTTGATTGTCGGTGTGGTGGTGGGCACGGTGGGCTCGGCCCTGGCCGTCAGCCGCTTCCTCGACGTCTGACCCACCGACTGCCCTGTCGCCCCGAGGCGGCGCGGGCCCTGACCGGTTAGCCTCCCTACCCAGTTGCAGGAGTGGCCGAGTGTTGATGGATTGCGGGGCGTGAAAGGTCGACGGGGCGCTCTCGCGCTCGCGCTGGCGGTGGCCGCCACCTTCCCGTCACTCGCCATCCGGCCGGTGGGGGCGCAGACGTCCACCGACAAGAGCAGGATCGACAGTCAGATCGGCGCCGCCCAGAAGCAGGTCGACACCGCCTCGGCCGAGGAACAGCGCCTGCTGGGCCTGATCGCCGAGTCGACCAAGCGGAAGACCGATCTCGACACCAAAGTGGCCGCCTTCGACGGCCAGATCTTCGGCGTGCAGGGCCAGCTCGACGCCGCCCAGTCCCGGCTGTCCGCCCTGGAGGCGCAGCAGCGGGCGGTGGAGGTGCGTCTGGCCGATGCCCGGGCCGCGCTGGCCGTCGCCAAGGCCGACCTGGGCCGCCAGGCCATCGCCGCCTACACCGGCCGGACGGAGGCGGCGGACTACGCAGCCATGCTGCTGGGTTCCAGCAGCCTGGGCGACGTCGCCTCCCGGCGCTCCTACATGCGGGCCGTGGTGGGCTCGCAGTCGGACACCATCGCCACCACCGAGCACCTCCGTGACGAGGTCGGCGACCTGAACAAGCAGGTGGAGGCGTCCAAGACCGAGGCCCAGGGCCAGCGCGACGTGGTCGTCGGCCAGCGGAGCGCGCTGCAGACCAGCCGGGACGCCCAGGCCACCGCCCGCCAGGAGGTCCAGGGCGAAATCGCCCAGACCGACAAGCTCAAGAACGAGGTCGTCGCCCGCAAGGACGAGTTCGAGTCCCAGGTCGCCAACCTCGAGAAGGAGTCGGCCGCCATCGCCGACACGCTGCGCCAGCGGGCGGCTGCGGCCGCCGCAGCGGCAGCGGCCGCGGCCGCGGCAGAAGCGGCCACGACGACCGTCCCGGCCGCGGCGGGGGCCAGGCCCTCGATCGCGGCACCGACCTCGCCGACCACGCCGGCTGCGATCGCCTCGCCGGCCCGGGCTCCCGGCCGCCTCCTCACGCCAGTGCCGGGAGCCCCCATCACCTCACCGTTCGGCTACCGGATCCACCCGATCTACGGCACCGCCCGCCTGCACGCGGGTATCGACTTCGGTGCCGACAACGGGACGCCCATCCGGGCCGCGGCCGACGGTGTCGTCGTCAGCTCGGGATGGCTGGGCGACTATGGCATCGCCACCATCATCGATCATGGTGGCGGCATCGCCACCCTCTACGGGCACCAGAGCTCGACTGCGGTGTCCGAGGGGCAGAAGGTGACCCAGGGCCAGACCATCGGCCGAGTCGGGAGCACCGGGGCCAGCACCGGCAACCACGTGCACTTCGAGGTCAGACTCAACGGCGACCCGGTCAACCCCGCCAACTATCTGTAGGGATTCGCTTCAGACGCCCCGCTGGCGCAGCCGGAGGGCGGGGACGGGCGCCGGGAGGTCGCCGATCCACCGGTCGAGGAGCGCACGGCCGCGCTCGGTCCACTCCTCGGCGGTGAGGGCGTAGCGGATGTGGTCCTCCCAGCGGCCGTTGATGGCGAGATAGCGCTCGGCCACGCCCTCCTCGCGCAACTGCAGCTTCTCCACCACCCGCCGGCTGGCCCGGTTGCGCGGGATGATGGCGACCTGCACGCGATGGAGGCCCAGCTCCTCGAATGCGAACCGGCACACGGCCACCAGGGCCTCGGGGACGTAGCCGTTGCCGGCTTGGGACTCGGAGATCCAGTAGCCGATGTAGGCGTTCTGGAAGGGGCCCCGTTGCACCCCTGACACATTGATCTCACCGGCGAGGCGGTCGCTCACGAAGATGCCGAAGCCGTACCCGGAGCCCAGCTGCCACTCGCGCTCGCGGGCGCCGCAGCGGGCATTGAAGGCGGGCTTGCTCTCGGTGTCGTCGGGCTGGCCGGGAGGCGGCTTGGGCTCCCACTGCAGGAGCCAATCGCGGCTGGCCTGGCGCACCTCGCGCCAGTCGGCGAAGTCGGCCAGCACCAACGGGCGCAACACGATCCGCCGCCCACGAAGCTGGGTGGGAAGCGGTGCGGCCACCGCCGGACTCTACTCACGCAGGCTATTTCACCGGCGTTCAGCCACGCAGGCTGGTCCCTCGCGTTCAGCCACGCAGGCTGGCCCCTCGCGTTCAGCCACGCAGGCTGGCCCCTCGCGTTCAGCCACGCAGGCTGGCCCCTCGCGTTCAGCCACGCAGGCTGGCAATCAGGCCGTCGAGGATGTCGGACTCACTCACCAGGCACTCGCCCAGCTCGAAGTAGCGCATGATGGCGACGAGGACCACCGCCCCGCCGACGATGACGTCGGCGCGGGCTTCTTCGAGACCCGGATTGTGGATGCGCTGATCCCGGCTCTCGGTGGCCAGGGTGCGGAAGACGTCTTCGGCCGCCGTCCGGCTCAGCACGAAATGGTGGACCTGCGCCCGGTCGTAGACCGGCAGCCCGATCTCGATGGCGGCCATAGCCGACACCGTTCCGGCCAGCCCGACGAACTGCCTGGCCTCGCCCACGCCGGGGATCTCCCGGGCCACGTCGTCCAGGTGGCCTCGGACGACGTCGAAGGCCTGGCTCAGCTCCTCGGGAGCGGGTGGGTCGGAGTGGAGGAACATCTCGGTGAGGCGGACGCAGCCGATATCGGTCGACAGGACGCCGTCGGGGCTGCCCCCCGGGCTGCCGAATGCGAACTCCGTGGACCCGCCCCCGATGTCGACGACAAGGAACGGGCCGCCGTCCGGATCGAGCTCGGCGGTGGCCCCCACGAACGACAACCTGCCCTCCTCCTGCCCGCCGAGCAATTCGGGCGTGGCGCCGACCGCCTCTGTCGCTCTGGCGAAGAAGTCGTCGCGGTTGGCGGCGTCGCGGGCCGCTGACGTGGCGGTGATCCGCACGTGGTCGACCCCGTGGCCGTTCATGACCGTGCGGTACTCGCGCAGCACCTCGACGGTGCGAGCGACGGCCTCGTCGGCCAAGCGTCCCGACGCGTGCACGCCCTGGCCGAGGCGGGTGACACGCATCAGCCGCTCGAGGGGGGCGCCGTCGTCCCCGGCCACGAGGAGCCGGGTGGAGTTCGTGCCGCAGTCGATGGCGGCGAGCACGGTCACAGTTCTCGCCTCCCTTCCCCCTGGTGGCGAGCGGGGCCGCCCGTACGAGGGATGGGCGCGCCAGGAAGTGGAAGGAGTCGGGCAGCAGTCCATCGGCCGATGGGGTCGTCGCCGCCGGCCAGGTGCCAGGCGTAGTGGGCGTGCAGGCACTTCACACCCGTACGGGTGCCGGCCACGCCCCCGGACGGGCGGGGACCGGCGTGGCCGGCAGGGATGGCGGCGTCGCGCTCCGCCCCGTAGCGGGCGTGGGCGGCCGCCACGTCGTCCGGGTCGACCTCCCGCTCGGCGGCGCGGACCCCGCCCGAGGCTTCGAGGGTGCTGACGGCGCGCCGAAGGTCGTCGTCGACCAGCCAGTAGAGGGTCGGCATGGGTGTCCCGTCGGCGAGGAGGGGGGCGTTGCGGATCACCATGGGGGCGTAGTCGGCGCGTCGGACCACGACCTCGAAGTCGCCCTGCGGCTGCCGGCCAAGCAGCACGGCTACCGCGTCACGGTCGTCGGGCCCCGGGTCACCCATGGGTGGTGACGGCCAGGCGACGACGGAACTCCCGGGCCAGTGCCGGGCCGGTGGCGGCGTCGTCGTGCTTGAGGAAGACGTAGGCGTCGCGCCCGGCGGCGGCGGCCCGGGCCATGCGCCCTGCCCATGCGTCGAGCTCCTCGGCGGTGTAGCTCTGCCGGCGCAGCCGGAGGTATGCCACCGTCCCTACGTCGGAGATCTCGCGGGCTGCGCAGGTGGCGGTGTCGGTGGCGGCCATGGTGGCGCCGGCGCGGTCGAGCCGGTCGAGCACCTCGGGAACGGCCCAGGCCGAGCCCAGCTCGAAGGCGGCCGGCGGCCCCCCGGCCAGCGGGGCCAGGATGCGGTCGAGCCGGTCGAGGTCGGGCTTCTGGTGGGGGAGGGAGAACAGCACCGGGCCGAGCCGGTCGCCCAGCGGCACTATCGCGGCGAGGAAGGCGGTCACCCGGTCCTCCACACCGTCGAGGTCGCGACGGTGGGTGATGCCGAGGTGGGCCTTGGGGGCGAAGCGGAAGTCCTCCGGCACCGACGCCAACCAGCGGTCGAGGGCGGCGGCGGTGGGCAGTCGGCGGTAGGTGGCGTGGGCCTCCACCGCGTCGAACGACGTCCCGTAGTGGCCAAGCATGTCGGCGGTCGAGGTGCCCGGGGGATAGAACGGCCCGATCCACGCCCGGTAGGACCAGCCGCTCGTGCCCACGCGGATTCGGCCTGTACGCACCTGCGCCATCACCTCAGCGTAGGGCGACGACGGCACGCCCGATCTCAGAGGGCCCCCGGCTCAGAAGATGGAGGTGATGCGCTCCCACAGCGAACGGGACGTGGCCTCGGCCGGCGGAGGCGGCGCCGGGGCGGTGGTCGGTGGTTCCGCCTGGGGGAGTATGAAGTAGACCTCCTCGCCGGGCTTGACCAGGTTGTAGCCGCGAGCCTGGCGCTCGATCTCGGCGTCGGTGCCCAGTTGGGCGGCGCGGGCTTCCAGCGCCTGGTTGTCGGTGCCGAGGGTGGCGACCTCGGCGGCCAGCTGGCGGCGGTGTTGGCGCTGGTCTCGGTAGGCCTGGGCCGGGAAGACGGCCAGGGCGAGGACTCCGACGAGGGCGAGGGCGGCGAGGAGCACCCCGGCTCTACGCTTCATGGCCACACCGGCTTCATGGCCACACCGGCGTCATGACCACCGGCTTCATGAACGGCCTCCGGGCCGCCGTGAAAGGGCGCCGCCGCCCCAGTACGCGGCCGACTCGCCGAGCTCCTCCTCGATGCGAAGGAGCTGGTTGTACTTGGCCACCCGCTCCGAGCGGGCCGGAGCGCCGGTCTTGATCTGGCCGGCGTTGGTGGCCACGGCCAGGTCGGCGATGGTGGTGTCCTCGCTCTCGCCCGAGCGGTGGGAGATCACCGAGGCGTACCCGGAGCGGGTGGCCAGGGCGACGGTGTCGAGCGTCTCGGTCAGCGTTCCGACCTGGTTGGGCTTGATCAGGATGGCGTTGGCCACCCCGGCGGTGATGCCTCGCTGGAGTCGCTCGACGACGGTGACGAACAGGTCGTCGCCGACCAGTTGGAGGTGGTCGCCGGTCTTGGCGGTCAGAGTGGCCCAGCCGTCCCAGTCGTCTTCGGCCATGCCGTCCTCGATGGAGACGATGGGGTACCGGGTGGCCAGCTCGGCCAGGTAGCCGGCCATCTCGTCGGATGGGAGCGAGCGGCCCTCTCCGGCGAGGGTGTAGGTGCCCGTGCCGGCGTCGTAGATCTCCGTGGCGGCCACGTCGAGGGCGATGGCCAGCTGCTCGCCGGGCTGGTAGCCGGCCGACTCGATGGCCTCGAGCAGGATGCGCACCCCGTCCTCGTTGGAGCTGAGGTCGGGGGCGAAGCCGCCCTCGTCGCCCACCGCGGTGGACAGCGAGCGGCCTTCGAGCAGGTGGGCCAGGGCGTGATAGGTCTCCACCCCCCAGCGCAGAGCCTCGGAGAAGGACGCGGCCCCCACCGGAACCAGCATGAACTCCTGGATGTCGAGGTTGTTCGGGGCGTGGGCCCCGCCGTTCAGCACGTTCAGCATGGGCATGGGCAGCACATGGGCGTTGGTGCCACCGATGTGGCGGTACAGCGGCACGTCGAGCTCGTCGGCCGCCGCCCGGGCCACGGCCAGGGAGACGCCGAGGACGGCGTTGGCGCCGAGGCGGGCCTTGTTGTCGGTGCCGTCCAGGGCGACGAGCTGGGTGTCGATCCCCCGCTGGTCGAGCGCCTCCCAGCCGATCAGAACGTCGACGATCTCACCGTGGACGCTCTCGACCGGACCGGTCACACCCTTGCCGCCCCAGGCCCGCCCACCGTCACGCCGTTCGACCGCCTCGTGGGCACCCGTGCTCTTACCCGAGGGCACGCTGGCCCGGCCGCGGGCGCCGCTGACCAGGGTCACCTCGACCTCGACGGTCGGGAAGCCTCTGGAGTCGAGGATCTGCCGGCCCCGCACCCGCTCGACACTGCTCATTGGCCCACCA
>JBBSIS010000065.1:0-15352 GCA_038231955.1 Acidimicrobiales bacterium
GACCCCGCGGGAGATGCAGGCCCGCCTGCGCGCCGGTCGGACCATCGAGGAGGTGGCCGGCGAAGCCGGCGTGAACAGCGACTGGGTGGCCCGCTTCGCGGTGCCGATCGTGGCCGAGCAGGCGCAGGTCATCGAGCTGGCCCGGGGGCTGATCTATTCCAAGCCTCGCCTGGGCGAGTCGTCGCAGGTGCTGAATGCCTCCGTGCTGCAGAATCTCTCCGAGAAGGGCGTCTTCCTGCCGGACGACCTGGCCGACGCCGGTTGGAGCGCGTTCCAGCTGCACGACACGGTGTGGATGGTCCGCTTCCGGTACCGCTCCCGCGGGCGCAACCAGGAAGCGCAATGGGAGATCGACGTTCCCAGTGGCCGGCTGATGGCCCGAAACCGTCACGCGTCGGATCTGGGCTACGTGGACGGCGGCCCGCCCCATCGCTCCCTGATCTCCGAGGATGACGACCCGGACTCCTCCGATGCGCCGCCTCGTCCTCCGGCGGCCCCGCCCCGGCGCACGAGGGCCGCCACCGCCCGGAAGGTCACGGCGACGACCCCGAAGACATCGACGACCTCGCCGACCAGGAAGCCCGCCGGCGCCCCCCGGGCAGGGCGGACGGCGAAGCCCGCCGGCGCTGCGCCGGTCCGGACGGTGAAGCCGCGGGCGGCGCGGACAGCGACGAAGGCAGCCGCATCCGGGGCGGCAACGGCGCGGGCTCGAGCGCCGAAGCCGGCCAGGACGGCGATCGCCCCTCGGCCCGCCAAGGCGCCGGCTCCCTCCCGGGCCACGATTGCGGGCAAGACCGCGCCCCCCACCAAGGTGGCGACCGCGGCCAAGGCGGCGCCCGTCCGGGCCGGGGTCACGATCGCCGGCAAGGCGGGGGCAACCAGGGCGCCGGGCCGCCGTCGCCCGGCCAAGGCCACCGGCTCCGAGGTGGCCCCAGCGGGGGGCACCGGCGGCGTTCGCCAGGCGGTAGCCCAGGTGTCGACGGCCCGGGTGGCGGCCAGCATGGCGACGGTCGACCGGGCGCCGTGGGCCGCGGCGGTGCGGGTGCGGCCGAGTGCCCGACCGGCCCCGGCGGCAACGACCGGCGCCCCTCCCGCCGCCGCCGCCAACGGCAGCTCCACCTCCCGGACCGCCGCCTCACCGCCAACCCGAGCGGCGAAGGTGGATCGGGCCCCACGTGAACCGCAGGGCGAACGTCCTGGACGCGGCGCCGGGCCCACCTTCCAGCCCCGGCAGCGGCCCGATGGCGTCGAGATCGAGGCGCCGAAGGCACGCCGCCTGACGCCGGCAACGCCTCGGGGCGGCAACGCCGCCAAGGCGGCCAACGGCACCAGAAGTGACCGGCCGTCGGTGATCCTGCCCGCCCCCCGGGCGGCAGCGCCCGAGGCCGCGCCGGTACCGTCCGAGCCGGTCAAGCGGCGGCGGTTGCGGTCCCGCTGAACCGGCCGGCTCCGGTGGCCCATCTACTGGTCACCAACGACTTCCCCCCCAAGGTCGGCGGCATCCAGTCCTATCTGTGGGAGCTGTGGCGGCGCCTGCCCCCGGAACAGGTGACCGTGCTGACCTCGGCCCACCCCGACGCGGCTGCCTTCGATGCCGCGCAGCCCTTCTGCGTCCGTCGATGGCACCGGCCGGTGTTGTTCCCGACGCCGGCGCTGGCCACCGAGATCGACCGGCTGGCCGACGAAGTCGGCGCCCACCTGGTGTTCCTTGATCCCGCGCTGCCCCTCGGCCACCTCGGGGCCCGTCTGCAACACCGGTATGGCGTGGTACTCCACGGCGCCGAGGTCACCGTGCCCGCCCGCCTGCCGGTGACGGCCCGGCTGCTGCGGCGGGTGCTGATCGGCGCGTCGTCGGTGATCGCCGGCGGCAGCTACCCCGCGGCCGAGGCCGTCCGCCTGGCGGGGGACAACATCCCCATGACCTTGATCCCCCCCGGGGTCGACGCCGACCGCTTCCGGCCATTGACCCCCGCGGCACGCCTGATGGCACGGGCCGCCATGGGACTGCCGGTCGACGGGCGCCTCGTGGTGGCCATGAGCCGCCTGGTGCCCAGAAAAGGCTTCGACGTGCTCATCGCCGCCGCCTCCATGTTGGCCACCTCCCATCCCGATCTCACCGTGGCCGTGGCCGGCACCGGCCGTGACCGGGCTCGCCTCGAACGCCTGGTGGCGGCCACCGGCGCACCCGTACGTCTACTCGGCTTCATGGCCGACCCGGCTCTGCCCGACCTGCTCGGCTGCGCCGACGTGTTCGCCATGCCCTGTCGCAGCCGGTGGGGCGGGCTGGAGCAGGAGGGCTTCGGCATCGTGTTCCTCGAGGCGGCGGCGTGCGGCGTCCCGTCGGTTGGCGGCGCCAGTGGCGGATCGGCCGAGGCCGTGGTCCACGGGGAGACGGGCCTGGTCGTCGATCACCCCCACGACCCAGTTGCCGTGGCCGCCGCTCTGGCCCGGCTGCTCGGTGACGCCGACCTCCGCCACCGCCAGGGCGCGGCCGCCCGGGCCCGGGCGGTGGAGCAGTTCTCCTACGACCGCCTGGCCACCGGCCTGGCGCACGCCCTTGGAATGCAGTGAGACCCATCAGCGCCCCGACGGGCGCGCCGCAGGACGGCCCCGGCATCCGGCGGGCGTCGTGGGCCGGCACCGCGCTGTTCGTGGCCACTGCCCTGGCCGCCGACCTGTCGCCCTCGACGTTCGAGTCCATCGCCCTGGTCGTGGCCGGTGGGCTGTTCGCCGCCGGGTGCGCGATCTTCCTGTGGGCCTTTTTCGTGATGGCGGGCCGCAGCCGGACGAACCGTCTGGAGCTGGCCCAGGTGTGGTTCCTGGCTGGGCCTCCGACCCCCTCCGCCGTGCGGCGCAGCCTCCTCGGCGCCTTCGCCGTCGAGGTGGTCGCCGCCCTGGTCACGGCCGGCGCCCGGCCCTACACCAGCCTCGCCGCCGGCGTGCTCGTACCCATGTACGGACTGGCCCTGTGCGGGTTGTGGGGGGCACTCCACGGGGCCTTCCCTTCCCGGCCCTCGGAGGGTCGCGATGGTCGCGGCCTACGATCGGGCGATGTCGATCACTGAGACCGAGATCCGTGACCTGGCGGGGTTCAAGGGGGAGACGTCCCTCGTGGCCTCGCTCTACCTCGACGTCGATGGTCGCCGTCGCATTCGGGCCCACGACTACGAAGTGGCGATGGAGCGCATGATCAGGCCGGTGCGTGAACGCGGGCATCAGAGCGGCGACCACACCATCTGCGCCGACCTCAAGCGCATCGAGGACCACGTGAAGGCCGGTCTCGACCGGTCGCGTGTCCGCGGCCTCGCCATCTTCGCCTGCTCGGCGCCCGACTTCTGGCGGGTGGTCGAGCTGGCGGTGCCGGTACGCGACCGGCTCGTGGTGAACCACTCGCCCTACGTGCGCGAGCTGGAGGCGGTCGTCGCTCGCCACGAGCGTTTCGCCGTCCTGCTGGCCGACCGACAGCAGACCCGGCTGTTCCTCTTCCACCAGGGAGAGCTGATCGACAAGCAGGACCACGTCGACCAGCTTCCCCGTCACGACGACGACGGTGGCCAGATGGTCAAGGACCAGGTCGCCGACCATGCCGCCGCCGCCGCGCAGCGCCACCTCCGGCGGGCGGCCGAGGCCGCGTTCGCCTTGTGGCAGGAGCAGGGCTTCGACCACCTGGTGCTGGCCGGGCCCGCCGAGGTCGCCGCCGAGCTCGAGCGGGAACTGCACCCCTACCTCAAGGAGCGCCTGGCCGCCACGGTCGGGATGGCCGTCCACGCCCGTGACGACGAGATCGCCCGAGCGGCCCAGGACGTCGAGGCCGGCGTGGAGCGCGACCGGGAGGCCGCTGCCGTCGACCGGCTGCGCCAGGCGGTGGGCTCCGGCACCGGCGGGGTGGCCGGGCTCGGCCCGGTGCTCGACGCACTCGTCGCCCGCCGGGTCGAGACCGTGCTCGTCTCGGAGGGCTTTGAGGCACCGGGATGGCGCTGCCCGGGTTGCTCGTGGATCGGCACCCTCGGCCGGCGCTGCCCCGTCTGCGACCAGGAGATGAACGAGGTCGCCGACGTGGTCGAGGAAGCGTTGGAGGACGCGCTGACCCAATCCTGCCGGGTCCGGATCTGCCGGGAGAACGCCGACCTCGACGTGCTCGGCCGGGTCGGCGCGCTGCTCCGGTACTGAGCTCCTCGAGCAGGATGGCCCGCATGGCCGGCAGCATGGTGCGTACGGTGGGCGTCGACCTCGGCGGCACGAAGTGCCTGGCCGTCGCCCTCGAAGGCGCCACGGTGGTGGAGGAGCGCCGGGTGCCGACGCCGGTGGGGCCCGCCGCTCTGCTCGACGCCCTCGCCCTCCTGGCCGCCGACATGGAGGACGGGGGTCCGGTGGCAGGGGTCGGGATCGGCGCGCCGGGCCTGGTCGACCGGGCCGGGGTCCTGCGCTTCGCCCCCAACCTGCCCGGCGTGGTCGACCTGGCCATCGGCGCCGAGTTGGAAGCCCGCCTGGGGGTGCCCGTCCGGGTCGAGAACGACGCCACCTGCGCAGCGTGGGGGGAGCGCCAGGCGGGGGCGGCGCGGGGCTACGACGACGTCGTCCTGGTCACCCTCGGCACCGGGATCGGTGGCGGGATCATCGCCGGCGGACGCCTCGTCCGAGGCGCCAACGGCTTCGCCGGTGAGATCGGCCACATGGTGGTCGACCCCGACGGGCCCCCGTGCCCCTGCGGGCAGCGGGGCTGCTGGGAGCGGTTCGCATCAGGCGGCGGGTTGGGTCGCCTCGGCCAGGCGGTGGCCGCTGCGGGACGAGCGGGGCATGTCCTCGACCTGGCCGGCGGGGAGCCGGCTGCGGTGCGGGGCGAACACGTCACGCGGGCCGCGACCCAGGGCGACGTCGAGGCCCAGGCCATCCTCGCCGACTTCGGATGGTGGGTGGCCCTGGGGTTGGCCAACCTGGCCAACCTGTTCGATCCGCAGGCGTTCGTCGTCGGCGGGGGACTGGTAGAGGCCGACGAGCTGCTCCTCGGCCCCGTCCGGCTGGCCTTCGCCGACCTGCTGACCGGCGGTCGTCACCGGCCCGCGGTCGCCATCGTGGCCGCCACCCTCGGTGAGCGCGCCGGGGCCATCGGCGCCGCCCGCCTTTTCGACGTTCCCATCGACCCGGCGCCGAGGGCCACGTTGTAATCTTTCTCGCCGCCGGTCCCCGGGCTCCCCAGCCCCCGGGGGCTGGCGGTTCTCCGCGGACGGCCGCCCCGAGGCCGACAAGGCGTCCCACTACCATCCGGGCGTGACGAACCGCATGCAAGCCGTGCTGGGCACGACGCTGGTGTCCCTGCTGACCATGGCCTGCGGCCGGGCCAGTGGCCCATCGGCGACGGCACCCACGACAGGGCCCACTGCCACCACTGCCACCACGCTCCGGGCGACCGTCACCACGATCTCGCCCATCGCGGGCGTGGAGACCTTCACCGTCGGCGCCGCCGGCCACCAGACCGGGCCGCTGGCGTACCCGCAGATCCCGCCGGTCGGGGGGCCCCACAACCCGATGTGGACGCCGTGCGCGTTCTACGACCGGGCCGTTCCCAATGAGATGGCGGTTCACTCCCTCGAACACGGCGCCATCTGGGTCACCTACCGACCCGATCTTCCCCGGGACCAGATCGACGCCCTGGCCACCCTGGCCCAGAGCCAGAAGGACCTCCTCGTGTCCCGGTGGGACGACGGCCTGCCGTCGCCCCTCGTCGCCACCGCCTGGGGCCGCCAGCTCAAGCTGACCACGACCACCGACCCGCGCCTTGTCGACTTCGTTCGCCTGTATGTAAGGCAGAGCCCCGAGCCCTTGGCCCCTTGCTAGCCCCGCCCCTGCGGGTCGGGATCACCCTGCCGCAGTTCCGCCACCAGGCCGGCCCCGCGCTGGACGTGGCCCGGCGAGCAGAGGCCACCGGGCTCGACGGCGTCTTCGTCTTCGACCACCTGTGGCCCCTGGGCCAGCCCGACCGCCCCGCCCTGCACTGGCTCGGCCTGCTCGGCGCCCTGGCCGTCGAGACGGAACGGCTCACCCTGGGCCCGCTGGTGGCCCGGGTCGGCCTGGTGCCCGATGCCGTCCTGGTCCACAGCCTGGTCTCGCTGCAGCGCATGCTGGGGCCCCGGCTGGTGGCCGCCCTGGGCACCGGCGACGAGGGCAACCGCTCGGAGAACGAGGCCTACGGCCTGGGGTTCCGGCCCTTCGCCGAGCGACTTGCCGCCCTGGCCTCGTGCTGCCGGCAGCTGGGGGACGCCGGCGTACGGACCTGGGTCGGTGGCCGCTCGCCGGCCGTGCGCCGGGCCACCGCCGACGCCGACGGCTGGAACGGGTGGGGGAGCGACCCGGCCACCTTCGAGGCCGAGGCCGGCGGTGTGGCCCCCGGCCGCGACCTGACCTGGGGCGGCCAGGTGCTCATCGGTCGCACCCGGTCCGATGCCGACGCCAAGCTCCGGGCCCACGGCCCCCGCCCCGGGCTCGTCGCCGGCACCATCGCCGATCTCCGGGGCCACTTCGCGGCACTGTCGGCGGCCGGCGCGTCGTGGGCCATCTGCGCCCCGCTCGACATCGGCACCGACGCCGACGCGGTCGAAATCCTGGCCGAGGCCGCCGCCGGCTCCCGGTAGCCTCCACGATCATGGAGTTCCGCCGGATCAACGCCCTACCGCCCTACGTCTTCACCATCATCGACGGACTGAAGATGGCAGGACGGCGGGCAGGCGACGACGTGATCGATCTGGGCTTCGGCAATCCCGACATCCCGTCGCCCGACGTGGCCGTCGAGAAGCTGGCCGAGGCGGCCCGGAACTCCCGCAACCACCGCTACTCGGCCAGTCGCGGCATCCCCAAGCTACGGGCCGCGGCCGCCGACCTGTACAAGCGCAAGTTCGATGTCGACCTCGACCCCGAGACCGAGGTGATTAACGTCATCGGGGCCAAGGAGGGCCTGACCCACCTCATGTGGGTGCTCCTGGCGCCGGGCGACACCGCCCTGGTGCCCACACCGTCCTACCCCATCCACATCTACGGCCCCCTCTTCGCCGGGGCCGACGTCCGCCGGGTACCACTGGGCCCCGACGAGGACTTCTTCGCCAACCTCATGCACGACTGGGAGAACGCCTGGCCCCGGCCGCGGGTGATCGTGCTGTCCTTCCCCCACAACCCGACCACCACCTGCGTCGACCTGGAATGGCTCACCCGCCTGGTGGCCTTCGCCCGCGAGCACGACGTGGTCCTGGTCCACGACTTCGCCTACTCGGACACCGCCTTCGACGGCTACCAGCCCCCGTCGATCCTGCAGGTGCCGGGGGCCAAGGACGTGGCCGTCGAGCTGTACACCCTGACCAAGTCGTTCTCGATGGCCGGCTGGCGGGTGGCATTCATGGTCGGCAACCCCGAGATCGTCGCCGCCCTGGGCAAGCTCAAGTCGTACCTCGACTACGGCACGTTCCAGCCCGTGCAGATCGCCGCCATCGTGGCCATGAACGAGGCGCCCGACTACCCCAAAGAGGTGAACAACATCTATTGGGGCCGGCGCGACGCCCTGTGCGACGGCCTCAACCGGATCGGCTGGGCAGTCGAGCGGCCCAAGGCCACCATGTTCGTCTGGGCCCCGATCCCCGAGCCCTACCGGGAGATGGGGTCGCTCGACTTCTCGTCGTACCTGGTCCAGGAGGCCAAGGTGGCCACGTCACCCGGCGTCGGCTTCGGCCCCACCGGCGATGGTTTCGTGCGCTTCGCCCTCATCGAGAACGAGCAGCGCATCGGCCAGGCCATCCGCAACATGCGCAAGGCTCTCACCAAGCTGTGACCGCATACAGGCGACCACGACAAGGGCCACGGTCGACGAAGCGTTGCGACGGGCGGCCGACGCATCGCCGAAGTGCGGCCGCTGACCGTGCACCGCCTCGGCTGACTGCCGGCTTCAGCGTGCCGCCTACCGGCGGAGCGGGGGGACGACCGCCGGGGGATTCCTGCGGGGAGGGAGCTCGGCCAACAGCTCCGCCGTCGCCGCCGCAATACGCTCGACGGCCCGGTCGATGGCGGGCGACGCCATCTGGCCTGCGGTGGTCACCGCCCCTACCTTGCGGACGTACTGGCGGGCGGCGGCCTCCACCTCCACCGCGGTCGCAGGGGGTTCGAGGCCACGCAACGGGGTGATGTTCCGGCACATGGGCCGACGATACGACGATTGAGCCGACCCGGATCCGTGCAGTGCTCGTTCCCTGGCTGGGAGAAGGAGACCGCACGTCATGGCACGACCGAGGAAGCACCCCGAGGAGCTCCGCAGGCGGCGACCTCGTCCTCGACGCCCTGAAGATGGCCATCTGGCGCCGGGACCCGCCGGGACGCGCTTCGAAGTGCTCGAACCGGCCGGTCATGCGTCGGGCGGGTAGCCACACGGCAAGCGCGCCGGAGTCGGTCAACGCATCGAATACCCGGTCCGGATACCCCTGATGACTCGGACGGCGGTGTCAGTCCGCCTCTTCGCGGGCGCGCCCGTAGCGCTCGTAGATCACGCGCGAGCCGAACGTTCCTGGTCTCGACCAAGTTCAGCCGAACGTCTTCGGTGACCGGCGGCATGAAGGGCGTGCCGCCACCGACGACGACCGGATTGCGGAACATGCGCAGCTCGTCGACGAGGCCGAGCTCGATCGCTGCCGCAGCCAGGCCGGCGCCGCCGATCGAGACGTCCTTGTCGGTCGCGTCGTGCGCCGCAGCGGCCTCCTCGGCCACCGACGCCTCGGCGAGCCGGGCGTTGCCCTGAACGCTGTCGAGCGTGCGGCTGAAGACGAGCTCGGGGCCGCGTTCGCCG
Organism: Acidimicrobiales bacterium; assembly: GCA_038231955.1. Taxonomy (GTDB): domain Bacteria; phylum Actinomycetota; class Acidimicrobiia; order Acidimicrobiales; family AC-14; genus CADCTB01. Next base: position 8,819 of record JBBSIS010000065.1, read on the forward strand.
ACGTCTGGTGCGCTATCCCGAAGGTCGGCGTGTCTCGCTGTATCACCAGAACGCGCGAGTCCGCATCCGCGAAGGGTCGTCGTGCGGTCAGGCGCCGCCCGTCACGGTGATGGACATGCGGCCGACCATGCTGTCCCCGCCGGGTGAGCATGTCACCGGGTAGGTACCGGTCGCGCTCAGCAGGCTGGCGCCCGACGTGGTACCCGGGAGCAGGCTGATCGTCATGATGGCCGCGCACCGGCAGTGGCGCCACCACGATGGTGAGAGGCCCGGCGGTGTCGTTGCGGAACCGCACGGTCGAGCCGGCCACCGCGCTGGCCGATGACGGCTGGAACCCACACCCCAGGATGCCCTGGGAGACAGCGATGGTGATCTGCGTCGCGGGCAAGACGGCGACGCTCGTCGTCGTCGGGCCGGATGTGGTTGCGGTCGTGGTGGCCGCCGGCACGGTGGTCGTCGCGGCGGCGGCGGTGACCGTCGGGACCGGCCCCACCACGGTGGTGACAGCGGGAGCGGCGGTGGCTGTAGCAGTGCCGACCGTCCTCGGCGACGTCGGATCGACGCTCGTGGCGACGGGGGCCGGGAGCGGCTCGTTCACGACGGTGGTGGCGGGGACATTCGTCGTCGACGGACCCGGCACGGTCACGCTCGACCCCGGCGGGAGGGACGGACCGGTGAGCACGCTCACCTCGGCCGGCTCGTGGGCGGCGAAGATGCCCGTCAGCGCGGCCGCAGACCCGGCCAGGAGGAACACCGCCAACGCCGCGGAGACGACCCAGGCGCGGCGACGGCGGCGGTGGTGTCTTTCGGGCACGACCGGCGAGGGCGGCCCGACCGGGGCGACGGGGGGTGGGGGGCTCACTGTGGCCGGGCGCACGTCCAGATCGGAAGGGAACGACTCGGCAACGGCGACACCTCTGCCGCGGGCGGAGATCGGCCGGTACCCGAGCTGGCCCGTCCGGGTGGCGCCGATGCCCTTGCCGCGACGCACGTAGGAGACCGGCGGGAGCCCCTCGACGAGGAGGCCCGCCACCGAGAACGCTTCGGAGGCCACAGTGGCGAGTTCCGCGTCGCCGTCGGTGGCGCTGCGCTCGTAGGCCAGCAGGTCGGGACCGAGGACCGCGTCGTCCCAGAGGCCGGGTTCCAGGGTCTGGTCGTGGGCGACGAGCACGCTGTCGGTCGACGAGGCGTCGAGAAAGCCGCTGAGCAGCCGTCGAGGCGCCCGGCGTCGAGCTGGCCCAGGAAGGCGCCCAGCTGTGTACTTGGGACCGACACGAAGGCCCGGCGAACGCCTCGCAGCCCGAAGACGGTGAAGTCCCAGGTGGCGGCCTCGGGGGTGACGGTGAAGCCGGGCCTGTGCCGGCGGGTCAGAAGGTCGCCGTAGGGCGACGGCGGGAGGTGTGGGCCAAGGGCCGGGGCCACGTCGCCGACGGCCTCTTCGACGCCGAGGGCCATCGACCCCGCCACCATCCGGATCCCGGCGTCGAGGTCGGCATTACTGGCGTCGGTGCCCAGAGCCAGCCGGGCCGCCCGCCAGGCCAGTTCCAGGTAGGCCTGGGCCCCGATCGCCCCGCCGCCCTGTATGGGGAGCCGGGCCTGGCGGCCCGCGGCGTAGAGGTCGAACCCGAAGGCGAGGTGGCGGCCGACAAACAACCCGCAGCGGCCCGTCGCCGGGCGCACGTCGACCTCGAGCACCGGGGGCAGGCGGTCGGGGCCCACGGCCCCGACGACGACGGCGGCGCACGCCCGGGCCCCGCCGGCCACGAGGACGGCGGCGCCGCCGAGCCGGGGCCCGGTGGCGTGCTCGCCGCACACCTCGATGCGCCCCGGTCTCGGGCGCACGAACACGCCGTGGGAGTCGGCCCGGTCCAGCACGAGCATGAGGGCGGGGGCGAATGTCGTGGCGAACAACGCGGCGACGCGTTGGGCAACCGCCTCGGGCATGGAGGCGCTGAGGTGGGTCGAGAAGCCCTTGGCCTCCACGCCCGGGGGCAGCACGCCCGACAGCTGGTGCCAGCCCTCCGCAGCCCAGGCCGCCACGTCGGCGGCGAAGCCGGGTTCCACCACCACCGGCGGCGACACCACCTCGGCGTCCTCGGCGTCGCAGGTGAGCACCAGGCCGGAGGCGCAGCGATAGGCGTTGGCGTCGCCGGGGTCGAGGCGTCGCCCGGGGATGGCCAGGCCGTGGATCAGCGCCCGGAAGTCCACCGGCTCACCGTCGCGGCTGAGCGAGTACTCGTGCTCCAGGCCCACGACCGACGCCGGGGACCGTGGGGGCGGGCGAGGGCCGAGGGCGGCGTCCAGGGCCGATGGCGTCGCCAGGGGGCGAACATACGAGGACTGGGCCCGCCCGGTGCCGCGGTCCATTGGTGGCGCCCTCAGCCTTGCGCAGACGTCGGGACGGGCGCCCTGCGCCGGCCGTTGCCGATCACCGTGTCGCCCATGGACCGATCATGCGCTTCCGGGGCCGGTTCGAACAGGTCCGGCGGCGAGAAATCGGAAAATGAGCATCTTTTTGCTCGCTAAACGGCCAAGAAGAGCGCACGATGGCCACATGGGCGAGAAACCTCTCAGCATCGACGAAGCACCGCAGCAGACGGCGGTCGCCGCAGGTGGGCCGCTCGAAGAATTGGACGCCCCGCCGGCCGCCGCGGGAACGATCAGCACGACGAGGTCGAACATCAAGAACCAGGGAGCGGCGGCCCACGATCCGGCGACGGAGGCCGGCACCGGCGCGGTGGCCGAGGAGGCCGTTGGCACCGTTCACGGCCCCGACGTGGCGGGCATGGCCATCAAGGAGCAGGGCGTCCTCAAAAGCACTTCTACCGGCCAAGGGCCCCGGCAGACTGGCGGGACAGTGAAGACGGGCGGGAACATGGCCACTGAGGGTGATCCCATACCCGGTATCGACGTGAAGCTCGGCAAGAACCCCGGCGGCGGCGCTGTCGGCCCGGTCAGGCCCGGGCCGGGACCCACCGATCCCGGCGATCCGTTCCCGGTCGGAACCGGCGTACCCGGTGGTGGCGCGGGCGGTGGAGGCGACGCGCCTGCCGCCACCAACCCCCTCCCCGGCATTGACATCATCGTGAAAAGGGACTCCGATCGCAGGAAGTGAACCTCGACCAGTAGGCGACCCGTGGATTACTTCGGCGACCGGGACGGAATCGTCCGGTATCAGCGTTTCATGTCCGCCTGGCCCTGGCGCAGGCGACCGATGCGAGATGCCAGTCTCCTGGTCACTCGCGCGTGGCCGACAAGGGTTGGTATCGACGACCGCATAGCGCAAGAGGCGTCCAGCCCGACTCGGCGGGTCGCTACGCCACGGTCGAGATATCCGCCCGGCGAGTCGATCCCAGCGCAAGGCAGGCTGGATCAAACACATCCAGACTGCACGTAGGGCCCACCGCCGGGATCTGCGCGACCAGCTCTACGAGCTGCGATCAGCCGTGTCCGAGTACCTGCCCACGCACCGAGGCGCTGCTCGATGAGTGGGGGACCGCGACAGGACAGCGACCACACGTGTACGCCTCCCTCGCCCCTCCCGCTGCAAGGTCACACCCGCAATCGCGTGGTCGTCGTCTCAGAATGACCGTTTTTGACGGTGAGCCGGTGTGGCTGACCTGATAAGCGGCGCCCCCGCCCGGCGTTCGGGGTCCGTTGCTGGGTTCCGAATCTGAGCAGCGGCTTCGCCGCGACGTGCTCGGCGTTGCCGAAGTAGGGACCGGTCAGCCGGGCCGCATCGTCGAGCGTGAGCCCCCGCCGCCGCCACCAACATACCGCGAGGGAGGGGGCTTGCCGCAAGCGACCCAAACGTGCTGATCATGACTCGTCCGCTGAGCCGATCACGGCCAGAACCTACGGAGCCAGGAGCTGTGGAGTGCGTGTGTTTCCTTCGGCAGACGGGTCGAGAAGGAGTGCTGAACCGGTGGACGAGCTGACCGGGAGGGTGTGGGCGACCGGCGCGGGCGCGCGGTCGCTCGGCGCGAGGTGGCTTTCCTTGGCGGCCGCAGCATTCGGGGGGGAGCGGCGATGACCGAGCATGCGGTGGTGATCGCAGGAGGCGGCCCGACCGGCCTGATGTTGGCGGCCGAGCTGGCGTTGGCGGGCGTCGACGTCGTCATTGTCGAACGCCGCGTCAACCAGGATGTCGACGGATCGCGAGCCGGGGGTCTTCACTCCCGCACCATCGAGGTGCTCGATCAGCGTGGCGTCGCGGAACGCTTCCTCTCGGCGGGGCAAGTCCACCAGGTTCTGGGGTTCGCCGGGATCGTCTTGGACATCGGCGACTTCCCGACCCGCTACAAGTTGCTCGCGCTGTGGCAGAGCCAGTTCGAGCCGATCCTGGCCGGCTGGGTCGGTGAGCTCGGGGTTCCGATCCTTCGTGGCTGCGAGGTGGTGGGCTTCGCTCAAGACGACACCGGCGTCGACGTCGAGATCTCCGGCGGGACGTCGCTGCGCACGGAGTATCTGGTCGGCTGCGACGGAGGTCGCAGCCTGATCCGCAAGGCAGCCGGCATCGACTTCGCCGGGTCGGACCCCTCGACCAGCTGGATGATCGCCGAGGTCGAGATGGACGAGGAGCCGGAGCTCGGTTTCCGTCACGACCGCGTCGGCACCCATGCCCTGGGTCGGAGGCAAGACCGGGAGTCGATTGGGGTCGTGCTCACCGAGCGAGACCTCGACCACGCCGGCGATCCCAACCTGGGCGAGCTTCGCGACGCACTCGTCTCCGTGTACGGGACGGACTACGGGCTTCGCCGCGCCAACTGGATCTCCAGATTCACCGACATGACGCGGCAGGCGGTGTCCTACCGCCAGGGCCGTGTACTGCTGGCCGGCGACGCCGCACACGTGCATCCCCCGCACGGCGGCCAGGGCCTCAACACCGGCGTGCAGGATGCTGTGAACCTGGGATGGAAGCTGGCCCAGGTGGTCAACAAGACATCACCCGACAGTCTCTTGGACACCTACCATGCCGAACGGCATCCGGTTGGTGCCCGGGTGTTGCACAACACCATGGCGCAGGTCACGCTCAGCAGGCCCGACGACCGCCACCAGGCCCTGCGGGACATCATGGTCGAACTGCTTCGCATGGACGAACCGCGCCGGCGTATCGCCGGAATGCTCTCGGCTCTCGATATCCACTACGACCCCGGAGACGGACACCCGTTACTCGGGCGGCGCATGCCCGACCTCGACGTGCACATCGCGGACGGTCCCACGCGCGTGTTCACCCTGCTGCACGACGCCCGGCCCGTGCTCCTCAACTTCGGTCAACCCGGCGGTTTCGACATCTCTCCTTGGGCGAATCGAGTCCGGTTGGTCGACGCCGAGCACGCCGGCGTGTGGGAGCTCCCGGTCCTTGGCGAGGTCGCAGCGCCCCCGGCCGTGCTGATCCGACCCGATGGGCATGTCGCCTGGGCAGGAGACCTCACGGACCCACAGCTGCCTCGAGCACTTGCGACCTGGTTCGGAGCGGCCACTCCGGCTTAGAACCCGACAGGCACCCTGGACTCGCAACGGAGCTTCCGGACCGGTCGACAGATCGGCCTACGCGTTCAGGATCCTGCGCCGATCCTCGTCACGGGCTGAGGTTCGCCTTGTGGAAGGGGTTGACCAACAGGCTCACCCACGCAGCGCTTGATTGATCCGCGCTGCCTGTCCGGTGAGGTGGTGACGTTCGGCGAGGTTGGCGGCGGACCGGGCGGCATCGGCATACAACCGTGCCGCGTGCCGCGCTGAAGTCACGCTCGCAGTCGCGTGGTCGTGGTCTCGTCTCAGAAACGACCGATTTTGCGCGGTCTTGGCCGCGCGGGGCGATCTTCAACCAAGTGGTTGACAACGGTGGGGCTATCGGCGTAGCTTGTGCTCAACCATTCAGTTGAAGAAGGAGGTCGTCGTGGCCAGCGACCAGTTGTGCCGAGTCTTCGCCGCCCTCGCCGATCCGACGAGGCGCGACATGGTGGCCCGCCTCGCCGGAGGAGACGCCACCGTGGGGGAGCTAGCCGATCCCTACGACGTCTCCGTCCAGGCGGTGTCGAAGCACATCAGGGTCCTCACCGACGCCGGCTTGGTGAGCCAGAGCAAGGACGCCCAGCGGCGGCCGTGCCACCTCGAGGCGGAGGTCTTCGACCTGATGACCAGGTGGATCGAGCGGTACCGCCACCAGGCCCAGGAGCGCTACGAGCGCCTCGACGCCGTCCTCGCCGACATGCGCGGCGACGAACGATCCACCGACCACCACCTCGAACAAGGAGCAGCGTCATGACCACCACGAGCAGCCGTTATCAGGTGTCGATCGAGGCCGATCCCACCGTGCCGATCATCCGCATGACCCGCGACTTCGACGCCACCCCGGCGGAGCTGATGCGGGCGCACACCGACCCCGAGCTGTTCGCCCGCTGGGTCGGGCCGAACGGCATGGAGACCGAGATCCTCGACTGGGACGCCACCACGGGCGGTCGCTGGCGCTACGTGGCGCGACGCGACGGCGTGGAGTTCGGCTTCCACGGCTGCTTCCACGAGGTCAGTGAC
>JBBSIS010000066.1:0-15317 GCA_038231955.1 Acidimicrobiales bacterium
ACCTGTCGCCGTCGCCGAGCTCCTCGGAGAGGAGGTCCCCGCTTGACAGCCGCGTAAGCTCGCATCAGCCCACCAAAACCCCCGCTCTCAACTGCGGGGTTTCGGTGATCGACAGTGCGGGATTTCGGTGATCCGCAGCAGATGGGCGACGACACGCCGTAGGGGTTGGGTGGTCTCACGGCGTCGGGGGGTGCTGGGCCCGGTAGGCGTCGACGTCGCCGGCGGCCAAGAGCAGGTCGCGGCCGTCCTTGTAGGCGGGCAGGGCGCCCTCGTCGATGAGGCGGTACAGGGAGCGCACGTCGATGCTGAGGCGTCGATGTGCCTCCCGGGTCGTCAGCCACTGCTCCTCGGCCGCTTCGTGATCTTCCATGTCTTCTGGTGCTACCACCGTGCGACGTCCCGGCGCGAGGATCTGCGCCCCCGTATGTGGCTGACGCTATATGCTGTCAGAGATATACTGAGTGCGTGAAGGTGATGGCCGATCCGAGGTTTGCTCGCTGGTACCGGGGCCTGTCGCCGGCCATGCGGGCCTCGATCGCCTCCATGCTGGGGTTCGTGGCGGCCAACGGTCCCGATGCCCTGACCCGGCCACGAGCGGCCAGGGTCGAGTCCAGCCGCCACTTCCCGAGGTTGTGGGAGTTGCGCCGGGCTGAGCACCAGGGCCAGCGCGAAGTGGTCTTGCGGGTCCTGGTGGCCTTGCACAGCGACACCACGGCGGTGGTGCTGGTGGGCGGAGACAAGGCCGGCAACTGGGTGGAGTGGTACGAGGTGGCCGTGCCCACGGCCGATGCCTACTACGACGAGTTCCTGAGGAGGCAACCATGAACGACGAGACCATGTCCGGGCCCGACGAGTGGCAGGACTGGGCCGAGGTGGCGGCCGACGACCTGGCCGACCCCACGTTCCGCGCCCTGGTCGACGAGATCGACGCTGATCAGGAGCAGTGGGCCCGGGAGTACGCGGCCACCCTGGGGGCGCTGCGCAAGGCGCTGCGGGTCACCCAGGCGGATATGGCCGGGCGGCTCGGGGCGAGCCAGCCGGAGGTGTCGCGCATCGAACACCGCGACGACGTGCTGGTCTCGACGCTGCGTGCCTTCGTGGGGGCGCTGGGCGCCGACCTCGAGCTGGTGGCCCGGTTCCGCGACGGCCACGTGGTGCGCATCGACCTGAGCGACGTCGCCTGATGCGCCCCAGACGCCAGCCCCGGTTCTCTGAGTTCACACCTCGCGTAAGCTGGCCCGAGCCACGGAGGACGACGTGAACGATCCCATCGACCTGGCCACCAAGAGGTCCGCTCACCGCCAGCGGCTGCGCGACGACAGCCCCGACGTCGTCGTCGTGCTTCCCGTCGACGCCGAGCTGGCCCGCACCCTGGGCGACGTGGAGGAGGTACTCCTGATCGCCGACCTGGTCGACGTCGACGAGGCCCTGCCGGCGGCGCTGGGTGGGCGCGACGCGGCCGACGCGGTGGGCGCCTTGGCGGCACTGACCGCCAGCTTCAGGAGCGAGGAGGACGACCCTCACGTGCAGCCGCTGGCACCCGACGGTCACTACGAGCTGGTGGCGCTGTGCGTTGCCCGCCTCGGGCGCGACGCTCGCGATCGCATCACCGAGGCCGTGGACTGCCTGGCGGCAACGCGCACGTCGACGTCGAACCCCGCGCTCGACGAGGCCCTGAGTGACTACGCCGGCGATCCCCGGGCCGCCCGGGCCCTGGTGGAACGGGCCGAGCGGCTGTCCGCTCTGCTCACACTGCCCTGGGACGACGATGTCGACGCGCTGGCGGCCTGCCTCGCCGGCGACGGGCCCAAACGCCGGGTGGTGCTCACCAACGACGAGTACGACGCCTACCGGCGCGTGACCGAGCGCATCCTGGGCAGCTGGCACGCCGGTGATCCCTTGGAGCGATTCGTCTATCGCGCCTGACCGCCATGGGGGTCTCGGCTAGGCCCGAGCTCCTGGTGGTACAGCTGGTCAAGGTCCCGTTGGCGTGGTGGCCCGCCACGCGACATTGCCCAAGCACCCCCGGTCATCCTCTGGGCGATGCCGGCGATGGCGGCGAACGGGCCTCGTCGACGACGGACGCGACAACACGGCAGCCAGCACCGCCAGCGCCGAGCGAGGACATCGATCGTCTCGTCGTCGGCATCGGGTTCGTAGTCGGGGTAGAAGGCCCGTATGGCTGCGGCCAGGTCGTCGGGGATCACGTTGCCGTTGAACAGGGCGACGATGTCGTGGGGACCGAAGCCGGCCTCGACGAGCTCGGGGACAACCACGTCGAGGGGGTAGTGGATATCCACCCATCCCGGTCCGCGCACGTCAATGGCTGCCAGGCCGGTGTCGATGGTCTGGCAGGCGCCGATGACGGGGCCGGACAGGCCGGCCGCACAGCACGCCGGTATGACCGCCATCACGTCGGCGAGGCGGAGCTCGGGGTACATGAGCAGGATGGCCCCGGTGAGATTGCGGGCTGTGCCCGTGAGCGCGCTGTCGGCCACCACCTCCCTCCATGAGCCGCCGGCCTGGTAGATGCGGATGCCGCCCGGGCCGAGCCAGCACATCGCTGCCCTCGCCGCGGCGCCGGTCAGCTCCCGAGGCGCTGTCGGTGCAGAGGGCGCGTCGCCGGCACCCGACCCACTGGACGGCGCAGGGCCCGGCCGCAGACCCTGGCGGGCGCTCAGTTTGCGCAGTCGTCGGGCCATGGCTCGTCAAACGCCCCCATCTGGTCGGCGAAGGCCTCGTTGAGGCGCACCATCGTCTCCGCCGCTGCTGGCGGAGCCACGGCCACCATCACCCACCTCTCCCCGCGGTACAGGTGATGGCGATGGCCGTTCAGCACGCCGGCGACGAAACGCTCGAAAACTTCAAGGTGCTCGTCGCCGAGCACCGAGTCGTCGTCGAGGGCGAGGGTGAGGTACTCCCAGCCCGGGCGAATGTCGAAGTGCGAGCGTGCAGGCGAGCTCATGGCGAGGACCGCGGAGCTCGCCCCGCAGCGACACGGGTCCTGGGGCCGACGGTACCCGGCGAGGCATCGGCGGGGCGCACGAGCACCGCCGTCCATCGGGGAAAGGCCACCGTGGCCAGGCGCCGTCTCCATCCGACGGTGGCGTTCAGATCGGTCCACGTCAGAGGGGCGCCGGGGGTGCTCCACGGGTCGCACCAGCCTGCCTCCCACAACTCGTGGACCTCGGCGACGGCGCGCCGCCACCGGCAGAGCGCGTTCTTGGCCTGGTGGGTGGCCAGGCCCCGCGGCGTGACGGGCTCGCCGCACCCGCCGCAGGTGATGACGTCGCCGAGCAGCTCACGCTCGAGGCCGACGAAGCGGTCCGGGGTCCATGGCGGCGCGCACGCCGGCGTGGCCGTTGCGTTTGGCCGCGGCGGTGGCCACGCGGGCCCAGCGCCGTGATCTGATCCCCGGCACCGGGGAGGCGACGACTATCCCTCCGCACACCTCGGGGCGCAGGAACTCACCGGGGCCGGGATTGAGCAGGCGATCCTCGGACAGCGCGGGGCGCCTCACCAACTCGGGAGGCAGGACGTCGGCGACGACGGCGGCGATGGGAACAGTGATCAGGGTCGTGTCGACGACGTCGTCTGCCCACTCATGTCCACGGCACCTGGTGTCATGGCCGTCCACCGCGGCGGGGTGCAGCCAGGTCTCGCAGGCCTGGTAGCGCACGACGAGATAGTGCGACTTGGTCATGGCTCGTCCCCGCGGTTCCAGCGCACCGGCGCGTCCCACGCCGTGGCCAGCTCGTCGGCGTCGAGGACATCTCCGAAGGGCCAGCTGTGGGCGCACAGCCGACACAGGGCCACCCCCTCGGTGCCCTCGTCGTGGGCTGGACCCTCCAAGCCGCCGACGAAGCACGTGGGCTGAGCCTGGCCGCCGAGGTCGGGGCGCTCGGGATGGGTGCACCACCCCGGCAGCCACACCGCGTGCACAGTCTGGTCCTTTCCCCAGCAGCTCTCGCCCCGGCGGCGCGTGCGGCCCACCAGCACCACCTCGGCCACCGGGGCGGTCTCATAGGGCGGTACCGGCGCGGCGTCGGCGTAGAAACCACACCAACGACAGGGGCCATCCGGGTGCGCTCCGCGGTCCGGTCCGATCACACGCCGGCCTAGATCGCTCCAGCGGACGCAGAACCACAGGTCGCGGGGAATCGACAGCGCCTCGGGGTAGCACTGGGGTTCGGAGATGGGACGCAGGTCCCAGGGCACGCCGACCATGAGGCGGGCATCACCGTCGCCGACCATGATCCGGACCGGCACCCAGGCCCGCAGCACCCCGGGTGTCACGGCCGCGCAGCGACCGGGGTCATCGAAGAGGCGAGGCACGGGGAGCGGGAAGGCCAGCCTCATACCGATCCCCCGTCTTCGAGTCGAGCCAGGCATGCCTCGCGCCCATCGGCGGCCACCTCACGGGACAGGCACTCCAAGAAGCCCGCCACCTGGCGCAGGAGCCCGGCGGGGTCGCCGGCCAGTTGGTGCAGACAGTCCTGTCGCCACTGCCGGTAATGACCGGCCCACGTCTTGGCGCCGCTGGTGCGGCCGAACAGGCTCGTGAGTACGCCGGGGGTCTTCTCGGGGTCGACGATGTCGACGCCGCGCAGGCGCTCGTCGACGTCGCTCAGCTGGCGGCTGTGACCCAGGAGCTGCGCGTAGAGGTGGACGGCCACGTGGTTGGTGTCGGCCAGGCGCACCATCTCGCCATGCTGGGGAGGGGGCATGAAGAAATAGACGATGGGAACGTCGAACACGACGGAGAACAGGTAGAGCTCGTGGGCGTCGAAGCGACGACGCCGGGACCCGTCGACGCCGCGCTCCATGGCCGAGATCGACGCCTGGGGCAGCTGGTGGCCGGTGATTCGTCCCAGGCGTACCGCCACCTGCTCCTGGGTCCAGCCCCGACGCTCTCGTATGGCGCGGATGTTGTAGGACACCACAGCGTTGGCGTCGATGGTCCTACCCGTGGGCAACCCGTCGTCGTCGACCAGCTCGTCCTCGTCGGCTCGTCGTTCGGCTTCGGTCGGTGCTTGCGTTTGCATGCTGCCTTCCTCCTGTCATTCGGTGGGTCCCGCTCGACGACGATCGCCAGAGCGCTTGCATCACGGTGGGGGCACGAGCGTCCCGCCCCCGTTTGTCGTGAGGTTGTGCCAGAGCGGCCCGACCCGCCACCTGCCCGTCAGCGCTGCGCGCCTCATGAGTCGGACCGCGGTCGCGTCGCCTGCCAGTAGCGCACCGCCCTGAAGGCGTAGGCGAACGCAGCCTGGCGGGTCCGGGTGTCCAAGTCGGCCACCGCCTGCCACTGCCGCCGGGCACGCTTGACGTCGGCGCTTAGGTCGATGCCGGCGAGAACGGCGCTGACCTCGACGAGCGATTCGTCGAGGCGCCGGGGGTCCAACCAGGCCTCGACCTGGTCCATGGTGCGACCGGTGACCCGGGCCACGTACAGCAGCGGCCACACCAACGTGCGGGCGAGAGCGAGCCAGAAGCTGTCGAAGTCGCGTCGCCCCAGGACGACGACGGCCGCCGCGGCCGTCAACGCAGTGGCGGCCGCCCCGGCGCCGCTGGCGGTGGCCGAGGCGGCGATCGGGTCGGGATGGCGCGGTGGGCGCTTGGGGCCCTCCGGGTGGACGCGGCTGTGGGCGCTGTCGAAGCCGTGGCGACAGTACGGGCAGAACACGTGGTTGGGTATCCTCCGCCGGTGACGCTGCAGCTCGCTGAGCTGGGTCAGCACCGACCGAGCCGTGTCGCGATCGAGGCCGGTCTTGGCCCCGGGGCGACGCTTGGTCACCGCTTGGAGCAGCTTGGTCACCTCCTGCGGTCTGAACACGGTGAGCTGGACTTCGTCGGTGTCGACATGTATCTCGGTCCCAGGTGCCCAGACGGTGATGGGATCGGGCGATGGCATCGGAAACTCCTTTCAGGCGACGTAGCGCTTGTAGGCAGACACCCAGTCGGTGGCGATGGCGTGCTGGGCGACCACGAGGTCGAGTTGGCGACGGCAGACCAGGTCCAACAACTTGGCCTCGAGGCGGTCCTTGGCCCGCGCCCCCAGCGGGCCATCCCAGAGCTGGGGCCATAGGTTCGCCTCGCCGGCGTGGGCGGGCCCGCCGGGGTCGCCGCCCAGGCTCAGCGGTACCAGGTGATCGAGTTCGACGGCCGACATCGCAGCGTCGACGCCGTAGCTGATCATGAGCGCCCGCTTGATCGGCCCAGTGATTGCGGTGTTGGGGCGAACCTCGGCGCTGTAGCCGCCGCCCGGGCGGCACAACGTGGTGGCCAGGTTCGCCGGTGTCAGGGACGGGTCCACCGCTCCCGGGGTGCAGGCGGGGTCAGGCAGGCCATCGCGGCTGTGACAGCGCCCGCCGGCGAGCAGCGGCGACGGCCGCAGGTAGCCGCCATTGGCGTCGTCGGGGATAGCCACCGAGGCGCTCGGCGCGGTCGTCGACGTGGGTCGAGTGGCAGCGATGGTCGAGCCGCAGGCGGAGGCGACAAGGCTCATCGCCATCAGCACCCACCGTGTCCTAGCCACTGGCGGGCTTGTCGAGCTCGATCAACAGGGCCAACGTCTTGGCGATGCACGCAGCAGCCTCGGCCGTGCTTGCGAACACTCGCTCGATGACCTCGACGAGACGCACCTGGAGCTCGGGGGCCAGCGGTGTCGTCCCGGCGGTGGCCCGCCAATGGTCGGCCCACCACGCTCGGAGCCGTTCCTCGAGCACTGGCCGGGTCTCGGGTGTTCCGAAGGCGGCATCGACCATGACCTGGCGATCAAGGCCAGCATCGCCGCCGTCGCCCGTGGCCAGGCGACAGCCGGGCGGTGGCACCAGGAAGAACATCATGGGCAGTTCGAAGCACCGCACCAGGGCCAGCAGCTCGTCGCCCGTGAACTCCCGACGCCGGCGCCCGGGGTAACAGCTGGTCTCGGCCTGGGAGACACTCGCCTCCGACCAGCGCACACCGAGATAGACGCCCAGGCGCTCACCGGCATCCTTCTGGGTCCATCCGCGGAGCTCGCGGGCCTCGCGCAATCGGTAGCTGACGACCTGGTTGGCGCTCAGCACCGACGCCGGGGCACGTGGTGTCGACGGGCTCATTGGCGGGCCGCCAGGGCAGCGGTCGCCGCGACGACGAGGTTGGCGACGACGACGTCGACACATCCGAGCATCAGCAGCGCTGGACCACCCAGCGTCCGGGCCACGGCCATCGCCATGACATTGACGATCAGGCCCATCGCCGGGGCGACCTGCGACAGGGAGTGCAGCTCGGCCGAGCGCCCGGTGAACACCTGGCGCAACCCGGTGGTGGCCGTGGCCAGGTTCCAGGTGCCGACACCGCCGACGCCGATAGCCCCGGCGTCGGGCCACGACCATCCGAGAAGGGCGGCGAGCACGATGATGGCCGCCACCAGCGTGGCGCTGGCCAGGGACAGAGCCGCACACCGCCGCCACGGCGCGGAGCTCACAATGGTCGAGCTGTGTGGAGGCCACACCAGCGCGGTCATGGCCGCGCCTCCCCCACCGGGTCGAGACGACGCCGGCCACGGCGGGCGGCGGCGGCCACTACCGCGGGATCCTCGCGGGCCTCGGCGAGGTTGCCTACCATCATCGCGGCCACGACCTGGCTGGGCGTTTGGCTGCGCACGGCGGCCAGCACACCGAGCAGCCGGGCGGCCACAATCACGGCGAGGCGACGGCGGCGGCAGGTCCTGCACTTCGAGTGGGCCATCGGTGTCTCCGTTTCTCCGTCGCTCACGATGCGCGGGCATGGCTGGAGCGGGGCCGTCGCCACAACCGGCGCACCTCGAATGGATCGAGCCCACCCCATACGCCGTCGGGCTGGCGCGTGGCCACCGCCCAGTCGAGGCAGTCGGTGCGTACGGGACACGTCGCGCACAGAGCCTGGGCAGGCGCCGGGCTCCACGTGGAGCGCGCTGTCTCGCCGCTGTCGGGCGGAAAGAACAGGGCCGGGCCCGCCCCCTCACACGCTGCTTGGGCCCGCCACGGCTCGCGGGCAAAGCCGGCTGTCACGGCGTCGGCTCCAGTGTGAGCTCGGGACCGAGCTCTGCGGCGATGGGCGGCTGCGGTGCCGGCCACGACACGGCAACGCGCCCTGGGTGATCGGCGCCGACAGGGACGTCGACGCCGTCGACGGGCATCAGCGGCTCGGTCACCGCCGGCCACTCCGCAGGACCGTACGTACCGGCCACCGAGCGGGCCGCGTCGGTTCCCCACATGTCATAGGGCGTGCACGCCAGCCCGGCGCAGACCTGGCGCACGCGGGCCAGCTCGACCTTGGTGGTAGTGCCGTTGACCACGCTCGCGGCCCAGTCCGGGTCGAGGTTGTTGGCCCGGGCGACCTCGGCGATGTCGTCACCACTGTCGATGACGAGAGCCTCCAGCTGGTGGCGGACGGGCTCTGCCGGCAGCGATGTGGCTTGGGGCACGTCGGGTATCAGGCCGACCGCCACGGACAGGGCGTCCACCCGGGCCTCTCGCTCGCTCACTTGGCGCTCACGCTCGTCGAGGTCCCGGCTTCGAGCGGCCAGCTGCGCGGTCTCGCGGTCGAGCTCGCCGGCCGCGGGCTCGTCTCCGCCCAGGGCGCCCTCGGCCGGCGAGCGCAGGCGCTGCGGTGCCGACGCCCGCTCATAGCCGTTGGCGGCCAACCACGACTGCACGTCGGAGCGGGCGATGGCGAAGCGCTGGTTGAGCGGGAGTGCGGACACGACGTCGATGGTGAACGCCCGGTAGTACTGCTCGGCCGCCGCGGCGTCGCCGATCTCCGCAGTCAGGATCGACCGGGCCGTGTCCGCCGGGCCGTTGCCGGCAAAGCCCCACGCCAGACCCGGAGGGCTGTCGACGATGACGTGGGGCACCGCCTGGGCCACGCCGGAGTCGTCGCTGTACCAGAGGCGGCCGACTCCGTCGCCGTCGACCTCGCCCACATAGGCCTCGCTGCTCCCCGGCATCGCTCAGTTCCTGCCAATGGCCAAGCGGCCGTCCGTGTCGCAGAACGCCCACTCGCTCGGGGCCACGATGTGCTGCACCACGGCGGTGTGCTGGCCCACCTTCCACAACGCCCGGCCCTTGGTCAGCTTGGGGAGCAGATCGGCTTCGGCCTCAGTGAGGGCCAACAGCTCGGCGGCGGCGGCGACCTCGGTGGTCGACTGGCGGAACAGCACCCGCACGTCGGTGTCATGGAGCAGGCCCATGGCCACCTTGGCGGTGGTGGAGCCGTCGGCGGCCTGGGCCGACAGGTCGCTGATGCGGTGGGCGATGGCCACGTTGACTACCCCGTACTGGCTGCACAGCTTCGTCGTGGCCTGGAAGTACAGGGCAACCCGCTCCTGGGCCAGCAGCGCCCAGGCCTCGTCGATCACCTGAATGCGCCGGGGCGTGTCGATGCCGTCGGGAACGGCCATGGCCGCCTGCAGCCAACCGGTGGCCGCCACCATGACCAGCGTCAGCGCCGCCGGGTCGTGGTGGACGGCCGACAGGTCGAGCACCAGGCCTCGCCCGCCCCAGTTGACGGGCACCGTCGAGGGCCCGTCGAACATGCCCCGCAGCCGCCCGCTCAACAACTTGTCGAAGGCCAACAACACCGCCTCGGCGCCGACGGCCAGAACGTCGGGGCTGCGCTTGAGCGGGTCGCGGGCCACCATTTCCCCGGTGGGATGGGCCACGAGGCGGGCGACGTCGCCCAGTGTCGGGACCTGGGTGCACGGCGACTCGCCGATGGCGGCCATGGCCCAGGCGAGAACCGAGTCCTCGAGGCCCTCCAGGTCGCGCCCCATGACCGCGCCGATCAGCGCCCCCACCATGGTGGCGCGCCGACTGGCGAGCTCTTCGGCGCTGGCCCAGGCAGCCGCCGGGCCCGCCTCGAGGGGGTTGAGCCGGGTCGGCCCGCCCGGGTAGAGGGCCACGGTGTCGAGACCGAGGGCATCGGCCAGGCCCTGGTACTCGCCCTTGGGGTCGCAAATGGCCGTCCAGCGGGGCATGCCGCCGGGCGAGGCGAACACACCGATGCAGCGGTAGAGGAAGGTCTTCCACGACGTCGACTTGCCAGCCCGGGGCACGCCCAGGACGAGGCAGTTCGGCGAGTCGACGAGCTTCTGGGTGTAGGCCTCGAAGGGGTCGAAGCAGAACGCCGCTCCGCCGGCGAGATGATCCTGGCCCAACACCACGCCGCGCCCTCCCAGCCCCTCGGCGGCCTGAAAGGGATAGGTCGAGCACAGGTGCGCGGTGGTCGAGCGGTGGCGCGGGATGCGCAGTCCCGGCGTCGACAGGCTCAGCTTGGCCTTTGCCAGGCGGCCCGAGGTGTCCTTGGCCACCGGCGGTTGGCGGTCGGGCTCCGGCGGCCTGGGCCGGGCCCGGCTGCGTCGCGTGCGCGTGGGTTCGGTGAGGAGGCCAAGCATCAGTGGTCCTTTCGTCGGGGCGCGCTCAATGCAACAGCCCCTTGGCGGCGACCCCGCGGGCCAGTGGCAGACACACGCCCACGCCTTCGGCCTGGCGGCCGTCGAGGGGGCGAAGCTCGATGGCACACCCGGCGGCCACCTGGATCACGTCCGCGCTGGCGGCCTCGAGCTCGATAAGACTGGGTGCGGCAACCGACACCAGCCCGGCGAACTCGAACTCGGAGAAACCCGCCACCAGCTCCTCCTCGCGCTCCTCCACCGCCAGGGCGGCGCGGCGGTGATGGGCGCCGACGCGAAATCCCGTCTTGCGCCGGTGCTCGGCGTCGGACTCCAACTTGGCCGCCTGGCGGGTGATGGCTCGCTGGGACACGCGGGGAGGCACCGGCTGGTAGGAGACGGCGATCGTGCGTACCGCCTTGCCGTAGAGCAGCAGGTCCGACATCCACGTCCCGCCCACCTCGGCCCGGGGCCACTCCCGGAAGTAGAACGACCGGTGGAACGACCCGTCGACCTGCCAGTGCGTCCATGCCCCGCTGGCCGCGAGCGGGCCGCCGTCGGCCGGGTCCACCAGCCCGGCCCGATCGCCCAGGCTGCGCCCGCGCCGGTCCAGGGTGGGGATCACCGTCGGATCGAGGCGCACCCGCAGGGCTCGGGCCAGCTCGCAAGGACTCAACGGCGCCGACGCGGCCAGGCCGGCCCGTTCCAGGCGCATCCGCAGCAGGCCCACCTCGGTGGTCACCGTGTCGATGGCGAGGGCCTTGCGATCGACGCCGGGCCCCGGTCGGGCCTTGACCTTGCCCCCGGTGACCACCACGGTGACGAGGACCTCGTGGCGCGTGGCCACCGGGGCCGTCGTACGCAGCAGCTGCCGGTAGGACACCACGGCGGGGTCGTTGGGGTCGTCGATGCCGTGCTCGGCCAGGTAGGCGTGCTGTTCCTCCATCCCCGCGGGGGCGGCCCACTCGCTCCAGCGGATCTCGGTGACCGGGCCCCGCTCTTGACAGAACGGCGCCAGGGCGTCGCCCCACATGGCCAGCAGGTTGTCCTGCTCACCCCGCTCGACGAGGGCGAACTGGCGACCGGCCACCCGGATGCTCGCGGCGAAGGTGTCGCCCTTGCGGTCCCAGACGACAGCCACGGGAGGCCTGTCGGGGTCGCCGCCCACGAGGATGACCTGGCCGTCGAGGGGCGGGGGCAGCGGCGGCGTTGCCGGCTCCGGCGAGTTGGCCCGGCTCAGCGGTGCCAGCCACACCTTGCCTTTGGCTCCGTGCGAGCGGGCCCAGCGCCACACCGACGGGATCCACTCCAACAGCGTGCGCCCGCCGATGCGAATGAGCGCCAGGGCCATGCCGATGACCACGGGGACGACGGCCATGGTCAACGGGATCCCCGCCTGCAGCGCCAGGATGCCGATCACAATGCCCGACGTGGCAGTCACCAGCTGGGGGCCGTTGAGCCCGAACATCCACCCCGTGCGGTCGGGGGGGGCCAGGCGGTAGCGACGGTCGCGCTCGCGCTCGGTCATGATTTGCCTGCCTCTCCAGCTTGAGTGGCCACGCCCTTGGTCTTGTCAGCGACTGCTTTGGCCGCGCCGATGGGCACCATCACTGCGGCCGCAGGCCCTGCCGCGACGCCGGCGGAGGCCATGCCACCTCCGGCCGCTGCGCCTCCTCCAGCGCCTGCGGCTCCCGCCCCGGCTGCTCCGCCGGCGCCACTGGCCGCCGCTCCGCCGCCGCCCATGGCTGCGGCCGCTCCGGTGCCGCCGGACCCGGCGGCGCCTCCGCCGCTGGCGGCGGCCGCCGCTGGGCCTCCACCACGCCCACCGCCTCCGCCGCCGCCTCCGGCGAGCTTCGCCAAGCCTTGGCCGTAGTAGCCCATCTGCATCCCGGTCTGCGCCGCCCGCAGGGGCCCACGGCTGATGCCCTGAGCGATCAGCGCGGCCTCGAAAATCGGGATGATCTTGAGCACCAGGAAGGGAGCGAACGCCGCCATGCTCATCAGCGTCACGCCGACCACCACGCCCTGAAGCGACAACCCCGCCTGGTTGCCCAGGTCGCCGGGTTTGGGGCCGCCGCCGCCGAGAGCTGCGGCGCCGAGCCCGAAGGCAAGGGCGACCACGAACTTCGACAGGATCAGGGCGATGCCCAGGTGGGCCAGGCGGTGCCAGGCGCCCCGCAGCTGGGGCCATACCCGCGCAGCCAGCGCCAACGGCGCCATGGCCAGAAGCAGATAGATCAGCGCGGCCCGCACCAACAGCTCGATCCACACGAGAATGGCCGCGAGGATGAAGATGAAGACCCCGAGAAAGCCCACAAAGCCCAGGGCCATGATCTGGGGCCCTTTGGTGAAGCCTTCGAAGAACCGGGCCATGCTCTCCGGCGCGGTCGCCAGCACCGCCCCCGACAGCGCGTCGGTGATGCCGAGCAGCACCCCGGTGACGGTGAGCAGGGCGGCCATGCCGATCACCGACACCGGCACCTCGACCGCCGCGGCCCGCAGCATCCCGCCGACGTCGTTGGCCATCAGCCCCTGGATGATGGCCAGGAGCAGGAACAGCAACAGCATCACGCCGGCGGTGGCGCCGATCACGGCCATCATGTCGTGGACCCGGGGCCCGGCGAAAAAGCCGCTGTCGAGGTTGACCGACGACGACGCGTCCAGGAAGTGCAACAGCTCGTCGGTCACCTTCTTGGCCGCGTCGGCCAGCATCTCGGCGAACCGGCTCATGAAGAACTCGAACGTCTTCTGCGCTGCGGCCGCGGCCACATCGCCGGCCGCCCCGCTGACGGCGTCACCGACGGCGCCGACGGCGTCGAGGGGATTCGGAATGTGGTCCAGCGGGTTGGGCAGGTCGGCCAGCACCGCCCCCACCATCGTCTGAAGCGTCAGAATCGCTGCCAACATCAATCGTCCTCTCCGGTCGTGGCCGTACGCGCACCAACAACGAGCGCGCTGACGACGAGCTCTGCGCCAAGCAGCCCCGCAACCACTGGGGCGCCAAGATCCGCGTGCGCCGACCCGCCGAGGGCGACCAGGGCGAGCTGGCCGCCGGCGAAGGCGATCCCAACACCGACGAGGGCCAGCCCCACGCCCACAAGCGCGGCCACGGCCACGAGCTTGCGCAGCGCCCTACCCCGCTCGGTCATCGAACGGCCTCGAAGCCGGCCAGGCGACTGACCAGCTCCGCCTGCGTCGCTCGCGGCGTCTGCCCGACGTCGGGCCGAGGGCCGGGGGTGTCCGACTCCGCGGCCATCCGCCAGTCGCCGCGCTCCCAGACCAGGCGGTAGCTCTGGGTGACCCACTCCTCGTAGGTGGCCAGGCGGACGCCCGAGATCACCCCGACGTACCAGACGTCGGCGTTGGCGGCGTCGGGACCGTCCATGTTCACCCGCGCCGACAGCGGCGCCACCTGATAGGTGATGGCGCCCACCGGCCACACCTTGCGCAGGGCGGCCAGCTTGGTACGCGTGTGCGCCACCAGCTCGTCGGCCGCCCTGTCTGCGACCATGGCCCGCCGGGCTGCCTCGGCGCCGGCGTCGTCGAGGGCCACGATCGTCCCGTAGGACTCGGCGAAGCCCACGGCCGCGGCCTTGGCCCCGGCGGCGTCGTGGCTGTAGCCCATGGGGATGCCGGCCACCATGGTGGTGGAACGCGATGGACCGGTTGGTGGCGCCGGCGGCGTTGGCGGCGCCACCACCGTTACCGCCACCACGGGCGCCGGGGGGACTCCGGGGGCGGCGGGCTTGGGCTGCGTGGTCGATCCGGGCAGTAGCACCTGGCCGATGATCACGATGACAACGGCGATTCCCCCGAGCACGAGGGCCACGCGGCCTCGATGCGACATGTCAGCCGGCGAACAGCGTGTTGACGATGGTGGGGGCCAGACCGGCGAGCAAGGCGCCGATGGCGCCGGCGGCGGCGAAGTTGCGGCCTCGCCCGGCCTGGTAGCCGTTGCCGGCGTGCTGGGACACCCCCCACACCAGGGCGCCGATCAGCAGGCTGGCCAGCGAGCCCCACAGGGCCAGCTGGTCGGTCCAGTTCAGGATCTTCTGCGCCAGTCCGCCGCCGGGCATCCCGGCGCTGTCCGGGTTGGCGCTGACCTGGGCCAACACGCCCAGGACGCCGAGGAGCGGCTTGGCGACGGCAAGGGGCAGGGCATCGAGCAGGGCAAACACGGGAATCGGTCTCCTTTGAACTGAGCGCGGAACTGCTTGCCCCCCACTACGGGTCAGCCCGAGGGCCAATGTGGTCAGAGAAATTTCAGAAACTTTCTCTGACCACTTCTGGGGTTGGACTGACCCAGTAGTGGTCGATGGCTGTCTCACCCGCCCATGGCCCCATCGACCTCGTCCCCCTTCGGGCCGCGACCGGTGGGGCCATCGCCTGGTACGAGGCGTTCCTGGCCGGCCGGCCCCGCTCGCTGGCCGAGCTCAATGTCGCCCTTCAGGGCTTGCGAGCCCTGCCGCCGATGGGCGGCCAGCTGGGACGAGCCGTGGCCATCGTGGCTGCCGGCGGCTCGCAGGCGACCACCGAAGAGACCATCGCCGCTCTCGAAACGCTGCGATCCTTCGCCGGGCTGCGCCGAGGCCCTCGTCCAACAACGCCCCATGAACCTGTGCGGGACGGGCCGCCCGTGTCGGACCCAGGCGGCGCCAGGGCGACCACACGCCGGCGCCGGGTCCCCTCGTGGACCCAGCCTCGCCTTCCAGGAATCGACCCCCAGTGAGCCCACACGGCGCCGCACGAGGCCCCGAGCCCTCATGGTCAACGCTGCGTGCCACCGGCGCTCTCAGGGCGTCAAGGGCCGCTGCGGGGCTGCGCTGGCGCTGCGCTCCTCGCTGGGGCTGCGCCCCACCCTTGACCCCCCTTCGCCCCGGCGGCGGGGTGTCGGCCATGAACC
>JBBSIS010000067.1:0-15198 GCA_038231955.1 Acidimicrobiales bacterium
CTCCACGCCCAGGACAGCGGCCTGGGCCGCCGACGCGGCCGCCACCAGGTCGCCGGACGAGCTCAGGACGGTCATCGCCGCGTCGGCGGCGGCCTGGGAAGCCATGTCGGGGTTCACCGTGGTCGACACCCCGTCACAGACGACGGCGACGACCCGCCCGTCCTCCTCCCGGCGCAGGGCGAAGGCGTCCTCGTTGCGGTGGTGCTTGCGGCCCTTGTCGGACACCGCAGCCACGGAGCCGTCGGCCACTTCGGTGTGGTCACGGGCCGCCGGCTGCTTCATGCCGCAGACGCCGCAGTAGCCGTCGCGGACTTGGCCGGGATCGGCGCCGCAGGAGGCACAAGGCCGGCCGGGATCCGGCTCGACGTCGTCCTGGAGGGCTTCAAGCGCCGGCCCCGCCTCGGTGAAGGGCAGATCGGCGCCGCACGCCTCGCAGAAGCGGTCGCCGGCGACGGCGGCCGCCCCGCAGGCGGGGCACGTCAGCGAGGCCTGCGCGGTGGCGGTCACAGGGCGGTGGCGGTCACAGGAGGGCGGTCACAGCACCGTGAGCGGGCGCTCGCGGTTGGCCCGGTCGACCAAGGCGATGCGCTCGGCGGCGTCGGAGGACAGCCGGGCTCGTCGGCGCAGGGAGTCCTCGAGGCCGAGGCGCATGCCCCGCTCGTCGAAGGTCCGGTCGCCCAGGGTGGCGCCCGCTCCCGGCGAAGAGGCCCCGGTGACCGAGCGGAGGGCCGCCTCGTACAGCTCCACCTCCACCTCGACCCGGCGGCGCTGGTCGAGGTCGCCGACGGCGGACAGCTGTTCCGCCGCCTCCTGGAAACGGCCGGCCCGGATCAGCATGCGAACGGCCTCGACCTGGGCTTCGGAGCGGGCCCGGTGGGTGGCGGGAATGCGGTCGTAGGCGGCCAGAGCCCCGGCCACATCGCCCGCCATGGCCCGGCACCGGGCCAGGCCCTGGGCGGCGGATACGTAGTTGGGGTCGATGGCGACCACCGTCTCGTAGAGGGAGGCGGCGGCGGCGACGTTGCCGGCCCGCTCGGCGGTGATGGCGGCGGCCAGCTTGGGCGCCACCTCACCCGGCACCTCCGAGCGGCAGCGGTCGAAGGCGACGGCCGCGCCGGCCAGGTCGCCGCCGTTCAAGGCGCTGACGCCGCGCAGCCACCCTGCCCGCCACTCCCATGGGTCGTCGGCCTCCACCCGGTCGAGCTGGGCGGCGGCGGCGGGGCGGTCGCCGGAGTCAAGCAGGGCCCGGGCCAGGCGCAGTCGCACCTCGGCCGACTCGACGACGGTGCCCGACGAGACCGCCCGGCGGACCTCGGCCGCCGCGTTCTCGGGTGTTTCGGCGGCCAGGCCGGACAAGAACCCGGCGGCCGGGTCGGCGGGGTCGGCGGAGAGGGGCGGCACGCTCCCGTCGACCGGTGCGGGGCCGAACAGGGTGGACGGCACGACCTGGGGCTTGCCCGACTGGATGGCCACGACCTCGCGCAGCACGCCGAGGGCCTGTTCGCCCAGCTCCCCGACGGTCTGGAAGCGGTCGTCGGCCTGAGGTGCGGTGGCCTTGAGGAGGAGGCGGTGAAAGGAGTCGAAGCGAGCCAGGGCCGGGTGCTCCGCCGGATCGGGAAGGGAATGCTCGAACTGCTTCTGATAGCCGCGGAAATCCATGGTGAGCACGGCCAGGGTGCGTCCGATCGTGTACACGTCGGAGGCGATGGTGGGGCCGACATCGGCGATCTCCGGGGCCTGGAAGCCGGCCGTCCCGTAGACGTCGGCCGAGGGGTCGTCGAAGCGCCTGACCGCACCCATGTCGATGAGCTTCACCTGGTCGCCGACCTGGATGAGGTTGTCGGGCTTGAAGTCGCAGTACAGCAGGGCCCGGCTGTGGAGGTAGGCAAAGGCGGGCAGGATGGCCAGGATGAAGGCCAGGGCGTCCTGGATGGGCATCGGGTCGGCCTTGCCGCCGTTGGCCGCCCGCCGCTGGGACAGCATCTGCTTGAGCGACCGGCCGCCGACGTACTCCATCACGATGTAGCCCGATCCCCGGTCGGTGACGAAGTTGAAGATGCCGACGATGTTCGGGTGCGACAGCTCGGCCAGGAACTGGCGCTCGGCCACGGCCACGCGCATGGCGGCCTCGTCGCCGGCGTCGAGCAGGCCCTTGAGCACCACCCACCGATCGTTCACCGCCTTGTCCCGAGCCAGGTAGATCCAGCCCAACCCTCCATGGGCCAGGCACCCGGCCACCTGATACTGGCCGCCGATGATCTCGCCGGCCCGCAGCTTGGGCTCGAAGTCGAACCGGTGACGGCACTGGCTGCAGATCCCCGAGACGCGCCCGCGTGGGGTGTCGGGCCGGGCCCGGCCCACGGGCGCTCCACAGTTGGAGCAGTAGCGCTTGTCCTCGGAAACGGTGGGGTCGGCCAGCACCACGGTGGCCGGGTCGACGACCGGCGCCGGCGCTACGTCGACGATGCCGGCGCCGATGCCACTGGTGCGCCGGGAACCGGTGCGCCCGGTACCGGCCGTGCGGCGAGTGCCGTGGGAGCGGGCCGACCCCGTGGTGAGGGTGCCCGTCGTGCCGACGGCGGCCGCCGGCCTCGCTGCGGTCGGGGCGGCGGCCCGGCCCGCGCCGGGCGGGGCGGGAACGGGCCGCCGGGCCCCGGCGGCGCGAGACCCTCTCGCCGCCGGGGCGGGCGCCTTCGGGACCGGCGGCGGCGCCTTGGCGCCGCAGGTGTCGCAGTAGCCGTCGGGCGCGATCGTGCCCGCGCAGCCGGGCTGCGCGCAGGGGAGGGGGCTCATCGGGCGCCGGCGACCACGGCGTTGACTGCGCCGACATAGTCGCGGACCATCACCTCGGCGGCATCGAGTGCACACGGAGCGGTGTACAACGCCTGCTTGGCCGCCGCGTACAGGCGGTCGAGGCGCCCGTCCTCGTCGCGGCCGGAGCCGGCGGCCTTGGCCCGGTAGGCGTCGATCAGGCCGCGCAGCTCGTTGCGACGGACCAGGGGTGCGGCATTGGCGTCCGCCACCCGGCGGGCGTCGGCCAGCTTGGCGTCGGCCGCCTTCTGCCAGGCGGCCAGGGTGGCGACGGCCGCCTCGGTGCTGCCCGAGGCGGCCTGGGCCCGGATGCGGTCCAACCAGGGCCGCAGGGCGCGGTCTCCGTCGGCCGACAGGTCGACCGGGGGGAGCACGCCGGCCGGGGCGTCGATCTTCTCCCGGGTGCGGGCCAGAACCTGCGCCCCCCGCAGAGCCAGCGACTCGATCTCGTCGAGCTGAGCGATCGCGACCGCCACGTGGCCCGGCAGCTCCCGATGGCTGCGTTCCAAAAGCTCCACCCGGTCGCGAGCGGCGCCGAGGAGCCGGTCGAGGTCGTCGAGGTCGGTAACGGTGGCCGGGTCGGCCACGACTGCGGCGGTGGCCCGCTCGATGGCCGTGCGCACCGAGGTGACCTCGACGTCGTCGTCCGCTCCCACCGCGCCGGCCCGGACGAGGATGTCGTGATAGGCGATGCGGGCCGCATCGAGACGGGTCACGGCCACTCGGGCAGCCCCTGCGATGCGCGTCACGTCCGTTCCGAGGTGCTCCACCCGTAGCTGGACGTCATCCAGCAGGGAAGCCACGGCGATGGCGGCGCCGTCCGGAAGCGTCACCGCCGCCGGCCCGAGCAGGGCATTGACGGCGGCGTGGTCACGGGCGGCGAGAGCGGTGTCCAAGCGGTCGACGGCGTCCTTGGCCAGGGGGTACCGCTCCCACGCCAGCCCCAACGACCCGACCAGGTCGGCGGCGGGGCGGTTCCCGGCGTCGGCCAGGCCGCGGATGAACACCATGTCGGCCCCGCTGTCGACGGCGTAGAGGGCCCCGGCCACGTCCGACAACACCGCGTTGAGGCGCCTGGCCTCCTCGGCTGGCGTCGGCGTCACTGCACTCAGCTCCCTACCCGCCGGATCCCGGTCGATCCGGTCGCTCTGTCTACTCTGCCCGTTCTCCGCGCTTCGGACCCCCGTTGCCCTCCGCTCGAAATGGGGACACGGTTCGAGTTCCGATGGGAAGGGCTACAGGCGAGCCGCCTCGATCTGGGCGAGATCGTCCATGGCCGGGCCGAAGGTGGACTCGAGCCAGCCGGCAGGGTCGTCGCCGACCGAGGAGGTCACCAACGTCGAGACGCCGGCATCGGCGAGGCGTTGCGCCCCATCGATCACCTGGGCGACGGTGGCGCCGGCGGGCAGATCCCGGTACATCGCGGTGACCTCGATCTCGTTCGGGTCGCGACCGACGGCGTCGCAGTGCCGGCGGAGGACGTCGACCTTCTGGGCCACCACGTCGGCCTCGCCGAAGATGTTGCACGCATCGGCGTACTGGGCGACCAGTCGCAGCGTCTTCTTCTCCCCGCTGCCACCTATGAGGATGCGGGGCCGAGGATGGCTCACCGGCATCGGGCTGCAGAGCGTCTCGGCCAGGCGGTAGTGGCGCCCCTCGTAAGGCCCGTTGTCGTCGCTCCACATCTGCAGGCAGATCTGCAGCGTCTCCTCCAGGCGCTCGAACCGTTCGGCGACGGGCGGGTAGGGCACGCCGAAGGCCAGGTGCTCGCGCTCGTACCAGGCGGCGCCGATCCCCAGCTCGGCCCGACCGCCGGAGAGGACGTCGAGTGTGGTGACCGTCTTGGCCAACAGCCCGGGGTACCGGTACGTCACGCCGGTGACCAGGAGACGCAGGCGCAGTCGCTCGGTGCGGCCGGCGACGAACCCGAGCGCGGTGTACCCCTCCAGCATCGGATCCTCGGCCGGCGCCATCTGCTCCATCTGGAAGTAGTGGTCCATGAAGGACAGCGTCCGTACCCCGAGCGCCTCGGCGCGCTGGGCGAGCGCACCGACGCCGGGGCCGATCGCGGCCGGCGCCCCGGCCCAGTCGAAGCGCCAGACGTGCAGGTCGAGGTTCATGCCGTCTGTTCTAGCAAGCGCCGGTCACCTCCCCCGTCGGGTGCAGTTCGACCGTTTCCCGACCGGGCCCGTCGGGAAGGCCCTTGTGGTGAGCGACCGGATCGTCGACCCGTGGGGATCCCGTACGCCGTTCGGGCGCGGGGAGGCGTGGCCGGCACGAGCCGACGTAGCCCTCGAGCAGGGGACGAGCCCCGACGACATCGAGGGGTGGGTGCAGTCGGCGTGCGTCCTGTGCTCCAACGGTTGCGCCCTCGACATCGGGGTCAAGGACGGCCGCATGGTCGGGGTCCGCGGCCGGGAGGACGATCGGGTGAACCGGGGCCGCCTCGGCCCCAAGGGACTGTTCGGCTGGCAGGCGAACGGCCATCCCGACCGCCTGACCTCGCCCCTGTTGCGGGAGAACGGCGAGCTCCGGCCGGTCGATTGGGCCACGGCTCTCGATATCTTCGCCGGGCGCACGAAACAGATCCTTTCCAACTCGGGGCCGGGGGCGATCGGCGTCTACAACTCCGGGCAGCTCTTCCTCGAGGAGTACTACGCCCTCGGCGTGCTCACCAGGGCGGGCCTGGGCACCATCCACCTGGACGGCAACACCCGGCTCTGCACCGCCACCGCGGCCCAGAGCATGAAGGAGTCCTTCGGAGCCGACGGCCAACCCGGCTCCTACGCCGACGTCGACCACTGCGACGCCCTCTTCCTCGTCGGCCACAACGTGGCCTTCACCCAGACGGTGCTGTGGTCGCGGATGCTCGACCGCCTTCACGGCCCCGACCGGCCCGCCCTGGTGGTCGTCGACCCGCGGCGAACCCCGGTGGCCGAGGAGGCCGACGTCCACCTCGCCGTCCGGAGCGGGACCAACCTCGCCCTCCTCAACGCCATCGTCCACGAGCTCGTCGCCCATAGCTGGGTCGACGAGCGGTACGTGGGGGCCAACACCGTGGGCTTCGACGACCTGGCGCGTACCGTCGAACGGTGGACGCCCGACGTTGCCGCTCAGGTCTGCGACGTGCCGGCGGCGGACATCCGCTCGGCGGCAGAGATCATCGGCGGGACGCCGCGGCTCCTCTCCACCGTCTTGCAGGGCGTCTACCAGTCGCATCTGGCCACGGCCTCGGCCTGCCAGATCAACAACATCCACCTGTTGCGGGGCATGCTCGGCCGGCCCGGGTGCGGCGTGCTCCAGATGAACGGTCAGCCCACGGCCCAGAACGCCCGTGAGTGTGGCGCCGCCGGCGACCTGCCCGGCTTCCGGAACTGGCAGAACGCCGATCACGTCGAGGAGCTGGCCCGGCTCTGGAACGTCGAGCCGTCGACCATCCCCCACTGGGGCCCGGGTACCCACGCCATGGAGATGTTCCGCTACGCCGAGCAGGGCTCCCTCGAGTTGCTGTGGGTGATCGGCACGAACCCGGCCGTCTCGCTGCCGGAGAGCGACCGAATCCGTTCCATTCTTTGTCAGGACCGCCTCTTCGTTGTTGTCCAGGACGCCTTTCTCAGCGAGACGGCGATGCTCGCCGACCTGGTCCTGCCCGCCGCGATCTGGGGCGAGAAGACGGGGACGTTCACCAATACCGACCGCACCGTCCACCTGTCCGAGAAGGCGGTGGAACCTCCCGGGGGCGCCCGCCCAGACCTTTCCATCATCGTCGACTACGCCCAGCGCTTGGGCGTGAGCGACAAGGACGGACAGCCACTCCTGGCCTGGACCACCGCCGAAGAGGTCTACGACGCGTGGCGGGCGTGCTCGAAGGGCCGTCCCTGCGACTACTCCGACATCACCTACGCCCGCCTGCGAGCCGAGGGAGGTATCCAATGGGGCGGCGAACGCCTCTATGGCGACGACACCTTCCCCACCACCAGCGAGACCACCGAGGACTATGGGCACGACATCGCGACCGGGGCGGCGTGGACAGAAGCCGACCACCGGGCCTTGGGAGCGCAGGGCCGGGCCATCTTCCGGGCCGCCCACTGGGCCCCTCCCCACGAGGAGCCCGACGGGGAGTATCCCTTCGCCCTCACCAACGGCCGCTCCGTGTACCACTTCCACACCCGGACCAAGACGGCCCGTGCCCCCGAGCTCCAGGCCGCGGCGCCGGACAGCTGGGTGGAGATGTCCGAGGGCGATGCGGCGGGGCTGTCCCTGACCGAGGGGGATCTGGTGCGGGTCGAGTCCCGCCGGGGCCACGTCGAGGCGCCGCTGCGGATCAGACCGTGCCGCTCCGGCACTGTCTTCGTCCCGTTCCACTACGGCTGGTGGGACGACCCCGATGGTCCGTCCCGAGCCGCCAACGAGATGACGATGACGGTGTGGGATCCGGTCTCGCACCAGCCCACCTTCAAGACCGCTGCCGTCCGGATCACCAGGGTCGGGTCGTGAAGCCGAAGCTCGCGGCCGCGCTGGGCGACCTTCATGCCGGCGAAGCCGAGCTGGCCCGTGAGCACCGTGCCGTGGCCGACCGCCATGCCGCCGACCACGACGTGTTCCACATCTGCCACAGCCTGGCCCGCCAGTGCGATGGTCACGCCGAGCAGATCCGGAGTGCCCTCTCGGCCGCCGGCCACGAGGCGCCAGAAGAGGGCCACGACGGCCCCCGTCACGCCGTGATCGCCACCGTGCGCCGCAAGGCCTCCGAAGCCATGGGGCGCTCAGACCAGACCGGGGCGCTGCTCCTCCACGACCTGCGTCACCTGCACGCCCTCGCATCCGACGTCGAGATCGGTTGGACGATCGTCGGCCAGGGGGCCAAGGCGGCCCGTGAGCTCGAGCTCGTCGGGCTCTTCTCGACCGGTAGCGAGGAGGTCGCCGGCCAGCTGCGCTGGATCAAGACCAGGATCAAGCTGACCGCCCCCCAGGTGCTCACCGTGGGCTGAACCCGCCCGTCGGCGCGCCGGCCGATGGTGGGCGGTTCAGCCGGCCGGGGTGGCGGGGGTCGCCCGATCCCGCCGTCGGCGGGCGGCGGCAACAAGGAGGCCGAGGCCCACCAGGCCGACGACGATCTCCAGAACGATGACGGCCGTGTTGGCCTTGGGCGACGATTGGTCGAGGACCACCACGCGGTCGGCGGGCGGAGCGAGGTCCAGCCGTGCCACTGCGTTGCGGGCCGCAGACACCCCGGCGTTGTTGCCCGGGACCAGCGCCATGACGCCCCCCAACCGAGCGACGGCCGCCCCGAGGGCGGCGGCTTCGACCGGCCTGTCTGCTCCCGCGAAGTACACGATGTTCGTCGGGCGCCCTCGGGTCCGGGCCTCCTTGACCACCGCCTCCGACATCGTCGCCGCGGTGGTGCCGCTGAGCCGGGTCGGAGAGGGCAGCTTGGCCATGACCGCGTCGGCCACCGACGAAGTTCCTCCCACGAGGATCGTCTTCTGGATACCCAACGCCCCCAACGCATCGACCGTCGCCGTCGGCACGCCGGCCTGGTCGGCGAACAGGATCGGCAGCCGCAGCGCAGCGGCCAACCCGGTCGCCGTGGCCGCCTCGTCGGTCGCCGGGTTGACCACCACCGCGCCGTCGAACGCCGGGGCCCGTGCCGACTTGTCGGCGTCGGAGCGGATGTCCATGGCCTGGGCCACCTGCCGGGCCAGGTCGGGGCCGTCGGCGTCGATCCGGACGATCTTGTCCCCCGGCACCCCGGCCTTGGCCAGTTCGTCCATCACCGTAGCGGTGAGGGTGCCTACTCGACCGACGACGTAGGCCCCGGCGGGATGAAGGCGGTTGATCTCCTCTTTGACGTCCTTGGACAGGCCCTTGGCTTCGGACAGCAGCAACGGGCCGTTGTTGGCCCGGGCCAGGACACTGCCGGCGATGGCGGCCGGCGCGTCGTCCTGGTTGACGATCACCACCTTGGTGCCGGCGACGGCCATGGTGGCCCGGGCCGAACCGGTGGGCACGCCGATCGACTCCGTGCCGCCGGGATAGGCGAGCTGGGAGAGGATCACCGACTGACCGATCGGCCCCGCCCTGGGTAGTTCGGTGGCGGGCAGTGAAGCATCGGCCCGAACCTCCACTGTGGTGGTCAGGATGTCGGTGGTATCGGTGAGGGTGTTCCCGAACCGGGAGTCGCCCCAGGCCACCATCAACCGCTCGCTACCCAGCGGGGCCAGGGCGGCCCAGTAGAAGCCCCCGGTCACGCGACGGTCGAGGCCGGTGTCGAGGTCGATGCTGCGGTCGGTCAGCCGGTGGTTGGGCGAGAAGGTCTTCCCGCCGTCGGTGGAGTAGGCGTAGTAGTAGTCCTCGAGGCGGGCGCCGGTGAGCTCGCTGATCGGCGCGGTGGTGTTGGTGGTCGGGTACTTGTAGGAAAGGCGGCGGTCGTGCCAGGCCACATCGACCCGGCCGTCGGGAGCCACGGAGACCTGCGGCAGGCGCTGGACGACCCCATTGCCGACGGTGTCGTCGTTCACCCGCACCTCAGCCGACCAGGTGGCGTCCCCGTCGGTGGACCGGCGGACGAAGACGTCGCTGTCGCCGCCGGTCGGGGTGTTCCAGTAGGCGAGCACCAGCGCCGACGACTTGAGGTCGATGGCCAGCTTGGGGTCGGAGCCGCGCAGGCCGGTGGCCGGGCCGGCCTGGACCTGGGACCACGTGGCCCCGCGATCGGTGGACTTGGCCACGATGAGGAAATTCGGCGCCGGCGCTGGGTCCAGGGTGCGCCATGCAACGTAAATGGTGCCGTCGGGGCCGATGACCGGCTGCGAAAGCTCCCGGGCCTTTTGTTCCGGCAAGCTGGCGTTGACCGGCGCAGTCCAGGTTCCCCCGCCGTCATCGGACACCGCGACGGTGGCCCGGCGCTGCTGGGGCTCCGAGGTGCCGGTCAGGGTGATCAGCCACGACGCCACCACCACACGGTCGCCCTGCGTCCGGGGCTGCACGGCCACCTTGGGCCGGGTGTAACCCTCGTTGCCGGAAGAATCGGCGCCCGGCACACCGTTTATGGCCACCACCGCCTTGGCGAAGCTGCGCCCGCCGTCGGCGGAGTGGGCGACGAGGGTGGCGTCGGTCTCGCCGGGGCGGTTCCAGGAAAAGGTGGTGTAGACGTTCTGGCCCGAGCCGAATAGCACGCTGCCGTCGACGTGGGCGTAGTCACCGCCCTCGAAGCGACTGCACGCCGTCTGGGGGAAATCGGCCGGGGCGGCCAGCTCGCCGCCGTCCCAGGTGCGACCGCCGTTGAACGTCACCCGGAAGCGGCAGCGCCCGGCCAGGAAGTCTTCGTTGACCTCGACGATGTGGTTGGGATCAGCCGGGTCGGCAGCCAGGGCGGGAACGTCGTCGGACCGCAGGGGGTTCGAGTCATCACCGACCCGTATGTTCGGTCCGACTCGTACGCTGCCCACGTCGGCCGCGGGCGCCGGGCCGACCGACCCCAGAGCTGCGGCCGCCAACAGGACCGCCACTTGCCCGACTCTCGTCCTCAGCGCCATGGGGCACCGCCTTTCGCCATCCTGAACGCTAGCGCTAGCGGCCCGATCGGGTGACGGCGCCCCCGTGCTCTCCATGGCCGGGCCGAAGGTGAACGTTCCCGCCTTGCCATCGGCCACGTCGGTCACGGCCATCTCGCACTCCATGCGGTAGATGCCGTCGGAGGCGTTGCGGGCGAGGGGTCGGCTGGAGCAGGCCGCGTCAGTTCCCGCTCTCCGAGAAGTGCTGATAGTCGGGCGACGCCCACCGCCCTCCCCATGACCATCCGATGGCCGCAAAGGCGGCGACCGCCTCACCGCCTCTGACCGCCATTCCCGGTCGGACGACGGACCGGTCGAGATAGGGGCTGCCGGCGGGTGGCAGGACCGTGCCTTCGAGGATGTAGGGGTTCTCGACCGGGTTCAGGTCGACCGCCCTCCCGTAGGCGTGGGCCGACAGGTGCGGCGCCCCGCTCGACACTGCGCCACGACAGTTGAAGCCCGAGGTGTTGTCGGCCGCGATCGAGGCCTCGTCGCTTCCGCCGAAGACGTCGATCGGCTCCATCCGCCGGATGGCGAAGCGGGTCTCGTACAACCGCCGGAAGACCTCCGCGATTTCCCGGCTCACCGACGCGTGCACGACGAGTGACCCGGTGTGAGCCTGCCCGTCGAAGCCCAAGTAGATCAGGACCAGCCGACGGAGCTCCTCGGGAGGGACCGGGCACCCGGGGCGCCACGACGCCGGAAGGTCGGCAGCCGACACCGGCG
Source organism: Acidimicrobiales bacterium (assembly GCA_038231955.1). GTDB lineage: Bacteria > Actinomycetota > Acidimicrobiia > Acidimicrobiales > AC-14 > CADCTB01. The sequence continues at coordinate 11,094 of JBBSIS010000067.1, forward strand.
AGATCGCCGCCGTGAAGATCGTGACGACGGCGGCGGTGGTCGTCGTCACGGGGACCGTTGGCCCGGCCGCCGACGTGGCCCGCGTCGCGGTCGGGGCCGTGCATGCAGCCAGGACCGAGGCGCCCACGACCAGGGCGATGGCGGGCCAACGACCCCCCACGGGCCGCCCCGCCGTGGTCATGGCGCGATGAAGGGAGCGTTCAGGATCACGTCAGCATCCCTTCATGTGTACGGAACAGCGCCGATGCGAATGCGCAACGTGTACTTCGTAGGTTCGCCCCCACACGGCTTCTCAAGGGGGAAATGGGAGTGCTCACCAAAGGATCAGGGGTCATGAAACGGTCAGGGATGGCGAAACGATCCCGAATGCTGGTCGGCGTCGTCACGTTGCTGGCCCTGGTGGGCGTGGCATGCGGGAGCAAGACGGCTGACACGTCGACCGGGGCGGCGGCCCCGGGGGCTCGACGGACAGCGGCAGCACCATCAAGGTCGGTATCTTGCACTCCCTCAGCGGCACCATGGCCATCAGCGAGGTCTCGGTGCGCGACGCCGAGTTGCTGGCCATCGAGGAGATCAATGCCAAGGGCGGGGTGCTTGGCAAGAAGATCGAGCCCAAGGTGGAGGACGGGGCGTCGGACTGGCCGACCTTCGCCGAGAAGGCGCAGAAGCTCATCTCCGTCGACAAGGTAGCCACGACCTTCGGCGGGTGGACGTCGGCCAGTCGCAAGGCCATGCTGCCGGTCTTCGAGAAGAACAAGGCGCTCCTGTGGTACCCGGTGCAGTACGAGGGCCTCGAGACGTCGCCCTACATCTTCTACTCGGGAGCCACGACCAACCAACAGATCATCCCGGGCCTCGAGTACCTGAAGGCCCAGGGCAAGAAGAACATCTTCCTGGTCGGCAGCGACTACGTGTTCCCGAGGACGGCCAACAAGGAGATCAAGGCCTATGCGGCGGCCAATGGCCTCAACATCGTGGGCGAGGAGTACACGCCGCTGGGTCACACCGAGTACTCCACCGTGGTCAACAAGCTGAAGGACGCCAAGCCCGACGCGGTGTTCAACACCCTCAATGGTGACAGCAACGTGGCCTTCTTCAAGCAGTTCAAGGCGGCCGGGCTCACCGCCGCCGCCATGCCTGTCATGTCGGTCAGCGTGGCCGAGGAAGAGGTGCGCGGCATCGGGGCAGAGAACATCGCCGGTCATCTCACGGCGTGGAACTACTACCAGACCAGCGACGTCCCGGAGAACAAGCCTTTCGTCGACGCCTACAAGAAGAAGTTCGGCGCCAACCGGGTCACCGACGACCCGATCGAGGCCGGCTACACCCAGGTCTACCTGTGGAAGATGGCGGTCGAGAAAGCGGGCACCACCGAGGTGGAAGCGGTCAAGAAGGCAGCCGACGGCATCACCTTCAACGCTCCGGAGGGCAAGGTGACCATCGACGGTGCCACCCAGCACCTCTTCAAGACGGCACGGATCGGCCAGATCACCGCCGACGGGCAGATCAAGGAAATCTCCAATTCCGGATCGCCCATCAAGCCCGACCCGTACCTCAAGAGCTATCCCTGGGCCTCGGGCCTGTCCTGAGTCGTCGGCCACCGTGGACATCTACCTCTCGCAGCTCTTCACCGGGCTGAGCGTCGGATCGGTCCTGCTGCTGATCGCCCTGGGGCTGACCTTCACGTTCGGCCAGATGGGCGTGATCAACCTGGCCCACGGTGAGTTCATCATGGCCGGCGCCTACACCGCCTACATGGTGGGCGGGGTCTTCGGTCAGAGCGTGTCGTTGCTCGTGGCCCTGCCAGTGGCATTCGCGCTGGCGGGGACCATGGGCCTGGTGCTCGAGCGGGTGCTCATCCGGCGTCTCTACGGGCGCCCGCTCGACACCCTCCTGGTCACCTGGGGCGTGAGCCTGGTGCTGCAGCAGGTGGCCCGTGACATCTTCGGGGCGCCCAACGTCAACGCCAAGGCCCCGGCGTGGCTGGGCGGGGGCTTCCAGGTGGCGGGGACGACCCTGCCCTACGCCCGGCTGTTCATCATCGCCCTGGTGGCCGCGTCGGTCACCGGGATCTGGCTGTACATGACCCGGTTGCCCCAGGGACGGCGCATGCGGGCGGTGATGCAGAACCGTCAGCTGGCGGCCTGCAGCGGGATCGCCACTCAGGCTGTCGATCAGCGGACGTTCTTCATCGGCTCCGGCCTGGCCGGCATGGCCGGGGTTGCGCTCACCCTGCTGGGCCCGATCGGGCCCAGCCTCGGCACGGCCTACATCGTCGACGCCTTCCTGGTCGTCGTCGCCGGCGGGCTCGGCCAGCTCCGTGGGGCGGTCGTCGCCGCCATAGGCCTGGGCGTGCTGGAGTCGCTGGTCGAGTTCAAGACCGAGGCCAGCCTGGCCAAGGTGATCGCCTTCGTGGCCGTCGTCGCCCTGCTCCAGGTCCGTCCCCAAGGCCTCGTGTCCGTCCGCAGTCGGGCTTTGACGTGACGGCGTTGCTGGGCTCGACGACGTGGAAGGGACGGGCGACGTTCCTGGCCATCGGGTTCGTGGCCCTGGTCGTGCTGCCCTCGGTCATGTCCGACTTCCGTCTGGGCCTGCTGGCCAAATACCTTTGCTTTGCCATCGTCGCCGTCGGCATCGACCTGGCGTGGGGCTACGGCGGGATGCTCACCCTGGGCCAGGGACTGTTCTTCGGCATCGGCGGCTACGCCATGGGCATGTTCCTGAAGCTGCAGGAGGCAGGGCCCAAGGGCCTGCCCGACTTCATGTCGTACAACGGCCTCGACAAGGTGCCGGCCTTCTGGGCGCCGTTCCGCCACGCCTGGTTCGCTCTGCCCGCCGCCGTCGTGCTGCCCATGCTGGTCGCTGCCGGTCTCGGCGCTCTGGTGTTCCGCCAACGCATCCGGGGCGCCTACTTCGCCATCCTCACCCAAGCCCTGGCCGCCGCCTTCGTCATCCTCCTGATCGGCCAGCAGGGCTACACGGCCGGTACCAACGGCCTCACCAACATGAAGACCATGTTCGGCTACAACCTCAACGACCCGGTCAACCAGCGCAACCTGTACCTGGTCGTGGCCGTCGTCCTCGGCATCGTCTTCCTGCTGGCCCGCCAGCTGGTGGCCAGCCGGTACGGGCGGCTGCTCATCGCCGTGCGCGACGGCGAAGACCGGGTCCGCTTCCTCGGCTACAACCCGACGACGGTCAAGGTGCTGGCCTTCACCGTCTCCGCGGGCATGGCCGGCCTGGCCGGCGCGCTGTTCGTCCCGGTGGTCGGCATCATGTCGCCCGCCGCCCTGGGGATCGTCCCTTCGCTCGAGCTCCTGATCGGCGTGGCCGTGGGCGGCCGGGCCACGCTGATCGGTGCGGTGGTCGGAACGGTGCTGGTCAACTACGCCAAGACCGGGCTGTCAGAGCAGTTCGCGTCCGGCTGGCTCTACCTGCAGGGCGCCCTGTTCATCCTGGTCGTGGCCTTCGCCCCCAAGGGCCTGGCCGGCATCCGTGACGCGTTGCGTCGGAACCGGTCGGCCGTGCCGGTCGGGCAGGAGGACGCCCTCGTGGCCGAGCCGGCCAACGTCTTGGAGGCTGTTCAGTGAGCGGCTCGGGAGGCGCCCTGCTGCAGGTCCGGGGCCTGGAAGTCGTCTTCGACGGGTTCCGGGCCATCGACGGGCTCGACCTGAACGTGGCCGAGGGCGAGGTCCGGTTCCTCATCGGTCCGAACGGGGCCGGGAAGACGACCCTGATCGACGTGGTGACCGGGCTCACCCACCCCGCCGCCGGCACGGTCAGCTTCGCCGGGCAATCGCTGCTGGGCCGTCCCGAGCACAAGATCGTGCGCATGGGTGTGGGCCGCACGTTCCAGACCGCGTCGGTGTTCGAGCAGCTCACCGTGGTTGAGAACCTCGACCTCGCCGCCAGCTTCCGCCAGCCCCTCCACCAGCTCGTTCGCCGGAGGAAGGGCGTCGACGCCGCCGTCGGCCAGGCCTTGGCCACCGTCGGGCTGACGGAGCTGGCCGCGGCCAAGGCCGAGATCCTGTCCCACGGCCAGAAGCAGTGGCTCGAGATCGGCATGCTTCTGGTCCAGGGCCCGCGCCTCCTCCTCCTCGACGAG
>JBBSIS010000068.1:0-14970 GCA_038231955.1 Acidimicrobiales bacterium
CTGGACCTATGAGGAGCTCGCGGCCGAGGTCGGGATGTCGGGCTCTCAGGCGCACACGCTCCTGTCGCGGGCGGAGATCAAGCCGCACCTGACCGAGTACTGGATCATGAGTGACTTCTCCAGGCCCGAGTTTGAGCAGCGCTGTGGTGAGGTATGCGGCCTGTATGTCGATCCGCCGGAGAACGTGCTGGTCGTCTCGCTCGACGAGAAGACGGGGATCCAGGCGAAATCGCCGGTTGAGCCCGACTCACCGCCCGAGCCCGGTCAGCCGGCCAGGACCCCACCTTCAACGGTCCCTTCGCCGACACCGGCGCCTTTGTGGCGAAGATCGATCCATCGGGCGCCGCGACGCCGGGGGCAGGCCCTTCGTGCCCGGCGGCCACGCCGGCCGCTCCGGGTGGTTATCCCTTGCCTCCTTCGGCGGGTGGTGTTTCGGTTCCGCCGAAGGCGACGGTGTGTCCATGACCGGATAAACGGCGGTTCGGGCAATGATCGCATCAACGGCGGTGGCCCGACCCCCTGAAGTCGGTCCGGTTGATCTAACCCCCATCTCTGGCCACTCCAGATGAGAATCCAGCTAGCTGGATTCTCGGTGGAGTTCCTCGAACTCCGTCGGGGTGAGCATATTGAGGGCGCTGTGGCGCCGCCGGACGTTGTGGAACGCCTCGATGTATTCGAAGATCGCGTTGGCCAGCTCGACCCGAGTCTTCCAGCGCCGGCGGTCGAGCAGCTCGACCTGCATCCGGCCTCAGAACGACTCCATCATCGCGTTGTCCAGAGCGGTGCCCGTGCGCCCGACGGACGGCATCAGGTCCGCCTCCTTGATCCGCTGAGTGAACGTTCAGGAAGTGAACTGCGTGCCGCGGTCGCTGTGTATGACCGTGCGGTCGGGATCGCGGTTTCGGATCGCCATCCCGAGCGCGTTGGTGACCAGCGCCGCGGTTTGGGTCGAGTCGATCGACCAGCCGACGACCTTGCGGCTGAAGGCGTCGAGCACCGCGCAGCAGTAGACCCTGCCCTCCCTGGTCGGGTGCTCGGTGATGTCGGTCACCCAGAGCCTGTTCGGACCCTCCCCGGCGAAGTCACGCCGCACCAGGTCGGCAGCGACGAACGCCCCGAGCGGGCCTCTGCGGCCCCTGGGCCGCAGAGGCAAGCCCTTCAGACCCTGCTCGCGCATCAGCGAGTAGACGAGCTTGTGGTTGGCGTTGACGCCGTGGCCAAACCACAGCTCGGCGGTCACCCTGCCGTAGCCGTAGGTCCCGAACGAGTCGGTGTGGATCTGGGCCACCAACGGCCCGAAACAGGCTCGCCGCAGCTCCCGGGCATTCGGCGGGCGTCTGCGCCAGTAGACATAGCTGCTGCGGTTGACTCCAACTACTCGGCAGGCCTCGCGCTCGCTGAATCCCTGCCCGGTCAGGTTGGCGACCACCGGGTAGAGCCTTTTGGGCGGATCTCAAGTTGTTCGTCGAAGATCGCCGCCGCCTTGCGGATCAGGTCGAGCTCGTGCTCGAGCTCGCGGATCCGCTTCTTCGCCGCGGCGAGCTCGGCGTTCTCAGCGCTCGTGGTGCCAGGCACCTCTCCGTGATCGATCCGGTCCTGGTTGATCCAGCGGTAGACGGTGGCGTCGGAGAGGCCGTAGTCGGAGGTCAACTCCGAAACGGGCGCCCCCGCCCGCGCCATCGCGACGATTCGCTGACGAAACTCCTGCGGGTATTGCTTTGGGATATCGACTCCTTCGGTGACGCTGGAGTCTCATCCATCGTGGTCCAATCTGCGGGGGTTAGATCAGCCGGACCGAACCCAGGGGGTCGGGCCAACGGCGCCCCGCCCAGCAACTAGCCGGCGATCGCCCGGCGTCGTCCAGCGGCCGCGTGAGTCGTCCACCAGCCAAGCAGCAGCAGGCCCAACAACCCCACGACGATCCCCCCGTAGCGCAGGCGGTCGCGCGCCCAGCCCGGACCGCGGTTGCGCTTTGACACCGACACCAGAGCGGCGCGGAGGTCCTGCTTCCTCGATGCCTCGACTCCCGCGCGCGTGTCTGACCACACGGCCAGGGTGCTCGAGTCGGCCGAGAGGAGCGCCAGGCGGCTGCCCAGGTCGGGTAGCTTTCGCTCGCTGCCAAAGCCGATCCTCGAGTCAAATCGCCGGTCGCTCAGGCGCAGGGTCCGTCCGAAGCTCTTGCCGCCGTCATCGGAGGACTGCAAGGAGACCTGGTTCCTCACGTTCCCGCGATCGGCGCGGCGATCGTAGTAGACGACGTCGAGGCGCCCGTCGGGTGCGACGGCGAGCCGTGGCAGGTACTGGGAGGTGTGGTCGTGCGGGGGCGTGTCGTTGACGCGCGTTGAGCGCCACGACTCCCCGCGGTCTCCGGAGCTCCAAACCCGCACGTCGGCATCTCCGAGGCGCCCGTCCTGGAAGGCGGCGTAGAGGCGGCCGCTGCGGCGGTCGACCGCCAGCGAGGGAGACGGCGGGATGAACACGATGAAGCGCTGGGTCGGCACCAACCGCGGCTCGACGACGTTCTCGGCCCAACTCGCCCCACCGTCGCTCGAGCGCGAGAGCACGAGCTTCCAGCGGCCCTGGTAGGGCGGGCCGCCGCGCCCCTGATGCAGGCCCTCGTAGTCGAGGCGGTCGTCCACGAGATCGAGGTAGAGGGCGTAGAGCGCACCGCGCGCCCCCACCGCCAGCGAAGGAGCGACCAAGCGCCCTCGCGACGGCGTGCTCACCCTTGCGGGCGTCCGCCACGACCGCCCCCCATCGTCGGTGCGCGTGAAGCGGATCGGGTTGCCGGCCTGGGTAAATTTGAACAGCGCGACGTCCGATCCCTGCAGCCAGGTCAGATAGAGCCGCCCGGGCACGGTCGGGTCGGCCACGAGCCGCACCTGGAAGGAGAGCGCACCGAGCGCCTTGACCGGCTTTGACAGGGTCCGCCCGCCGTCCTTGGAGCTGGAGACCCAGGCGGCCTGGGGAACGTTGCCGGCTCCCTGCAGCGTCACAAAAGACAGGTACATGGTGCCGTCTGCGGAGAAGGCCACATCCGCCGCATAGCACTTGGGGTCCTCACCCTCGGGCGCTGGGATCGCCGTCTGACTCCAGCTTGCGCCCCCGTCGTTAGAGATGTGAAGAGCGCAGGAGTACCTCGGCGTGTCGATCCGATTCGCGACGGCGAGGTTGCCCTTGTCGACCGGGTTGCGGGCGAGCGTCGGGGAGTTATGAGAGGCGACGTCAGCCCTGTCGTCAGCCCCTTCGTTGACCGGGGCATCCTTTCCCACGAGTCCGGCTCTGAGATCCTCGCCCAAGGAGGTGGAGATCAGCACGGCGCCGGCACCGACCATGACTAGCGCCACGCCAACGATGGCGCCCAGGGGCGAGCGACCGGTCCGCCAGCCCTGGGCCGACCGTCCAGCTATGTCCTGGCCTCTAGTGCGTCTCGATTCGTCACGCCTGTCTTATAGCGCCTGCTGACTGTGTGTGCGGTGCATCTAGACCTTTTGGGTATCGGCGGCCTGCGTGCCCGGTATTGGACGGGCTGGCTTGGAGGGCTTAGTCTGGTTTCTCGGGTGCGCGTTGCCTGGGTCGTTGTGCCCGGGTCTTGAGCGGGGGTGGTTGATCGTGGCTTCGGAAGATGCTGGGCGGGGGGAGGGCGGCGGTTCTTCTTCGTCGTGGGTGTTGCGGGTGTTGGTGGTCGTGTTGTTGGTGTTGGTGGCGGTGTTTGTGGTGTTGGTGCGCGGCACGTTTTCTGTGTCCAAGCCGGGTCGTGAGGTGACGATCAACAGGTTGTATTCGTTGGCGAGCGCGAATCGGGTGCGGGAGGCGACTCTGTTGGATCAGGAGGCGCAGGTGGTGGGGCGGTTTTGCCCGTCGGGGCGGGTGTCTGGGTGTCGGTCGGGGCTGGTGTCTTTTCATGCGGCCTATCCGCAGAGCGATGTGGCGACCCAGCAGTTGATCGATCGGTTGGGGGGCCGCGCTCGTTTGGAGGTTCGTCATCAGACGGGTAAGGCGGTCGCTCGTCTGGTGATCACGTTTGTGTTGCCGTTGATGATCCTGGCGGCCCTGTTCGGCATCATCTTCGTGGTCGCGGCTGCGGGCGGGGACTCTGATCTGGCGGGGGTGGTCGGGTTTGGCCGTTTGGGCAAGAAGCAGAAGCGCGAGAAGGCGACTGAGGATGCGGTGACTTTCGCGGATGTGGCGGGGATCGGCGATGTGGTCACAGAGGTCCAGGAGGTGATCGACTATCTCAGGGACCCGACGAAGTTCGAGGCGTTCGCGGCGGTCGCCCCGAAGGGGGTGCTGCTCTTCGGCCCGCCGGGGTGTGGCAAGACATTGATGGCGCGAGCGGTGGCGGGCGAGTCGGGTGTCCCGTTCATCACGGCGTCTGGGACCGATTTCGTGGAGTCGCTGGTGGGGGTGGGCGCCGCTCGGGTGAGAGACCTCTTTTCGCAGGCACGTGAGCTTGCGCCCGCGATCGTGTTCATCGACGAGATCGATGCGGTGGGCCGCACCCGCGAGGGCGAGGGGGTCTCGGGCGGCGAGCGCGAGCAGACGCTCAACCAGCTGCTGGTGGAGATGGACGGCTTTGACGTGTCCTCGGGGATCGTGTTGATGGGAGCTACCAACCGCCCCGACATCCTGGATGCGGCGTTGATGCGCCCGGGGCGCTTTGACCGCCACATCACCCTTGAGCCGCCCGACGCCGACGGGCGGGCGGAGATCTTGGCGGTGCACGCCCGCCGCCGGCCGGTCGCCGCGGATGTCGATCTGTTTGATGTCGCTCGCCAAACCCCGGGGTTCACGGGTGCCGATCTGGCCAATGTGATCAACGAGGCGGCGCTGCTTGCGGTCCGCGAGGGCCAGGAGGGCGGCCAGGTCTCGGCCCGCCATTTCTCAGAGGCGATCCAGCGGGTGCTGCATGGCCCGCATCGCGGGAAGCTGATGACCGCCGATGAGCGCTACCGCCTGGCGGTGCACGAGTCGGGCCATGCCGTGGTCGCGTCCGCGGTCGGGCGGCGGACAGACATCCACCGCGTCTCGATCCTCGCCCAGGGAGCGGGGGTCGCGAAGACCTCGATGGGCGGCGACGGCGACCGGGTCCTGCTCACAGACCACGAGATTCAGGATCGGTTGGCGATCATGATGGCCGGGATGGCCGCAGAGGCGCGGCTGTGCGACCGGCCCTCGACGACCGCCGAGAACGACATCGCCCAAGCGACCGCCCTGGCCAAGGAGATGGTCGGCCTCTATGGCATGTCGGCGGGGATCGGCCCCGTCCGGGTCCTGGCCCGCTACGGCGGCTTCCTCAGCGCAGATGGGACCAGCATGGAAGCGATCGGCGACCAGAGCATCGAGACCTTCGACACAGAGGTCCGCCAACTCATCGAAACCGCCAAAGACCACGCCACCCAACTACTCACAGACCACCAACCCGCCCTCACAAACATCATCACCACCCTCGAGCAAGAGGAAACCCTCGAAGGCACAGCCCTCCAACAACTACTCGACACCGTCACACCCTCATCAACAAACGGCCACCACCCCCACAACGACACACCCACCCGAGACCTACGCGGCTTGTGACCAGTGAGCCCTCAACACCCGGGAAATGAGTCGAGTAAATCGAAACTGTAGACGTGCAATTGGTCGCACGCTGTAGCGCTTCTGCTCATATCTAGGATCAACGTTCTGCCCCCATGATGAACAGCACACAGCGAACTAACACGAAAGGTATTTCAAGTATGTATCAGCCAATCTATAGACGCCGTAAGCCAACCCTCAGGCTTGCCCTCATCGCCGTCTTGACGACGGTAATGCTCGCCGCCTCGGTCGCGACAACTCTCGCCGCGCCCACTGATCCCCCAGACGGTTCCTTCCACGCGGCAGCCCATCTCAACCCGCCTCCGCAGGAGTGCGCTACGTATTCGCTCTACAACGCCCACTTGGCGTTTCGCACCGGAGGCGTTCCGAACGGAGACACCTTCACGACTCATAGCGATCCGAGTCCGTTAAGTTCGACGTTCCAATGGGGTGAGAACGGCGCAGGGACATTCAATCCGCAAAGCCCCCTAACGGCCTCCACACCGTGCACAACCGGGCCAGGTGCGTCCGAAAAGGGGTTCACCGGTACGCTGACGCTTACGGGCCCGGCCAGGGTTTGCACCCTGCAAGGCGGGTCGTATAAGCGAACCGACACGCAAGTGGAGTACGACTTCACTAGTGTAACTGGAACGGGATGTCCCGCTGCCAGCGTTGCGAGTCCGTTCAAGGTGAACGCGGAGGTGCTGGTCCTTGCGAGCTTCAACCCGCCACTGGTCATTCCGCCTGGAATCGAGATCTACGACCTGACGGCGTGCAACTCGGTCATCGCCCCGACGAGCTGCGTGCTCACAAAGGCAACGCATTCCTGAGCGGGGTCTCCGGCTGGCAGCCTCGCCTGTTTGCTGGGGGACTGAAGTGTCGGGAAGGGTCACCGTGGGGTGGGAGCTCACGGTGACCTCTTTCCGTTCGTCGGCTCCCAACCCGAGAAATACGTGAGAACCCCCGGAAATAGACGTCGTGGGTAGTCGTGTTCCTACCATGGGCCGTAGTTGGGCTTGGCCAAGCGAGCCAAGTGCTTGCGGCGGCTGTGACCGAGCACTCGCGAAACCTGTGATACGCCGACGTTGGGCAGCCGCGGTCATCGTGGTGGGCCTCTTGGTGGCGGGGATGCTGGTGGCTGCGCACCCCAGCCGGGCTGCCCGTGGCCAGGGCACGGTCGCCGCCTTTGGCTCCAACCAGTACGGGGAGCTGGGCGACGGCACCACGAGCAACCGTTCGACGCCGACGACCGTACCGGGGCTAGCGGGAGTGCGCTCGGTTGCGGCCGGCGGCCAGTCGGGCAGGGACTCTCACAGCTTGGCGATAACCGACGACGGGACGGTGTATGCGTGGGGCAGTAACACGTACGGGGAGCTTGGCGATGGGACGACCAACGGCCGTCATTCCCCGGTGAAGGTCGCGGTGCAGGGCACGTTCACGGCGGTGGCCGCTGGCTCTTCGCACAGCCTGGCTGTGGATTCCGGCGGCAAGGTGTGGGGGTGGGGCGACAACCACTGTGGCGCGCTGGGAACGGGTCAGGCGGGTTCGGCTCCGGTGTCGACACCAGTGCAAGTTAAGTTCCCGGCCCCCGCCCCGAAGATCGAAGCCGTTGCCGTGGGCAACGGCTTCACCTCTGGGTTCAGCTTGGCATTGACTCAGGACGGTAAGGTCTACGCTTGGGGCAGCAACGACAGCGGTCAACTTGGGAACGGCACGGCCGGCAGCGTGGGGAACTGTAGTAACCCTACCCCCACTGAGGTGAAGTTTCCCACTGGTGCGCCGAAGATAAAGGCGGTGTCCGCTGGCGGCCCCGGCACCCTCGGCGGCGGCCACAGCTTGGCCCTGGGTACTGACGGGACGGTCTACGCGTGGGGCGATAACTCTTTCGGTCAGCTAGGCAGTCCCGCCAGTGGGGCATCGCCGGTTCCTCTTGCGGTGTCGGGCCTGTCGGGCGTGTCGGGCATTGCCGGAGGCGGCCAGCACAGCTTGGCGGTCCGCGACGGCAAGGTGTACGCGTGGGGCTATAACGGCAATGGACAGCTCGGATATAGCACTCCGGCCGGTCAGTCCTCGACGCCGACGAAGGTGAGCGGGCTCGACGGGGTGGAGCAGGTCGCGGGGGGAACCTCGCATACCCTGGCGCTTGGGTCTGACCACAAGGTGTGGGCGTGGGGGGCCGTCGACGACGATCGCGGGCAGGCGGGACCCGCGCCCTCACCTACCCCGGTGGAGGTCGGTGGCTTTGAAGGGACGGTCGGCAGTATCGCAGCCGGCGGCTTTCACAGCCTCGCCGTGGCGGGCGCGGCGACGAGCGTTGGGCCTCCTTCGAATTCGAAGAGGCCGAGCTTCACTGGCGAGGCGAGGGAGGGCCAGACCCTCAGGGGCGATCGCGGCGAGTGGTCGGGGGGCGACCTGAGCTTTAGCTATCGGTGGAGGCGCTGCGACACGAACGGGTCGGCCTGCCAGGACATCGCCGGGGCGACCGACGTTGACTACACGCTGCAGTCCTCGGAGGTGGGAACCAGAGTCAAGCTGGTCGTGACCGCGACTAACGCGAGGGGGACCGCGACGGCGGAGTCCGATCTCTCAGACGTGGTGGCTGCTGAGGGGACTACGCCACCGCCGTGTGGGGGCTCTGCGGCGGCGAGCACGTTGCGTTCGAGGTCTTCGTCTGCGGCGAGTCCGTCCAGTGCGCGAGCGGCGAGCCCGGGCGCCGCTCCGGCGGCAGCTGAGAGCGATGCTCAGGACGACCCCTGGGTGCAGCAGCACTCCGTGTTCTCGCCAAGGGCGCGGGTCTATACCGCGATGGCCTATGACCCTCGGCCGCTCTACGGCGATCCGCGGTCCGGGCGGGTGGTGCTCTTCGGCGGTGAACCCCAGTATGGGCTCACCTCCGACCTCTCCGGGACTTCAGCGGAGACCTGGGTGTGGGACGGCGCGACGGGGACGTGGACGAATGCGACGCCGCCGGCGGCTTTGCCGGGGCAGCCTGCTACCAGCCCTACGGCGCGGATCGGGGCGGTGATGGCCTATAACGCGGCGCCGGACGCCGATCGTCCGGGCCAGCTCGTGCTCTTCGGAGGGGCGACCCGCGATGGGCAGGTGCTCAACGACACCTGGATCTGGGATGGGTCGAAGTGGACCGAGCAGCATCCGGCCCACCCGCCGCCCGCGCGCTGGGGGGCGGTTATGGCCGAGAACCCCGGGTCGGGTCTGGTCGTGTTCGGTGGCGGGCAGACACCGCCGTCTTCCAGTGGTGGGGGTACACAGGAGGGCCGCTCCAATGACCAGATGCTCTGTGACACGTGGACGTGGAATGGCTCAGATTGGGAACAGCGCCACCCGACAGCCAGCCCGCCGGCGCGCAGGGCGGCGACGATGGCCTATCACAAGGGGACAGACCAGGACGTGCTCTTCGGGGGGACTTGGCCGGCTCGGGATAGGGATGCTGCGCGCTTGAGCGATACCTGGACCTGGGATGGGTCCAACTGGACCGAGCGCAGCTCGCCTCAGACGCCACGAGCGCGCTACGGCGCGGCGATGGCTTCGCTGCCTGCGACGGGGGTGGTGGTCCTCTACGACGGAGAGCCATGCATCTGCCCCAACGAGGGAGCCAACTCGACCACTCCCAGAGCCGACACCTGGACGTGGGATGGAACGGCGTGGACGCAGCGGTTTCCTGCCGACGACCCCGACCACCAAGCGTTCGCGTCGATGGCCTACGACGCCCCCAGACAGCGGGTCGTGATATTGGGCGGCAACAATGGCGGCTTCCTCGACGACACTTGGACGTGGGATGGGAAGCAGAGCACCGACAGCGTCGACACCAGGTTCAGGGTCTCACTGACGCTCGACCCGTCCTCGATTGCGGCCGACGGCCAATCGACGTCAACGGCGACGGTGAGGATGACGGTCGGCCGCGAGGGCCGTTCCGGTGGATATGTGAGCTTTTCCACCAACGGGGATGTGACCTTCGGGCCGGTCACCGACCATGGCGACGGCACCTATACGGCCACGATCACCTCCTCCGATACTGCCGATAAGGAGCTGATTTCAGCTCGAGGCTCCCTTGTCCCCACCACCGGGCCTACGAGTAGGGCGGACGCCACGCTCACCGAGACGGCCGCGTCATCGACCGGCGCGTGTCCGCCGCAGCCCGGGTCACCGCCCGGCCCCCCAAGGTGGACCGATCTCGACGATGGCTTTGCCTGCCATGGCAAGGCCACCACGCCTGGGGCCGACGGCCGCGGCGGGGGGATGGTTCTGCAGCCCGACGGCAAGATCGTGGTCTCTGGGCGCTCCTCGCTGGTGCGCTACCTGCCAGACGGCTCCCTTGACCCGGGCTTCGGGACCGGCGGGAAGGTCAGGCTGACCGACTCCGGCAACGGGCTGGCGCTGCAGTCGGACGGCAAGATCGTGGTCGCCCTCGGCGACCTCGGAGCGCGCTCCTTGGCGCGCTTTAACCCTGACGGCACATCCGATACCAGCTTCGGGCAGGACGGGATTGCGCCAGCGAAGTACGCGGAGCGCATCGCCATCGAGCGCGTAGGGGGCGAGGAGAAGATCGTCGCGACCGATTTGAACTACGACGGCGGAACCCTGCTCAACAACAGAGGCTTCGCGGTGGCCCGCTACAACCCCGATGGCAGCCCGGACAGAACCTTTGGGCCCAGGCGGGACGGGACACTCGAGACCGATTTTGGGCTGAAAACCTCGCAAACCGGCGACATCCTCGTCCAGCGTGACGGCAAGATCGTGGTGGGTGGAACCTCTACGACCTCATTTGCCAGGGCTCAGTTCACGGTTGCTCGCTACCTGCCCGACCATGGTGACCTGGATCCGAGCTTCAATCCGTGCTCGCAGTCGCAGGCGCTCTGCGATGGGATTGCCACCACCGACCCGGCGCCCGCGGACGTTGGAGACGCACCTGGGCGGTTGGCCATCCAGGGCGACGGCAAGATCCTGCTGGCGGGTGGGGCCAGTGGCGGCTTCTTCGTAGCGCGCTACAACGTGGGGGTTGCCGGCCAGCCCGACGGCACGGCCGATACGACCTTCAACGCTTGCGGGCAGGTCTCCCAGCGGCCCTGTGGCGGCATGATCGCGGCGCCGGGCGACTTCCCTGGCGGACGCCAAAGCGGCGGCAGTTCGGTCCCCTTCGGGGTGGCGGTGCAGCCAGCGGACGGGCGCATCGTGGTGGCGGGCTATGGGCCATACAACCCGGCCGACTTTAAACCCGACGAAGGCGACTTCCTCGCAGCGCGCTACAGCCCCGATGGGACGCTTGAGAGTTGCGGGTCACCCTCCGGCGTGCGAACCCGCATCGGTTATGACGCCGGCGCGGTGGGTGGCATGGGAATTCAGCCTGATGGCAAGCTCGTCGCAGGCGGCTTTTACTCCCAAGGTCCGAGGACCGGGTATGGCACCGGCGTGGTCCGCTACCGCGGGGGTGGCGGCCCGGGGACGTGCCGGGGTGTGAACGTCGATGATGCTGCGCCGGTCACCGAGCCCACCTCGGGGAGCGCGCCAGCCACGTTTACGCTGACGTTGAACCAGCAGCCTGACACCGTGGTCAGCACGGGGACCAGCGGGTTTGGCGTGGACATCAACACCCCGCCGGTGCCCATCTCCACCCCCGCCCGCGTGGACTACGCCACCGCGGATGGGTCGGCGAAGGCGGGCGGGGATTATCAGGCGACCTCGGGGACATTGTTGTTTGCGCCGGGTGAGACGGTCAAGCGGGTGACGGTGCCGGTGTTGGCCGACAAGGTCGCGGGTGAGGGTACCGAGCATTTCACGGTCAGGTTGTCTAACCCGACCAACACGGCGATCGGGCGGGGTGAGGGGACGGGGACGATCAAGGACTCCTCGTCGCCTGATAAGCCGCCTAAGCCTGACGGGGGCAAGCCCCCATCGCACGGTGGGGGTGGTTCGCCGCCGCCACCGGGGAGCCCGCCAAAGGCCCAGGCCTCGCCTGGCCCGCCGGCCGGGTCGCCGAGGGTGCCCCCGGGCGCCGCGCCTTCTCCCAGGTCTGTGAGCCCGGCGCCTCAGCCCCGGTCCGCGAGCCCCGCCCCGGCTGCGCAGTCTCCGCCCCCTCCCAGCCCGATTCCCCAGACTCAGGGCCAACCCCAGAGCCAATCTCAAGCTCAAGCTCAAGCTCAAGCACAGGCTCAGGCCCAAGCCCAAGCGCAGGCTCAAGCTCAGGCGCAGGCCCAGGCCCAGGCCCAGGCCAGCGGCCAGGCTCAGGCTCAGGCCCAGACGCAGGCTCAGGGTCAGTCACAAAAGCAGGCCCAGGCCCAAGGCCAGGCGCAGTCCCAGAGCCAGGCGCAGGGGCAGGCGGCGCTGATGCGAGATCGAGAGCGAGAGTCTGAGGTCCAGGTCGAGCGCGTCAGCAGCGCGCGGGGACCGGACCCGGCCGGGACGGCGCTCTACGCGGTCGGTCTGCTCGCCACGAGCTTTGGCTTTGGGATCGCGATGGCACGCCGCCTGCGCCGGGGGGCCGCACCGGCCACGGTCCGCTCCCAGCTGCCGCGAGGGCTGGCAGGCTCGCGCAGGCGGCGCAGGAGGTGAGAGAGATCGCGACGCCAACGACGTGTGCCTGCAGCGGCGCCGCGCGTTGCGAAGCGCATGCAGGGCGTGCCGGTGGTGAGCGGCGGCCGACTTGCCCTACCGTGACTAACTATCAACTTCGACAACCATCGGGCACCTACGCCGACCACCGTACATGTGAAGTGTGTTTGTTGTCACCGGCCTTCGCGGCACCGCCAGCTCCAACCTCCATCAGCTACTGACCATCCACCAAAGCCACTCCCGAAAACCCCGTCAGCCTGCTGATCGCTCATCAGCTTGCCGCTTAGCTCTTACCCCGCACCTCTCGGCCAGGGTGGTACCGAGGCAAAAGTTGACGATAGGGTCTTGTTGAGTCGTTGAAGCACGTTTCGTTGACGCCGGTAACTAGCGAAGCTATTACGTAAAAGTCAACGCCACTAGGTGAAAGTTGAACTCTGACAATGGAGCGTGGTAGAGAGCAGCAGGTTTCAACGCGAGGCTGGGGTCCATCAGTTGTGGCTGTGTGCGTCGCGTTTCCGTTGCTCGTCAACCTCTTTGCTTGTGGGGATTCGCAGCAATCCGATCAGCGATCATCGGAGACCCCCACCACGGGAGCGCAAGAGCCCACGGAGCGATCCGATAAACCGAAGGGACGACCGGATAAGCCGAAGGCCCGACCGGGTAAAGCGAAGGGGCGACCGGATAAGCGAGAAGGGGACACGGCTGCCAAGCAGGCAACTTCACAGGCGCCCCGAACGTCGAAGGTCCCCGCGGGGCGTGACCTCCCTTCGCGCGGCGGCCCGGTGGGGGTCCCAGGGCGTGCCGTGGCGTGTCTCAAGAAGCGCGGCTATGGCCAGACGAGGACGGTCACGGGAGCCGCCCCCGGAGGCGGAGGTACAAAGCCGGCAACGTCAGTTGTGACCGTTGGCCCCATCCTCAAGTCTCGCATTGGCGCCACCCTCCTCTACTTTGACTCAGTGACACAGGCTAAGCGCTTAGGTGAGACCGTAAGCAGGGCCAGGACTCGCGCGACGATACCGGGCGCGTACCAGGTCATCGGGCGGGTGGTCATCCAGTACATGCGCACCCCCGCGAGAAAAGTCTCCGCAGATATCGAGGCCTGTATCCGTTAGCGCTCAATGGGCATCTGCTGAGAGCCTTGGAGCATGCGTCGGATCTAGCCCGGATCTTGCATGAAGCAGAAGCGGCCCCGGTGGTCGGGGCCGCTTGACTGTCCGCCTGAGCAGGGATTCTGCGTGGTGTCGAAGCCCGCAGGACCGACTCGGGAGGTTCACCTTGAAGGTGACGCGCGATGGGCGCTGGATGAACGTAGATGTCACGCCGGACGGAGACGGGCTGGTGTCGCACGCGGGTAGCGCGCTGTTGGCCCAGGTCGCCGACAAGACGGGCCTGACGCGGGCGTTGTCGGGGAGGCTTGGTGGGCTGCGTCAGCGCCGCGGCGGCCATGACCCGGGCCGCGTGATCCGCGACCTGGCGGTGATGCTCGCCGACGGCGGCGACTGCTTGGCCGACCTGCGCGCCGTCGGCGATCAGGCGGCACTGTTTGGGCGGGTCGCGTCGAGCTCGACGGCCTTTCGGGTGATCGACCAGATCGCCAGCACGCCGGGGCTGTTGGACGCGCTGGCAGACGCACACGCGCGTGCGCGGGAGCGGGTGTGGCAGCTGGCCGGAGCCCCGCAGCGGCTGACGATCGACCTCGACGCGACGCTGATCGGCTCGCATTCGGAGAAGCAGGGCGCGGCAGGCAACTTTAGGGGCGGCTATGGCTTTCATCCGCTGTTGGCCTATGGCGATGAGACCGGCGAGGCGATGGGTGGCGATCTGCGCCCGGGCAACGCCGGCGCGAACACCGCCGCCGACCAGATCGCCGTCGCCGAGCACGCCATCGCGCAGATCCCCGCCGAGCACATCGAGCAGATCGAGCTGGGGCTGCGCGTCGACTCCGCGGGCGCCTGTCATGGGCTGCTGGACTGGTGTCGCGAGGGCCGGATCCGCTACTCGGTCGGCTATGACCTGACCGAGACGCTCCGCGCCGCAATCCTGCAAATCGGCGACGATGACTGGGTCTGCGCCCTCGATCAAGACGACCGCGAGCGGCCCAACGGGCAGGTCTGCGAGATCACCGAACAGCTGGACCTCACCACCTGGCCAGCCGGGTCACGGATGCTCGTGCGCCGCGAGCGTGCGCATCCCGGTGCGCAACTGAGCTTCACCGATCACGACGGGCACCGCTTCCAGGCGATCCTCACCGACCACCCCGGCCAGGTCGCCCACCTCGAGCGTGATCATCGTGGCCGCGCGCGGGTCGAGGATCGCATCCGCAACGACAAGGACACCGGGCTTCGCAACTTGCCGTTCCGAGACTTCGAGCACAACCGCGTCTGGCTACAGCTCGTGCTGATCGCCCACAACCTGATCATCTGGACCCAACGGCTGGTGCTGACCGGCGAGCTCGCGCGCGCCGAACCCAAGCGGCTGCGCTACCGGCTGCTGCACGTCGCCGCGCGCTTGGCCTTCCACGCCCGCGGCGCCCGCCTGCGCCTCCAAGCATCCTGGGCCTGGGCCACCGACCTCGCCGCCGCGTTCGCGCGCCTCAAAGCGCTCCCCGCCGCGCCCGGCTGACCCGCCGGGCGGACCGCACGACGATCACGCCCCGCCTCGGCGCCCAGCGCCCAAGCCGACCTGCCCACCGACGGCACGACACCCCTCTCAGCGACAGGCCTCACACACAACGACGGCCTCAACTGGCCCACCCCGAACAGCTCCCACCTGCCGACGCCCCCCGCACCGACCAACACTCGCACCACCCGGCTTGATGAACGATCCGGGCTA
>JBBSIS010000069.1:0-14882 GCA_038231955.1 Acidimicrobiales bacterium
AATGCGACCGGTGCATTCGGCACCTCAGTCGGGGCCATTCCTTCCTCGTGCGTGCGGCGTGACGTGACGGTGGGTTCGGCCCGCCCCATCCCGCATGAATCAGGAGTACCCCACCTCATGAAGAGCTTCGCCGCGCTCGGCGTGGCGCCCGACCTTTCGGACGCCCTCGCCGCTGCGGGCATCGACACCCCGTTTCCCATCCAGGCCCTGACCATCCCCGACGCCCTGGCCGGCCGCAACGTCTGCGGCAAGGCCCAGACCGGGTCGGGCAAGACGCTGGCGTTCGGCCTCCCGATCATCATGCGGACGGCCGAAGCCAAGCCCCAGCGGCCACGGGCGCTGGTGCTCGTGCCCACCCGCGAGCTGGCCCATCAAGTCGAGGAGGTCCTCGCTCCCCTGGCTGCCGCCCGGGGCCTGCGTATGGGCGCCGTCTACGGCGGCACACCCATGGACCGCCAGATCAAGATCCTGCGCCGCGGCGTGGAGATCATCATTGCCACGCCCGGACGGCTCATCGACCTGGGCGACCGGGGCGAGATCTTCATGGACGACGTCGCCATCCTCGTGCTCGACGAGGCCGACCGGATGGTGGACATGGGCTTTCTGCCCCAGGTCGAGTGGGTGCTCCGCCGACTGCCCGCCGAGCACCAGACGCTGCTGTTCTCGGCCACCCTCGACAGCGACGTCGATCATCTCGTCCGCTCGTACGTGACCGACCCGATGCGCTACGAGGTGGAGTCCACCACCCCCACGGTCGAGAACATGGAGCACCGCTTCCTGAAGATCCACCAGATGGACAAGGTGAAGGTGGCGTCGGCCATCGCCGGCGGGGTGTACCGGACGCTCGTGTTCGTGCGCACCAAGCACGGCGCCGACCGCCTGGTGGTCCAGCTCCGCAAGGAGGGCGTGAAGGCCGAGACGCTTCACGGCGGCCTCACCCAGAGCGCCCGGCAACGGGCCCTCGACAAGTTCACCAAGGGCGACGTCGGCCTGCTGGTGGCCACCGACGTGGCCGCCCGGGGCCTGCACATCGACGCCGTCGACGTCGTCGTGCACTACGACCCACCCGAGGACCACAAGGCCTACCTGCACCGATCGGGCCGCACCGCCCGGGCCGGCGAGACCGGGGTGGCCGTCAGCCTGCTGCTGTGGGACCAGGTTGGCGAGGCCGAGAAACTGCGCAAGCGCCTGGGGATCCGCCAGCCCCTCGTCGAGCTGTTCTCCAACGACCCCCGGCTGACCAACCTGACCATCGACGACTGGGGCCCGCTCGACGACGTGGCCGCCACCGGCACCGACGGATCGG
This sequence comes from Acidimicrobiales bacterium, assembly GCA_038231955.1. GTDB lineage: Bacteria > Actinomycetota > Acidimicrobiia > Acidimicrobiales > AC-14 > CADCTB01. The sequence goes on from JBBSIS010000069.1 coordinate 1,307, forward strand.
CGCCGCCGGTGCACGCCGTGGCCAGGCGCATGGGTGGCAGCCGCCGGGGCCGTCGCCGCTGAGCTTCTCGCACAGTTGACGACGGTGCTCTGGCGAGTATGCTCCCGCTCGTGCTCGCCGAAGTTTCAGATGGAATCGTGGCCCTGGTCATCGTGGTGCTCTTCGTCGCCGCCCTGGTGGTGGCGGTCACCATGGCCAAGGGCCGCTAACCCTCCCGTAGCGGCGCTGGTCCTCGGCGCCGGGGCCGTCGCCTTCCAGGGCCTCCCAAGACACGGGATCCAGGTCATCACTGACGGTACAGGGACCGGAATCACTCCCGCAGCCGAGCCCGTTGGCGAACCAGCAGGGACGGCCGTCGTCACCCCGCCCTCCGTCGCCGATGACCCTCCGGGCCGGGATGACACCGCGGTGGCGGGAGCATCGCAGGGGCGGACGACCACGTCGTCGCTCCCTCAGGATGTCCCCCGGGCGAAGGTCTGGCTCAGGGGGCAGAATCGGCGCTCTTCGCAAGGCAGGCGTGACCCACGTGGAACTAACGGCGACTGGCCATCGTCCAAACAAAACAGACGGCTCGCGACTGGAGGAAGGCGGATCGAATGAGGATCTTCCGAGGAGGACTGACGGCGGCCGCGGTGACTGCGCTCTTCGCCGTCCCGGCGTGCTCAGGAACGTCGGGCACGGCTCGAGAATCAGACCCTACGACCACCTCATCAACGCCATCGGCCGGCTCGACGAACTCCTCTCCAGTGCCTGGCAACTCGGCGTCGACCTGCGTCACCATCGCCGACGGCAGGGTGATGTGCTCGATCCCCGGTCGTCCATTGCGGAGGCGGCGCCGTCGGAGGGGCCTCCTCCTACCGGCCGAGGATGGAGCTGGGGACGAGGCCCGCGTGGAGTATGCGTCGGTGGCGTCGTTTGCCGAGCTAGGTCTTCAGTTGATGGCACTCGGCGCACCTACTGCGCTGGTACTCCGTTGCCATCGTGCGGGCCTGGACGAGATCGCCCACGCCACGCTGCTCGACCGGCTCTCGGGAGGCGAGCGCGCCGCCTTCGGACCGATCCCTCACCTCCTCGGTCGCCGTATCGGTGGCCGATCGGCGACACGACGACGCCGCTTGGCTCGCATAGCCCTCGATTCGTACCGTGACGGCTGGCTGAACGAAGGCGCATCGGCCGCGGACATGGAGGAGCGGGCACGCTCCGCGGGTACCCCGGAGGAGCGTCGTGTCTTTGAGCGGATCGCCGGCGATGAGCGCCGCCATGCCGATCTCGGACGCGATGTTGTGCTTTGGTGCTTCGGCGAGGAGCCCGGAGGCGTCGGTCGGGTGCTAGCCGGGGCGCAAGCCCAATAAGCATCCATCGAATCCGGTCGGCTATTTCACGTGACTGGGAGCGGAAAGGGAGTGCCGATAGGCGCTCGCTGATCGATGACGTCGTCTCGCCTTTCGCGAGGTCATTCTGCACCGCGCGCGGCCTCTTCCGAGCGACGACGACATGGCGGTCGAGGGCCTTACGGACGAGGAGTGGGACGCCTTCGAGCAGGCGCTCGCTGATCGGTGAAGCCTTCCACGTACGTGGGGGTCGACACCATGGTCTCCACTGTCCCCGGTCTCGTAGTGCACGAGCCGCCGAGGTGATGATCGAGCCCAACAGTACGTGCCGGATTGTCTCGGCCGCAGCGCTACCAAGAGGGAATGGACGGTGATCGTCCCTGTCGAGTCGGGGCTTTCGATTGATCGCGCCGCGCCACCTGACCGAGATCGCAGATGGGGGGAAATTCCGATCTTCGAGGAATGTTCGTTCCGAACATCCTCATGGTGGACGCGACTGGACTTGAACCAGCGACCTCCTGCGTGTCGAGCAGGCGCTCTGCCAGGCTGAGCTACGCGTCCCGGGATCCGGACACTACCGCGCCTCGGCTGGGCCAACGCAGTCGTTGACATCGTACCTATCGAATGTCTGGACATAGATGTGAGCGTCCACTACCGTCGCTCCCGAGCTCATTGGCCGACGTCGGGGGGAATCGGATTACTACCTGCTCACGCGCTCCGGCGCGCACACTCGGGATCATGGCCCTGTCGGCCACGATCGTTACCCTGGGCCCGGGGATCGCCCGGGCCGCCGATGCTTCGGCGACCCTGCGACCATCTCGGTGGGACGTCGGCGCCGTTCGCTTCGAGCCCCTGGAGCCGGCAGAGGGCGGCCTGACCGTCGCCGGGACCGGTACGTACAGGGGGGCGATCGAGGTGCGCCGGCACGGGCGCTCCCTGGCGGTCGTGAACGAGGTGGGTACCGAGGACTACCTGCGGGGGATCGACGAAGTTCCCTCGAGTTGGCCGTCGGCCGCGCTGCAGGCCCAGGCCGTCGCGGCGCGCACCTACGCCGCCCATTTGGCCGCCAGCGACGACGCCTCGCCGTGGCGGGAGGTGGAGGCCGACATCTGCGCCACCGACTCCTGCCAGGTGTACCACGGCCTCGATGCCGAAACCCGGGCCCCGGGCACTGGCTGGACGGCGGCCGTCAAGGCCACCGCAGGCCGGGTTCTCCTGTCAGGCAACCAGCCCATACGCGCCAGCTACACGGCGTCAACCAGCGGCCCCCGGACCATGAGCCAGGAGGGGGCTCGAGATTTGGCCGTCCAGGGCCGGTCGGCCGCGCAGATCCTGGGCGTCTACTACGACGGTCTCCGGCCCACCCTGGCCCCCGACCGGGTGCCGACCAACCTCCGTGTGGCCGTCACCATGGCGTCGTCGAGCGTGCGGATATCGGCGACCGGGCCCTTCCGGGTGGTCGACGGCGGCGGGGCGGAGCTGGCGGCGTGGGCGGCCGGCGAATGGAGGATCGTCCCCAGCGGCCAGGGCGTGCGGGTGGTGCCGCCCGAATCACACCTGCGCTACCTCTCCCTCACCGTGCCGGCCGTTCCGGTCGACGCCGCGACCGCGACTGCGACGCCGATGGCGAGGGTTGTCCGCCGGCCGGCGCGCGTCCTGACCGCCGCGGTCTCGGCTCAGCCCGGCCGGGGCCCGTGGGTTCTCGTCGCCGGCCTGTTCGTCCTCCTGTCCGGGACCGCCGCCGTCAGCTCGGAGCACAGCCGACGCCGCCGGTGGCCAACCGCGGGTGCAGCCGGGACCTGACAGGGCGCCCCGTCCCGGGCCGGTGCTCGGCGGCCAGCAGGTTCCCCGTCGCCGTCTCGAAGTACGCCCGGATCGCCGCCGTCGTCGTCTCCGAGGTATTGGCGACGTCGACGACCGTCTGGACAGCGGTCAGCGCCTCGTCGAGCCCTTCGCGGAGATGAGGTCGATACCCAGGGCGCGGGCGACCGCCACCACCTCGTGGCCACCGTTCCGCAGCGTCCCTGACGACCTGCGGCCGACCAGACCGGTGGCGCCGATGATGACGATACGCGAGGGTCTGGTCACTGGGCGGCGTCGGGCGGCGTAGGGGGCGGGCACTTCCGCCTGCGACCGGGGATGAGCCGGGCCAGGTCGCCGGCCACCCCGGCGACGTTGTGCACGGCGATACGGTGCAGGGCGTACCGGGCCCGCTGCTCGGGCTGGCTGGTGGCCAGCGGGGAGTAGCGGTCGACGTGGGCCGAAACCCGGTTCCCCTGGCCGATCGTGATGTGCAGACTGTGGGCGGGCGATACCTCGCGCAGTGACACCTGGCCCCGGTGGAACAGAGAACCGAGCCGGGTGTCCCGGCGGAAGCGCCCGCTGGCCTCGAGCTCCTGGACCAACGCCGCGGGGTCGTCGGCGGTGAAGTGATGGGTGGCCCCGCGTCGCACCGGCTCGCCGTCGACGGTCACCGGGGACCGCAGGCCCAGCTCGGCGACCCGGTGAGGAACGGGTGAGGGGGTCGTCGAACTTGGACGGGGCCGACTGCGGCCGGCGGGGCGCACGTCGTGGACGGGCCATCCTCGTTCGATGGCCACCCGGCGGAGCTGGCGATCGGGGTTGACCACCTCGGCGCTGCCGACCAGTTCGAGGAGGGGCAGGTCATTGATGGAGTCCGAGTACGCCACCGACGCGGCCAGGTCGATCCCTGCCCGGTGGGCGTGGGCCTCGACGGCGCCGGCCTTGGTGGCGCCCTGCAGGACCGGGCCGGCCAGCCGGCCGCTGTAGTGCTCCCGGGCGTCGACCTCGGCGTTGGTGCCCAGGCCGCCGGTCATGCCCAGCCCGTCGGCCACGATCTCGGCCAGTTCGGCGGGAGCCGCCGTGGCGACGAAGGTGAGCACGCCTGCCGCCCGGTGCGTGTCGATGAGCCGGGCGAGGTCGGGGTACACCTGGGGCATGATCCGCTCGTCGGATATTTCTCGGGCCAGCGCTCGCAGTTCCGGCCGGTGCTTGCCCTGGACGAAGGCCAGCGCCGCCCGCTGCGACGTCTGGACCCGTGGAGCGCTGCGGGGCCCAGGTCCGACGACCAGCTTCTTGAAGGCGAAGCCCAGGAGGTCTGAGCGGCCGTAGAAGTGGCGCTGCTGAAGGCCCTGGGCCAGCAGGAACAGGCTGGATCCGGGGATCAGCGTGTCCAGCCCGAAGAAGGCGGCCCGCTGGGCGTGCGCGTTGGTGGAAATGGGACCGGGTGGGGGCGCCTCCGGTTCGGGCGCGCCGATGAGGGCATTCATGGGGAAGAACCTTTCGCAAAGGTGTTCGAGGCCTGGGACTCGCCTGGTTGTCCGGCCCGCGGAGTGAGCCGCTGAGCCATGGCGAGCCGCCTCGTGGACGAGGCCGTCTCGATGTGGGAGCCGCTGAGTGAAGGAGCCGCCGAATGAGGAGGTGGCGAAGTGGCTGTCGAGACCGACTTTACCAGCCTTGCCCACCCCTCGTGAATCAATTCACAAAGAGATGGACTGCTGTTCAAACCCTGTTCATCTCCAGCAGCGCGTAGGTCGGCGGGCGCTCCTCGGTGCGGGCGTGGCAGCTCAGGGGCCGGGTATCGAGCGCCGCATCCACACCGATCTTCACGTGGTAGACCGCCCCGGCGGCGCCCGTGAAGGTCACCTCCACCACTCGGGCGCCGACGTGGCGATGAGAAATCCACGACAGGTCGTCGACGGCCGTGAGCCCGTGCTGACGACGGATGAAGTATTCGGCGGCCTGGGCCGCGAACGGCTGGCCGGCCCGGCCCCGGTAATGGTCGAGGTCGATTGTGCCCCGGCCGTAGGCATCGACGACCCGTTGGGCCTGCTCGGGGCCGAGGCGGCCGAAGTACAAGCCGTCGGGGAGGCAGACCAGGTTGCCGGCGAAGCGGTCCCCTCCGAAGTGGGAGCACTCCCATACGGCCTCCGCCGCGCTCCCCCGTTGCAACACCCGGGCCACGGGGCGGCCCAGGGTGGCACAGCACGGATCGTGTCGACCATTGGTGCAGACGAGGTACAGCGGACGGTCACGGCGTGGGCCGAAGTCCACTGGTCGGCCGTCACGCAACGGGGTGAAGTCCACGTTCAGCAGGTCGTCGAGGTCGCTCACCACCCGTTCCTGCATCCAGCGGTCCGCACCGCCGGAGTGGGCTACGAAGCACTGGCGGGCCCCGCCGGCCGGCCGCTGCGGCCGGCGGAGAAGCAGGACCCGGAAGTTGTGCGCTCTGGACAGCGCCGCCAGCCGGCCGGCGGCATCAGTCGGCAGGCCGCTCTGGTTGAGGGCCTGGCTGCCCCAGGCGCCGGGCTGCTCGATCAGCACCCAGTTCCGCACCATCGAGGCCGTCGCCAGCATCGGCTCGTCCCGGGTGGAGGAGATCGACGAGCAGACTGGCTCACTCACCTGCGACGGTCTCGAGGAGTCCCTCGATCACCAGTCGGCGGACCAGGACAAGGCGGCTCGGCTCGTCGAGCAGGTCGGCCAGGTCGGCGGGTTGGACGGTCTCCGACCCGGCGATCCTGGCGATCGCCGGCTCCAGGGCCGCGGGCATGCGCAGGTCCCGGCCCCCCAGCACCACGGTGAGGGCGTCACCGTCGCTGACGAGGTGGCACACCGATCCGGGGCGTCGCCGCAGCCGTGACCCGTCGTCGATGGCGCCCAAGCCCAGGATCTGGTGGAGCTGCCCGTCCAGCAGCTGCGGCCGGCCGGCCCAGAAGCGGCGCACGACGCTGTCGGCCACCGCGTGGCTATCGACCTCGTCCAGCCACTTCCGCAGGCGGCCCAAGGTATCGTCGACGTCGGCGACGAGGGCGTCGGGATCGGACGCGAAGCCGACCGGCAGCGCCCGGCGGAACTCGGCCTCCTCCGCCACCCCGGCGATGACCTCCTTGACCACGTCGTGCCACGTGGTCGTCACCACGCCGATCGTCAGGTGGGCCGAGAGGTCATGTTGGGCCTGGGCGGCATGGAGGAAGCCGCGGGGCACGTACAGGCAGTCGCCGGCTTGGAGATCCACTGACAGGCACGGCTCCCCGGCGTCGGTCGCAGTTCCCTTCCACGGTTGGGATGGGAGCGGGTCGTCGAGCACCGGCGGGTAGATCGACCACTGCTTGGCGCCGGCGAGTTGCAGGACGAACACGTCGTGGGTGTCGTAGTGGACACCGAGGCCCTGCGAGCCGGCGGGCGTGACGTAGGCATTGGCCTGCACCGCATGGGACAGGTCCAGCTCCAGGCGCCGGCAAAACCGGGTGATCGGCGGGCAGGACCGGTGCAGGCCCTGGAAGACGATCGTGGCCCCGTTGCGGAACTCCTCGAAGATGGCGCCGGGATCGGCCACGCCGGGGACGGACTGGCCGCCGATGCGGGCGTTACGGGTATAGCGCGCCGGGTCGAGCGGGCGCCCGTCACGCACCAGACGGAAGGCGGGGGTGCGGGCCGACCGTGACGACATGCGCCGGTCGACCTCGTCGAGGGAGAACAGGTCTGAGAAGGCCGCCAGATCGGCTCCGATGCGATGGTGGGGCGACTGGCCCCAATGGGTGGCGAGGAAATCGGCCACGTCACCCGCGCACCGGGCCAGGCTGCCGCTCATCGGGGCCCTGTCCGGTGACGGCGCCTAGCCGTCGGTGCCGTCGGCGTCGGTGCCGTCGGCGTCCGTGCCGTCGGAGTCGGCCCCGTCGGTGCTGTCGCTGTCAGTGCCCGGCGCGTCACCGCTGTCGGACGTGTCGGTGGTGTCACCGGTGTCCGTGCCATCGGTGGCCGGGGCATCCGTGGCGTCGGCGTCGGCCGACATGCGGACCGCGCCCGCGCCGGTGGTGGTGGTGGTGGTGATGTCCTGGTCGGAAAGCCCGGTGATGAGTGCCATGCCGGCACTATAGGCCCGGTTCGCCAGGGTCTTTCGCTACGGGATGAGCACGATGCCACCGAGCACGAAGACCTGTCCCAGGATGGCGGTATTGATCGCGGTGGGCGCCGACGTGCCGCTGCCGGACGCACTCGAGCCAGTCAACCCTGAGCCTCCGGAAAGCGAAAGTGGCCCGGCGAGGCCGGCGCTGGAGGCCGACCCGGTCTGGCCGACGTTGCTCGAGGTCGACCCGGCGAGGGTGGCCCCCGACCCGCCGGAGGTGGCCAGCGGCGCTCCGCTGACCACGGAGGGCCCGCCGGTGCCGCCGCCTGCCGCGGAACTGGCCACGCCCGAGCCGCCGAGGACGTTCACCAGACCACCCGGCGTCAGCAGGGAGACCAGGTTGACGGCGGCCCCGCCCCCGCTGGACGCGGAGAAGGCCACGCCGGCGGGCCCGCCACTGCCGCCGGCGGAGACGACGTCGGTCCGGTTGGCAGCCACGCCGGTGTCGCCCGATACCGCATCGGCCGCCGACTGGGCGCCGCTGTTGGCCGACGAGTCGACTGCGGCCCTGGCCACCGCGCCACCGGTGGAGCCCGAAGAGCCCGACAAGCCCGAGGCGCTGGAGCCCGAGATCCCGGAGCCCCCCGAGGTGATGGGCCCGCCCACCGCGGTGGCGGTGCCCAGGATGGCGGAGTTGGTGGCGGTGGGGCTGGACGAGACCGCACCGGTGTTCCCGGTGGGCCCGGAATCGCCGGCGACCGCCTTGGGCTCCGCGGCGGCGGTCGACGTGGCCGCACCGGTATCGCCGGTGTTCGTGCTGCCGGACTGGGCGGTGGAGGCGCCCGAACTGCCGCTCTTGGCCGTGGGGTTGATCGTCACGGTCGACGCTCCCCCACTGCCGCCGTTCGCCGTCCCGGTGGCCACGCCGCTTCCGCCGCTGCCGGTGCCGGCGCCGACGATCTGGGCCGATGCCGGCCCGGCCGCTACAGCGACGGACAGCGCAGCAGTGGCAAATGCAGCCGCCACCGCCGTACGGAGCCGGGAGGCCGGTGTCATGGACAGAGCCGATGTTCTGGGGAGCAGAGTCACATTCACCTCGTTCGCCGTCGCGGGAAAGCACGCAACCGGATGATCCTAACCAGGCCGAGCGCGCCGGCGAGGATCCGACCCTATGGTCGGGCCGATGAGGCCTCGGCTCGGCGTGGTGGCGGCTGCTGCGGTCGTCCCGGCCGGCGTGCTGGCCGTGGATCCTGGCGGGTTGTCGCCCTTCGGCCCGGCCAAGTGGTGGGCGGTATCCAGTGTGGCCGCCCTCGCTGCGACGCTGGTGCCGCGGAGCCCGGTGCGGGTCTTGGTTCGGGCGACGCCGGCGTGGCACCCGGTGCGGATCGCCACCGATGGCGAGAGGCTGCTCGGTCCCCCTTGGCTCGGCGGCTTTCTTGGGAGCCGCCGCCGCCGCCGGGCTGGTGACCGCCTCGCTTCACCGCCGGTGGCTGGTCGCACATTGGCGGGCGGTGCTTCCTGCGGCGGCAGTGGCCGTGACGGCGGTCCTGGCCGTCGGCGGCGCCTTGGGGATGGGCGGTCGGCATTGGCCGGGGACGAAGCCGGGGCGGAGACGGCCTGGGTGGCGGCGGCATCCCTTGCCCCTCGAAGTGATGCGGTGCCGACCAACCTGGCCGAGCTGTACAACTAGCAGGGCCGGTGGCCCGAGGCCAAGGCCAGGGCGGACATGGACCAGGCATCGGAACATGGAACCTGACGTCACCGACGGGCGTCTTGTGGACATGGATCCCGGGGCGGTACCTGGCAGCACTCACCTCTGGACCAGCGGGCCCGGTCCCGCCGCCGGGCCCCGCGACCACCCACACCCCCCTGGAGCTGGGCGGCGACGAAGCCTTCTCCGCCTTCTACCGGTTATCGCGCGACTCCGTCGCCCGTGCCCTGGCCATGACGCTGGGCGACACCGACCTGGCCGTCGAGGCCGCCGACGAGGCCATGGCCCGGGCCTTCCAGCGCTGGTCCCAGGTGGAGGTGATGGCCAACCCGGCGGGATGGGTGTACCGGGTCGCCCTCAACTGGGCGTGCTCGTCGCTGCGGCGTCGGCGCCGGGCGCTGCGACCTATGGCCGCAACCGACGTGGCCGGTATCGGGCCCATCGCCGAACCACCGTGGCCAGGGCCCTGGCCGACTTGGACGTGCGTCAGCGAGCCGTCGTGGTCTGCCGCTACCTCCTGGGCTGGTCGGAGGCGGAGACGGCGGCCGCCCTGGGCACACCGGTCGGCACGGTGAAGAGCCGCCTGCACCGGGCGTCCCGACTGTTGGCCGCCCGCCTTTCCCATCTACGACCCGAGGACGATCAGTGACCGACATCGATGACGCCCTCGCCGACGAGCTGCCGGCGACGGCGGAGCGGCTTCACATCCCTCCTGGCGACCTGGCGTCGGTGTTGGACCGAGGCACCCACCGCCGGCGTCGTCGACGTCGGGGGCAGGCGACGTCGCTGGCGGTCGTGGTGACCATGCTGGCCGGCGCCACCGCTTTGCAACTCCGCCCCGACCGGGACAGACCCGTGGCCGTGTCCACCGTCGCCACCGGCCTGCGCCAGGGCGAGACCGGCATCGTCTGGCGCCACGGCGACACTCCGAACGCGCTGGCGTACCTCACCAGCCAGACGGCGGGCGCCAGCCTGTACGCTCTGTCGACCGCGCCGGGGCCGGCCGATTCCACCTCCCGCACCATGCCCCCCCCGGGTGCTGTACCGCTCGTCCGACGGGGTGGACTGGGCGCCGACGGGCCGGGCGACCGCCGACCTCTACCTCGCCGACCTGTCGACCAGGGGCGACCGCCTTTACGCGGTGGGCACGGAAACGGCGTCGGTCGTCACCACCAGCGGCAGGCCGGTTGCCGATCTGGCCGTCGGTTGGTCCGACGATGCCGCCCAGACGTGGCGGCGGACCAAGTTGGACGTCGACCTCGCGGCCATCGCGGCCAAGACCACCGACGTGGAGGTGGGCTCTCTGAGCATCGCCGCCGGGCCCGGCGGCGTCGTGGCAGTCGCCGGGGTCACCGCCCAGCTCGACCTGGCCAAGGTGCTCCCGGCCGGGGTCGACGTGCCCAACGGCTGGGCCATGACCGACACCGGCATCGACATCCTCGGATCGGGCTCGGCCTGCCCGGACGGCACCACCGCCGGCCCACCCGGGATGGTCATGCCGACCATTCGGCCCGGCACGGCCCCCAGGCCGGGCCAGTTGCGGAATCACGCCTGCTATCGAGCCGACGGGTCACAGGTTCTGGTGACGCCTGAGCAGAGCCACAGCGTCGAGCGGTCCTTCACCTGGGTCGAGCTCGGTATCGGCGGCGACGTGCTCCGGGCGGTGCAGGGCACGCCCACCGCCTTCTGGTCGGGCGACGGTGAGGCCTTCGAGCGGGTCGACGTCCCCTTCGGCCACCTCAACTCGTTGCAGGTCACGGCAGCGGGGACCGGGTTCGCCATGGTCGGCCAAGAGCTGGTCGGTGGAGCGACCAAGGCCGGTATGGTGCGGTCGGCGGACGGGCGGCACTGGGCGGCGGCAGATGGCCCCCCCGGGATTGCGTTGGCTACGTCGGTCGGTCAGGTGAAGGGACGGCTCGCCGTCGTGGGGATGGGCGAGCGTGGCCCGGTTTCGGCGGTGCTCGACGGCGGGACGTGGACCGCGGGAAGCCTCAGCGACCTGTTGGGGACCGCCGGGACCGGCCCTCGACCGGGCACGTTGGCCGGCGCCGCCGTCGGGCCATCGGGACTGGTGGCCGTGGTCCAGGCGCACGTCGACCCTCCCCGGAACCCGTCGGGCGCGGACTACCAGGTGTTGTTCAGCCGCGACGGGCTGACGTGGTCGAGCCAGCCGCTGGCGGCGCTGATCGACGGGCCCGTCGCCCGTATCGGCAGCGTGACGGTCACCGACTCCAAGGTGATCGTCACCGCCATCCCGCCCAGCCCCAGCACCCCGGCCGATCGCGCCACGGTGGTGGTCGGCACGGTTTGACACCCGCCATCGGCCATCACTCCCGCGTTCGAGAACCGCGGGACGGGATGACAGAGTGCCGCTGTGCGTCGCATCACCGTCGACGAGCGCCGGTCCCGGCTCGGCTACCGCCACCACCTTGCCCCGGCGGCAAAGACCGACGACGTCGTCGCCATCGCCGGTGACATGTTCGCCCTGCACGGCACCGACCCGTCCTCGGTGTTCTTGTCGGCGGCAGCCCGGATGTGCGAGCCGGACGTGGGCGCCCTCGAGCGGGCCCTCTACGACGACCGCGCCCTGGTGCGCACGCTGGGCATGCGCAGGACGATGTTCGTGCTGCCCGTGCCCCTCGTGCCGGTCGTACAGGCGGCGTGCACTGATGCCCTCGTCCCCGGGCAGCGCCGGCGGACGCTGGCCATGCTCGATGCCGCGGGCATTCCCGATGCCGACAGGCACCTGCGGGCGTTGGAGGAGGCCACCGCCGCCGCCATCGATGCCCACGGCGAGATCACCGGCGCCGAGCTGTCCAGGCTCGTCCCCGGCCTGAGCCAGAAGCTGGTGGTGGGCGTGGGCTCGAAGTGGGAGGGCACCGTCGGCATGACGACCCGTGTGCTGTTCCTGCTGTCGACCGAGCAGCGGGTCGTGCGGGGCCGGCCCAGGGGCGGTTGGACCAGCAGCCAGTACCGGTGGTCGCCGATGTCGTCGTGGCTCCCCGACGGCCTTCCCACACCGGGCGCCGACGAAGCCCGCGTGGCCCTGGCGCGCCATTGGCTCCAGCGGTTCGGCCCGGCCACGGTCGCCGACCTGAAGTGGTGGAGCGGGCTCACCCTGGGCCAGGTCCGGAAGGCATTGGCCGCCCTCGACGTCGAGGAGGTCGACCTCGACGGCGAGGTCGGGATCGTGCTCGCCGGCGACGTGGCCCCTGTACCCCGGGACCAGCCGTGGGTGGCGCTGCTCCCCAGCCTCGACCCCACGACGATGGGCTGGAAGGAGCGGCGGTGGTACCTCGGGGACCACGGTCCCACCCTGTTCGACACCAACGGCAACGCCGGTCCCACCGTCTGGTGCAACGGGCGGGTCGTCGGTGGATGGGCCCAGCGCAAGACCGGCGAGGTGGTCTACGACATTGTGGAGGACGTAGGGATCGAGGCGAGCGACGCGGTGGCGGCCGAGGCCGCCCGCCTCACGGAGTGGCTCGGCGCCGTACGGGTCACCCCCCGTTTCCCGACGCCATTGCAGCGCCGGCTGGCCACGGCCTGAACGACGGCTACGGCGTGAAGCGCACGGGTAGGGCGACGAGGCCCCGCAGGGTGAGGCTGTCGCGATGGACCGGGTCGCCGTCGACCAGCTCGATGGACCGGAAGCGCTCGAGCAGGCGTTCGAGCACGACTTGCCCCTCGAGGCGGGCGAGGGCGGCGCCCAGGCAGAAGTGGATCCCGCTGCCGAAGCTGATGGGAGCGCCCTCGCGGCGGCCGACGTCGAGACGGTCGGGGTCGGTGTAGCGGGCCGGATCACGGTTGGCGGCGCCCAGCAGCGCGAGCACAGTGCCGCCGGCTTCCACGCGTCGACCGCCGACGTCCATGTCCTCGTACGCGGTGCGCACGGCGATCTGCACCGGGCTGTCGTAGCGGAGTATCTCCTCCACCGCCGGTTTGACCAGCGCACGGTCGGCCCGAAGGCGGTCGAGCTGGTCGGGGTGGCGGAGCAGGCCCAGCACGGCGTTGCCGATGAGGTTGGTGGTCGTCTCGAACCCGGCGGCGAAGAGGAGGATGGCAGTGGAGACCAGTTCGGGTTCGCTGAGTTTGTCGCCCGCGTCTTCAGCCTGGATCAGGCGGGTGAGCAGGTCGTCCTGGGGGCGGGCCCGTCGTTCGGCCACCAGGTCGGCGAAGTAGCGCTCCAGGGTGGCGTTGGCCGCGGTTGCGGCGGAGAGGGCCTCGGGCGTGACCACCAGCTCCAGCACCGCGGTCACGGCCCGGACCAGCGGACGGAGCTGTTCACGGTCCTCGGCGGGTACGCCCAGCATCTCACCGATGACGGTGACAGGCAGGGGGAAGGCCAGGGCCTGCATCACGTCGACCTCGCCGGCGCCGAAGGCGTCGATCAGCTCGTCGACCATGGCGACCACGCCGGGCCGCAGGGTCTCGACGGTGCGGGGGGTGAACGCCCGGGAGGCCAGGCCGCGGAGGCGGGTGTGGTCGGGCGGGTCGGTGACCAGCATGTTCGAGCGGTCCTCCCGGAAGCGGGCCTGCTCGTCGCGCTGGGCGTCGCTCAAGCCCAGGGCGCTGGCCGCCCCCGAGAAGTCCTTGCCCACCTTGGGGTGGCGCAGGACGTATTGGCAGTCGTCGTAGCGGGTCAGGGCCCAGAAGCCGAAGCCA
>JBBSIS010000070.1:0-14879 GCA_038231955.1 Acidimicrobiales bacterium
TCCCGGCGTCCGCTCTGGACTGGAGGATCGATGCGAGTAACCGGCATCAATGCGAACCTTCCGGTCGCTGACATCGCCGCTAACCGTGACTTTTACACCGACTACCTCGGGTTGAGTGTTGAAGAATTCGACCTGGGGTGGGTGGCGCGCTACCGGTCGCCGAGTGGCGAGGCCTCCGTCCAGCTCGTCACTCGCGACGCCACGGCGCCTCATGACTCGGTCATCTCAGTTCACGTCGGCACCAGCGTTGATGAGGCGTACGCCGAGGCGAAGCGGCGGGGGTACGAGATCGTCCACCCGCTCACGGAGGAGGCGTGGGGCGTGCGACGGTTCTTCGTGCGCGCCCCGGATGGCAATGTGATCAATATGGTGAGCCACAGCGACGAGTAGTGCGCCCAGCCGTCGACGACATCAGCGTCGCCGGAGACCGCCAGCAGCGTCGAGGAACTCGTCCAGCGCGTGCATCCGTCGAGCGTGGTCAGCGCCCTTGCGGCACGAGCACCCGTTCAGTCAGTGCGCCGGTCCATACCGAGCCCTCCTCAGCTGCGATCCATCGAGAACTCCATGACCTGGGTGAGGCGAACGTTGTTGCCGGACGGGTCGCGGAAAGAGGTGTCGATGCCGTAGGACTGGAGCGTCGGGGGGTCGTTGAAGACGACGCCACGCTTCGACAACTCGTCGTAGGAGGCCTGGCAGTCGTCGGTCTCGAGGAACAGCGTGCCGCCGACGCCCTTGGCCACCAGTTCGGCGAGCAGCCTGGCGCTCTCGGCGTCGAGCATCGGGGGCGCCGGTACGGGCATGAGCACGAGCCCAACGTCGTCCTGGCCGACCGGCCCGACGACCAGCCAGCGGAACTTCCATTCCTCCATGGTCACGTCGGCTCGCACCTCCCAGCCCAGCGTGCGCGTGTAGAACGCGAGCGCCTCCTCCTGGTCGTGGACCCAGAACTGCGTGTTGGCGATTTTGATCATCGGTCCTCCTCGGGGGTCGGTACCGCCAACGCTACGGACGGGAAGGCGGCGAGGCTTCTCGAAACGTGCGGTTCTGAGGACGGCCGTAGCCGAGCGCCACACAGGCGGGGATGCGGATGTGGCGTTGTGCGGCCGGGAAGGTCGATCGGTAGGCGACAGGGGCGGCGCCGTAGACGCGCCGGAAGCTGGTGATGAAGGATCCGACACTGGCCAGGCCGACGGCGAAGCAGATCTCGGTCACAGTGCGGTCGGTGTTCCGTAGCAACGCCGCAGCACGCTCCAGACGGCGGGTGAGCAGGTACTGGTGGGGCGCCTCGCCGAAGGTCCGGCGGAACTCCCGGCTGAAGTAAGCCGGTGACAGCCCGGCGGCGCGAGCCAGGTCGGCCACATCCAACGGCTCGAAGTAACGGGCGTCGGCCAGATCCTTGGCCCGTAAGAGGTGGCGGGCGGGCGGCACCATGCACCGAAGTCTCGCCGATCTCGCCAGCCGGGATACTGCTGCTCGACGCGGGTCGTACCCGGCGGGCTGACCGGTGGCCTTGGCCAGGTCCCATCCGTGGATCACCAGCTCATCGAGGGCCACGATCCCCGCCACGTCGGCCGGCAGGTCGACGCCACCGGCGCTGGTCATGCCGGTCTCGGCGGGGGCCCACGCCTCGGCCATGGCCATGAGGTCCACGATCGGTACCTCGGCGCACCAGGTACCGTGGGATGTACGGTAAAGGAACCCCGACGCAAGCGATGGAGAGGAGTGATCGGCATGACCCGCAACGGCGACGCCGCTACGATCACGGCTTCACTGGCGGACCCTCGCGAGGAACGAGACGACTCGTGGCAAACCAAGGTGCAGCGGGCGAAGGACGCCCGATCGGTGGCCCGCCAGCACCGCCGGGGCAAGCCAGCGGCCTTTCGGACCAACTTGTCATCGATGCCGGCGAATCGATAGTCCACTCCGACCAGTCACCGCTCTTCCACGCCGAGAACTCCGACCGGTACGACCGCCAGGCGCTGATCGTCGCCTACGAAAAGGCATACCACTGCCGTCTGGTCGTACTCGCCGATGCGCTGTTCGGCTACAGCGTCAACGTCTTCGAGGATCTCATCTTCGACGCCGACCCGAATGAGGATCTCCACCTCCTTCTCTCCACGCCCGGCGGCGACGGGGAGAGCGCGGTGCGCATCGCCCGGTCGGCACAGTCGAGGTGCCGGGAGCTGACGGTGATCGTGCCCGACCAGGCCAAGAGCGCGGGCACCATCCTGCTCCTCGGCGCCCACCACATCCTTCTGGGACCCACCAGCGACCTGGGCCCAATCGACCCCCAGATGCCAGTCGGCGACCCGCCGACCCAACTGGTGTCGGCCAAGGACATCATCGCCGCCGTCGACCATGCCGCCGCCGCCATCCAGCGCCAGCCGGAGACCTACCCGCTGCACGCCTCGTTGCTGGCCGACGTCACCGCCCTGATGGTCCAGCAGGCCCGTTCCGCCCTCGCCCGGTCCGACGAGCTTCTGCGAGAGGCGCTCAAGAGCCACACGGAGCGCACCCCCGAGGAGGTGACGCAGCTGACCCGGAGGCTCCACGACCCGCTCATCGAGCAGCCCAGCAGCCACGGGGCCATCTTCGGCGCCGACGACGTGGCCGAACTGGGACTGCCGGTCATCAAGGCCGACCCGCGCAGCGAACAGTGGCAGCTCATCTGGCGGCTGTGGACGAAGTACTACGCCCTCAAGCAGCGGATCTACGAGGGTCGCCGGGCGTCGAAGACCTTCGGTGCCGCCCAGTTCTGACGCCATCGCGACTCGAGCACGACGACGATGACCACGACAACCGGCGAGGACGATCTGCAGAGCCGGTCGACGAACGTATCCGGGCCGGCCGACGGGAACCGCGCCGTGGCCGCCGGTGGGGGCTCGGCCCCGCCTGGCGACGTAACGCTCCAGGCCCGCTTGGAGGCCATGTCGCCGGGCGAGGCCGAGCCCCGGGTCGCGTTCCTCGTCGCCGTCCTCAGCCGGTTGGAGGCGGCCGGGCGGTTCCACCGCGACACCGGCTTCGGGCGCATCCTCCACCCCGGCAGCGCCTCCTTCCGGGAGAACCGGGAGACCGACAGCCTGCACGTCGTGGTCAACGACAACCACATCGCCGCCCACGTCGACCGTGTCTCCCCCTTGGTCGTCCAGCCCGACCAACCCAGCCGCTACTCCCTTCGCCAGGCCACCGCCCACAACGCTGCCGGCATCGCCCAGGACCTGATCCGTGTGCTCCGAGGCCGCCAGGGCGACCACCGCTCGGAGCTCGACTGCGAGTGGATGTGGGCGGCAGACGGGTCGGACCACGATCCCCAGCACCTCCTCGACCCTGCGTCGTCCGATTGGACCGTGCAGTTGGAGGCCAGGGTCGGCGGCTCGCTCGACCCGGCCAGACTGCGCGCCGCCATGGCCACCGCCCTCGGTCGCCGGCCCCTCGAGCACGGGGTCATGGACGTGCTCGACACCCCGACCGACACGGACCTCAACGCCGCTCGCACCCGGCTCCACGGCCGGCCCGCGCCCATCACCGAGTGGCCACCGCTGCGGGCGACGCTGGCCCGCCACCCCGATGGCGACGTCCTGCTCCTGAGCCTGAACCACGCCGCCGGTGACGGCCCAGCGGCGATGGGTGTGCTGCGGGCCATCGCCGCCAGTTACCGCGCCGACCCCCAAGGGCGGGCCGGCCCCGACGACGAGGTGGTCGGCGACCAACCGTCCTCCGACCTCCCACGCCCTGACTTCATCGCCGTGAGCGACCTCCCGGTGCGGCCGGCGTCGGCGCCGGTGTCCGCCCTCGTGGCCTGGTACCGGCGGCTGGTCGAGCGGGCCCGCGACGGCCTGTCGGAGCCCGCCCGCCTGGCCCCGGAGGGCGCCGTCGACGAGCCGGGCGTCGGCTTCCACCTGGTGTGCCTGACCGTCGACGAGACTCGCCGGGTTATCAACGTCTCGCGCCCCGGCACCGGTCGTAACGTCCTCCTGGCCGCCCTCCACATGGCCATCGGCCATTGGAACCTCCAGCACGGCACCCCGGGCCGCCGCATCGGCATCCTGCTTCCGATCGACCTCCGCCCGCCGGGCTGGCCGCAGGAGACGGTCGCCAACTTCTCGGTCACCGCCCGGGTGTCGACCAGCCGGCGCCATCGCATCGGGCCCCGGGCGGCCCTCCACACCGTCCGGGCCCAGAAGACCCGCAACAAGCGGGTGCGCACCGGCACCGCCCTGCTGGAGGCCCTGAAGCGCTCCGACCTGCTCCCCCTGTGGGCCAAGCAGTCCGTCGTGGTCCTCCAGCCGCTCACCCGGAACCGTTTCGTCGACACCGCCCTGTTCGCCGACCTGGGCTGGCTCGACCAGCCGCCCTCCTTCGACGATGGCCTCGACGTGGTCGACGTGTGGTTCTCGACCCCCGCCCGCACCCCGGACTGCCTGTGCATCGGCGCGGTGACGGTCGCTGGCCGGCTGCACCTCACGTTCCGCTACCCGTTGCGCCTGTTCAGCCCCGAGTCGGCCCGCCGCTTCGCCGACGTCTACCTGGCCCAGATCCGCCAGGTCGCCGAGTCGCGCTACTGATCACCCGCTACTGGTCGAGGCGCCGGCCGCGCACGTCGCGCTCGAGGGGGAAGAGGAGCGGCGCCTGTTGCTCGGCATGGGGTGAGACCAGGTCGTGGGCGACGAAGCGCCCCAGGATCGCCCCGATCGTCGCCGGGTCGGGCGTGTGGCCGGCGTTGAAGAACCGCTCCTGGTGGATGAACGTGCGGTCGACGCCCATGTCGGAGAGGGCGATCTCCATCTCCTCGGCCATGGCCCCGTTGCCGGTCAGGTAAAAGCGCGTGTCACCCAGGCGTTCGAGCAGGGGCGGGACCGACTCGGTGAGACGGCCTCGCAAACCGGTCCATCCCGTGGGCGGTGGCTGGGAGAGGGTGATGGCGTAGGCGAAGTTGGGATGGGCGGCGGCGAGCTGGTCGAGCTCGTCGGTCAGGCAGATGTCCTCGACAAGCCGTAGGCCCCAGTAGAGCCGCATCGGCCGGGTGTCGCCCGCCTCCAGGAGGTGAACGAGGAGGGAGTGGCACGGGCTGAGCCCCACACCGGTGGCCAGGACCACCAGGGCCTGCCCAGGATCCCTCGGCACCATGGAACGCCCCGACGGGCCCCGGAAGTGCAGCGGGGCCCCCGGCGCCATGGACGCAAGGTGGTGGGAGAGCGGTCCCTCGGGGAACACGCGAATGAGCATCTCGAAGTTCCGGCTGCCGTCCGGAGGGTTGAACAGGCAGTACGGGCTGTGCTGGCGGCCAACCGAAGGGACGTCCTCCTCGATGGACACGAACTGGCCCGGCAGGAAGTCGAAGGGGCCGTCGTCAGTGACCCGGGCCCGGATGTGGGCCGTTCCGGTGGTCGTCAACCGATCGACGGCGACTACCTCGGCCCGCCGGTTGAAGCGCGATTCCCGCTCCCACATGCCACTGCTGGCGGAGCCCGGACCGACGGTGGCCATGGCGTCCCTCCCGTCTCGTGCGCGCCCATCCTAGAGGCCGCCGGCGACGCTCGGTCCCGTTCGCAGCAAGAGTCACGTACACTTCATGGGACGAGGGAGTCAGTGGGACTTGCTCGCAGTGAAGAGAAGAGAAAAGCGTGGCAACTGGAACAGTGAAGTTCTTCAACTCAGAGAAGGGCTTCGGCTTCATCTCGCGCGAGCAGGGCGATGACGTCTTCGTGCACTATTCCAACATCCAGGGCAACGGTTACCGTTCCCTGGAAGAGGGCCAGAAGGTCGAGTTCGACGTGGCTCCCGGTCGCAAGGGTGAGGAAGCCCAGAACGTTCGGGCCATCTGAGCCTTGTAGTCAGTACTGGAGCCGCCGGCCTCGGCCGGCGGCTCCGTGTTTTACCCCCGCCGGCCCGAAGGAGATAGATGGGCGGTCAGCGAACCAGCTTCAGCAAGCTTCAACGCGATCGAGACAAGAAAGCCAAGGCTGCTGCCAAGCGTGAGAAGCGCCAAGAGCGCAGTGCCAATCCCGAAGGTGACGAGGCCGCGACCGACACGTTGCTCGACGACGGTGTCAGCGAGCTCTCGGCCGAGGAGTTGCTGAAGCGGATCGAGTCGATCCACCAGCGCTTCGAGGCGAAGACCATCTCCTACGAGGAGTACGAGGAGGAGAAGGCGGATCTGTTGAGCCGCCTTCCCGTGGACTGACGGGGAACGAGGGCGGCCTAGCCGCCCAGCTCCTCGGAGAGAGCTAGCCACTGCTCCTCCGCTTTGGTGAGGTGGTTCTCGGCTTCGGCCAGGGACCGTGCTGTCGTCGCCATGGCCTGATGGTCGCCGCGTTCCCTCGCCACCAGTTGGGCGGCGAGGGCGTCGCGGGCCTTCTCGGCCTCGGCGACCGTTCGCTCCGCCACCCCGAGCAGGCGTCGGAGGGTGCTCGGTGAGCGCGGCTTGGCCGTTGGCCGCGCTGTCGCCGAGGGCGCCGGCCCTGCCGCTGCGCTCGTGGGCCGGGCCGGCGACGCCGTGGGAGCGACGACGGGCCCCCCGCCCAGGACCAGACGGTCCTCCACCGTGCGCTCGATCAGGGCCCGGTCGTGGCTGACGACCACCAGCGATCCGGGCCAGTCCTCGAGATAGGCCTCGAGGGCCCGGAGGGTGTCGAGATCCAGGTCGTTGGTGGGCTCGTCGAGCAACAGCACGTTCGGCATCCGGGTCAGTACCAGCAGCAGTTGCAGCCGTCGCCGCTCCCCGCCGGAGAGGGTGCCGATGGGCGCCCGTTGGATGTCAGCGTCGAAGAGGAACCGCTCCATCAGCCGCGCCTGCTCCCAGTTCGGCTGGGTCGCCGGATAGGCGACGGCCTCGCGCACCCGCTGGGTGGGGTCGAGCTCGACGCCGGTCTGGCTGTAGTAGCCGAGGCGGACGGTGGCCGCCGTCTCGACCGTGCCCTCCGCCGGCGCCAGTCGGCCGGCGACGATCTCCAGCAGCGTCGACTTCCCCGAGCCGTTCGGGCCCAGGATCCCGAGCCGACCGCCCGGCTCCAGGTCCACTTCGAGGTTCCGGAACAACCAGGGCCCGAGCGGCCCCTCGAGCGGGAGATCGGGGCCTTCGTCGAAGCGGTGACCGACACCGGTCAGGTTGATCACCTTGTCGCCCAGCCGGGGCGTGGTGAGCCCACGACCGGCGGCCGCCAGCTCGGGCGCCCCCGCCCGCTCCGGACCAGCGCCACCTTCGACGATGGCCGTGGCCGAGGCGATCCGCGCCTTGGGCTTACGGGTACGGGCGGGCGCCCCCCGCCGCAGCCAGGCCAGCTCGGCCTTGGCCAGGTTGCGACGCACCGCTTCGGTGGCTGCGTCCTGGGCCGCCCGCTCGCTGCGGTTGGCCAGGTAGCTGGCGTAGCCGCCGTCGTGGACGTAGCCCCCTCCCCCCTCGATCTCGAGGATGCGGGTGGTCACCCGGTCGAGCACGTGGCGGTCGTGGGTGACCAGGACCAGCCCGCCCCGGTAGCGGGCCAGGCGCTGTTCGAGCCAGGCGATCGCTTCCACGTCGAGGTGGTTGGTGGGCTCATCGAGCACCAGCAGGTCGACCTCGGCCAGCAGGGCCCGGGCCAGCGCCACCCGCTTGACCTGGCCGCCCGACAGCGTGGCCACGTCGTCGTCGGCCACGGGGCCCATGCCCACGTGCTCGAGGATGGCCGATGCCTCCCAATCGGCGCCGACGGCGTCACGCACCGTCCCGGCGGGCAGGACGGGCTCCTGCTCCAGCCAGCCGACCCGCACACTGCGGCCGCGCCGCACCACTCCGTCCTCGGGCTCACCGGTCCCGGCCAAGATGCGCAGGAGCGTCGACTTGCCTGATCCGTTGCGGCCGACCACACCCAGCCGGTCGCCGGTGTGCACCGTCACGGACAGATCCTCGAAAAGAGGACGATCGGGACGGCGGACGGCCACCTTCTCCACGTCGACGAGGATCATGCCGACGGCGGGAACACGTCGCTTGGAGACTAGCCGGGAGTTACGCCACCTTCAGCGAACCCGTCATCCCGCTCGGTGCGTGGAAGATGCACACGTAGGTGAAACTCCCCGGTGCGCCGGCGACGAAGGTGAAGCTGCGCGCCACCTCAGGCGGCGCCTGCCCCGGGGGGCCGGCGTTTGGTGGAAGGGTCCCCGTATTGAAGAAGGCGGTGGCATTCAGGGTCTGGGGCGACGCGCCCGGCGCCGGCTTGGCCACGACGGGGTCGTTCGGGTTCTGGGGAAGCGTGGTCTTCCCGGCGAAGCTCGCCGTGTGGGGCGCCTGGCTGTTGTTGACGAAGGTGACCTTGTCGCCCGCCTTCAGCGCCGCCTCCGGCGGTGCGAAGGCCAAGACATCGGTGTGCTCGGTCGTAGTCCCCATCTGCACCTTGTAGGTCGTGGTGCCGTCCGTGGCTCGCTCGGTCACCGGCGGTGTCTCCATCAGCTTCTTCTTGGCCGCCCGGCCCTCGTCCAACCACTTGGCCATCTCGGCGTCGCCACGGGTCTTGGCCTGGGCCTGGGTGTCGGGCTTCCCGTTGGCGTCGACCACGGTCACCGCGCCGGTCATCCCGGGGTGGATCACGCAGTAGTACGTGAACTTCCCCGCCGTCGGGAAGGTGACCCGGAATGGCGGAACCCCGCCGGGGCCCTGGGGCACGAGGCCGGAGTTCACCAGCGCCTTGCCGTCGTAGGGACCGGTCGGGGGCTTCGGTGCGAACAGCGACTCGTCGCTGCCCGGTGGGGGGAGCTGCTGGCCGGGCGGGAGGAAGGTGACGGAGTGAGGCTCGGGGCCGGTGATGCGCCATTCGACGGTGTTCCCGGCGGCGACGGTGACCGACTCCGGCATGTACTCGAGCACGGCGATCGCCGGATCCTGTTGGTCGTTGAGCCCGGCCACGACGTTCACGGTGCCGGCGGCCGCGGACGACGCAGTCGACGCAGTCGACGCCGTCGTGTTCGCCGGAGCGGCCGTGTCGTTGGCACTGTCGCCACACCCGGTCAGAACGGCGGCGACCATCAGCATGGACGCCACCCACCCTGGCGCCCTTAGACGGCTCGAACCTTTCATCCGCACTCCCTTTCCGTTTTCTGCTGTATTTCTGACAGATCGCCGGCTCCAACGCAAGAAATTTCGCCATCCCGGTGACGACCCTGGCCCCTGGTGTCGGCTGACGAAGCGGGGGGTGCTCGCGTTGCACGCGCCTTGCGGAGTCCCTACGGACTAATAGACGCCGGCGTGGCACTCACACTGGCAACCCAGCCCGGCGCCGGCACTGCCCAGGGCGGCAGCCAACCACCACTCATTGCAGGCGTCGTGGTCGCCGCCGGCACAGGACGCGCTGATGGGCTTGAAGCTCAGGACGGCAGTCCCGGCCAGCACGGCGACGAAGGCGGCGACGGCCGACACGCTCAGCCGGCTCTTGCCCTTGGCCAGGCAGTCCACCTTGGGGTTGATGAAGCTGGTCGGCGGAGCTCCGCTCTTGGGGTGGGCCCCGAGGAGGGGGGCGCCGCAGTCGACGATGTTGGCGAACTTGAACGGGATCAGCCCCCAGGCCACCGACAGCAAGAGGATGAAGAGGACGGCGAAGGGAACGGCCTTCTGCTGCTTCGTCACTGCGCCCTCTGGCGGCTCTCCGCCCCACCTGGTCCCCGGCGGCCTGAGAAGCGGCCTCGTGCGGCCAGTACCTCGGCTATCTGCACCGCGTTCAGCGCTGCCCCCTTGCGTAGGTTGTCGCCACTGACGAACAGGGCCAGCCCGTTGGCCGCTCCGTCGTCGACCCGGATCCTACCGACGAGACAGGCGTCGATGCCTGCTGCGGCCAGAGGCGTGGGCAGGTCGGTGAGGACCACGCCGGGTGCCGAACCCAATACTTCGGCGGCCCGCGTCGGGGTCAGTGGTCGGTCGAACTCGACGTTCAGCGAAACCGAGTGCCCGGTGTACACCGGCACCCGCACGCACGTGCAGGACACTGCCAGATCGGGGAGGCCCAGGATCTTCCGGCTCTCGTGGCGGAACTTCTTCTCCTCGTCGGTCTCGTCGTCGACGAGGCTCCCGGCCAGCGGAATGACGTTGAACGCGATGGGTGCGGCGTACA
Source organism: Acidimicrobiales bacterium (assembly GCA_038231955.1). Lineage (GTDB taxonomy): Bacteria > Actinomycetota > Acidimicrobiia > Acidimicrobiales > AC-14 > CADCTB01. The sequence continues at coordinate 10,077 of JBBSIS010000070.1, forward strand.
TCTCAGGAGAGGGAAAGGCCAGCGCGCCACCGTCGTAGGCCAGCCCGGCCGACCGGGGGGCGACGTCGATCACCTGCTTCTCCAGCTCCTCGACACCCCGCAATCCCCCTCCCGACACCGCCTGGTAGGTGCTGACGACGATGCGGCGCAGGCCGGCCTCGTCGTGAAGGGGCTTCAGCACGGGCATGGCCACCATGGTCGTGCAGTTGGGATTGGCCACGATGCCCCTGGGGATCGAGCCCAGGGCATCGGGGTTGACCTCGGCCACCACCAGTGGCACATCGGGGTCGTGACGCCAGCCGGAGGAGTTGTCGACGACGGTCACCCCCGCAGCGGCCACCCGGGGGGCCAGCGCCTTCGAGAGGGTGGCGCCGGCGGCGAAGAGGGCCACGTCGAGGCCGGAGAAGTCGGCCGTGGCTGCGTCCTCCACCGCGACCTCACCACCCGCCCAGGGCAGGGTGCGGCCGGCGGAGCGGGCTGAGGCGAAGAGGCGGAGCTGGGCGACGGGAAAATTGCGCTCGGCCAGCAGGCCGCGCATGATGCCGCCGACCAGTCCGGTGGCGCCGACGATCCCGACGTTCAGGGGCCGGACGCTCATGGGCGTAGAAGGTAGCGAACTCACGCCGGAGGCTGGTCGAGTTGGAAGGCGGCGTGCAGGGCCCGCACCCCGTGTTCGACTTCGGCGGCCCGCACCACGCAGCTGATACGGATGGGGCTGGTGGAGATCATCTCGATGTTCAGACCCTCGGTGGCCAGCGTCTCGAACATGGTGGCGGCCACGCCGGGGTGGGTCTTCATGCCGGCGCCGATGAGGCTGATGCGGGCGATGTCGGCGTCGGGCTCCACCCGCTGGGCGCCCATCTCGGCGGCCATGCGCTCCGTCACGCGGGACGCCACGGCCAGATCGGCCTTGGGAAAGGTGAAGGAGATGTCGGCCAGGCCGGTGACGGAGACGTTCTGCTCGATCATGTCGACGTTCACGGCCTCGTCGGCCAGGGCCCGGAACAGCCGGGCGGCGATGCCGGGGCGGTCGGGCACGCCGACGATCGTCACCTTGGACTCCGACGTGTCGTGGGTGACCCCCGAGATGATGGCCTTCTCCACTGCATCCTCCTTCCGGACCCAGGTGCCCGGCTCCCAGGTGAAGCTCGAGCGCACATGCAGGGTGACGCCGTGGTTGCGGGCGAACTCCACCGACCGGGCCGCCAGCACCCGCCCACCGGTGGCCGCCATCTCCAGCATCTCCTCGTACGCCACTGACGTGAGCCGGCGGGCGTCGGGCACGACGCGGGGGTCGGCCGTGTAGACCCCAGCCACGTCGGTGTAAATTTCGCACGCCTCGGCGCCCAGTGCCGAGGCCAGGGCCACGGCGGTGAGGTCGGACGCTCCCCGGCCCAGGGTGGTGACCTCTCTCTCCGTCGACACGCCCTGGAAGCCGGCGACGACGACCACCTTGCCGGCGGCCAGGCCGTCGCGGACCCGGTCGGCGCGGATCTCGACGATCTTGGCCTTGCCGTGGGAGGTGTCGGTGACGATGCCGGCCTGGCTGCCGGTAAAGGACGCGGCGGGGACGCCAAGCTCGGTGATGGCCATGCACAGGAGCGACATGGAGATGCGTTCACCCGCGCTGATCAGCATGTCGAGCTCGCGCGCCGGGGGCTCGAGCGAGATGCGGTGGGCCAGGTCGAGCAGGTCGTCGGTGGTGCGGCCCATGGCGCTGACGACGACGACGACATCCTGGCCGCGACGGCGCGTACGAGCCACATGATCGGCCACGGCACGGATGCGGTCGGCGTCGGCGACGGACGTGCCGCCGAACTTCTGGACGACGAGAGACACTGGCGACCCCCACCGTACCAGCGGGTGGACTCCTGGCGGACGAGCCAGGCGGTACGGTGGCAGGCCGTGCCCACCCAGAAACGCCAACGCAAGAAGGACGGTCACCAGGCCCGTCAGGCCGCGGCCGCGGCCGCGGCCAGCCGTCGCAAGGCCCAGCGCACCCGGGTCATCGCCGGCGCCTTCCTGGCCGTCGTGCTGGTGGCCGGGGTGGCCGTGGTCATCGGTGGTGGTGGCAAGGGCACGACGCCGGTGGCCAGCACCGGGCTGAGCACCACCGCCGCCCCGAGCACCACCCGGCCCGCGACGGCGGCCAAGACCCCCGTCTCCCTCCCACCGGTCGCTCCCGGCGCGTCCATCAAGGGCGACACCCCCTGTCCGGCGGCCGACGGCTCCTCCCCGCGGACCACCAGCTTCGAGAAGGCGCCCCCGCCCTGTGTGGCTGTGGCCAAGACCTACGTGGCCGAGATCCAGACGTCGAAGGGCCTGATGGTGGTCAACCTCGACGTGAAGGCGGCCACCAAGACGGTCAACAACTTCGTCGTCCTGTCCCGCTACCACTACTACGACGGCATCGCCTTCCACCGCATCATCCCCGGCTTCGTGCTCCAGGGCGGCGACCCCATGCAGACCGGCTCCGGCGGGCCCGGCTACAAGTTCGAGGACGAGCTCCCCAAGGCCGGCCAGTACAAGGTGGGCGCGCTGGCCATGGCCAACTCCGGTCCCAACACCAACGGGAGCCAGTTCTTCGTCATCAGCGGCGACGCCGGCGTCAGCCTGCAGCCCAACTACTCGCTGTTCGGCCAGGTCACCCAGGGCCTCGAGGTGGTCAAGGCCATCGAGGACGTCGGCATCCCCGGCGCCCAGGACGGCAAGCCCAGCGAAGTCGTCACCATCCGCACGGTCACCATCAAGGAGACGTGAGAATCGTTATGCCCACCGAGTGCCCCGCCGCCGACGGCTCCAGTCCCAAGACCCAGAAGTTCAGCGGCCCGCCGCCCATGTGCATCGACCCGGCCAAGACGTATACCGCCACCATGGTCACCAACAAGGGGACGATGACCATCGCCCTCGACCCGGCATCGGCTCCGAACACGGTCAACAACTTCGTGTTCCTGGCCCGCTACCACTACTACGACGGCGTGACCTTCCACCGCATCATCCCGGGCTTCATGATCCAGGGCGGTGACCCCCAAGGCACCGGCACGGGCGGGCCGGGCTACAAGTTCGCCGACGAGCTGCCCCGTCCCGGTCGCTACGAGATCGGCTCGCTGGCCATGGCCAACGCCGGCCCCAACACCAACGGCAGCCAGTTCTTCATCGTCAGCGGAATGGCCGGCATGCAGCTACCCCCGCAGTACTCCCTTTTCGGCAAGGTCGTCGACGGCCTCGACGTGATCCTGGAGCTGGAAAAGGTCGGCACCCCCGGTGCCGGCGTGACCAAGCAGAAGGTTCTCATGGAGTCGGTGACGGTCACCGAGTCGTAGGCCACCAGCTCGCGGCATCGACGGGTGCCAGGTCAGTCTGCGGTGCCCGGGGGGACGATCCAACGCGCCTGTAGCCCGGTGACTCCGGCGATGTGCTCGAAATCCCGGTCGTAGTGGAGCACGACGGCGCGGTGATGCTCGGCGACGGCCGCAGTCAGGAGATCGACCACACCGGCGGCCCGGTGTTGACTTCGTCGGGCGAGCGCCGCCTGGGTGGCGCGAGCGCGCCGGGCGATGTCCGGGTGCAGCGGAAGGTCGGTGAAGCCGATGGCCCGCCGTCGGGCGATCGCTGCGTACTCCGGGGGGGAGCGCGCCGAGTAGAGCGCCTCGAGGTCAATGGTGACGCAGGTGGCGAGAAGGCCGCGCCGGCCGAGGTCGTCCAGCTCGGCGAACACCGCCGAGCAGCCGACCCGTGCCAGCGCGCTCGTGTCCGCCAGGTACAGCCCGGCCGGTATCACCGACGAGCTTCGGCTCGCACACTCGGATCAGCCAGATCTGGACTGCCCCAGATGAGCGGATCGTCGAAGGCATCGGCTCGCATCCGCCGCTCACCCACGTAGGCCAGGGCGGCGTTCACGGTGTCCACTTTGCTCGTGGTGCCCAACTCCTGCGCCGCCGCTGCCAGCTTGTCGTCGTCGAGGTCGATCGTGGTACGGCTCATCCGGCGATGATAGCAATCGAGGCATACTTTGTGCCCGAGTAGATGCGTCGACGGGTGCCGGAAGGTTCTTCTAGGTCGGCAACGCTTCCAGGCCGGCCTCGTGGCCGTCGACGAAGACGATCACGCTGCCGGCGCCGTCGACCGACCACTCGCCGTCGCCACCCCGCATGAGCGCGGTGCGCTCGTCGATGGCGACGACCGGGACTCCCGCGGCGGCCAGGGTGATGGTGCGCTTGGCCTTCTCGGTCGACCAGGTGTTGTGGTGCGGGATGATCGCCACCTGGGCCAGCAGGCCCAGGCCGAGGGTGAACGCGCCGCCACGCGGATCGACCATGGGATCGCACAGGGCCATGGCCCCGGCGGACGATCCCGCCAGCACCGCACCGTCCTGCCACGCGGCGCACAGTGCGTCCCAGGCCGCGGAATCCTTCAGCACCGATCGGAGGTGCAGCGGCGAGCCGCCGGAGAGGTAGATGAACCTGGCTTCGCGAATGGCGGCCACGTTGGCCTCGTCCTCGGCGTCGGGCCGGCTGAGCACCATGAGACCGCGCGCCTTGGCGCCCAAGCCGGCGAACCACTGCTCGGCCCAGGTGACCGCCCGCTCGGGGTGCTCGTAGGCCGCCGCCGTGGGCAGGACCAGCACCTCGTCGCCGCCGCTCTCGGCCAGCAGGGTGCGATCAAAGGTGCAGCCCTCCCGCCATTCGGCTCCACCTACCAGGGCCAGAGGTCCAGTCACGGCGCCCAACCTACCGCCGGCCGTCCACCTGCGATCCGGGGCCCGGCGATCTCTGTGCACCCAGGCTCGTGATCCGGGTGGAA
>JBBSIS010000071.1:0-14648 GCA_038231955.1 Acidimicrobiales bacterium
GAGGCCCAGACGGTGGCCGTGTCGGACAGGATGCAGCGGTAGGGCAGGTGGCTGCCTTCGACCAGCCGGCCGCCGAGGGGACGCAGGATGGCGGTCAGCCAGGCGCCGTCGGCGGCCAGCCGCCGGCGGGCGTCGGCGGCCCAGGCTGTGCTGGCCAGCGCGGCCTCGGCCACCACCACGTCCAGCCCGGACAGTGGCAGTGCCTCGCGGTGGCCGAACAGCTCGCGGAGGAGATGGGGATCCCGGCTCCAGGCCACGCCGGTGCGGGCGGCCGAGGTGCCGTAGAACTCCGCCGAGGATCGCAGGACGATGATGTTCTCCTCCGCCGTGCCCACCAGCGTGGCCATGGACGGGTCGGGGAGGAAGTCGATGGCCGACTCGTCGACCACGAGAGTGGAGGCGGGATGACGCCGGGCGGCCTCGACCAGCGCGTCACGGCCGAGCGTGATGCCAGTGGCCAGGTGGGGGTTGGAGATGACCACCAGCTCGGCGGCGTCGAGGGCCTCGTCGACCTGCTCCGCCGACGGCAGCTGCTCGCCGGGGTAGCGGGAGAAGCCCCGGGAAGGGAAGACATCGAGCACCTCGCCCCAGGCGGGAAGGGGGACGGCGACGGAGTGGTGAGGGACCAGTCGACTGAGATCCCACAGGAACTCCGACGGGCCCCGGCCGGCGATCAGCTCCGAGGCCTCGACACCCAGCACGCGGGCGTAGGCCGCCTCCAGCCGCTCGGCGGCATGGCTGGGCGGAAGGGCGACGTCGTCGGCCGAGAGCGAACGGAGGGCGTCGAGCACCGCCTCGGGGGGCCCGTACGGGTTCAGCCCGGTGGCCAGGTCGAGCGTTGCCGTCCCGGACCGGCGCAGCCGGTGTTCCGCCAAGTTTGGCGTCCTGTTTGGTGTGATGTCCTGTCCCATCGAATGACCCCCCGTCGGTGCCCGTACCTCTTCAACATCTACTTCGACACGAACTTCCCCCCACTTGATACCTATTTTCTGTTTTCTTGACGAAGCAGAAGGTCAGCCGATGCGGTTCGGCCTGAGCCGGCCCCCTGTGGGCAGGCCGGTGACCTGTCGGCGGCCGGGACACGAAAGCCCGGCCGCCGATGGTGGTTCGGAGGAGAGGGCCGTTCTTACGCCGCGGGATCCTCGTCGGGCTCCTGGGTGGCCTGGCGGTGTCGTTCGGCGGCCCAGGTGGCCGCGTCCCGGCACAGCGCAGGATGGAACTTCCATCGGGCGAGCTGGTGCTCGGTGGCTTCGGCGTCCTCGCCGAGTTGGATGAGGCTGAGAGCCAGGCGGCGACTCCGCCGCCGCTGTTGCTCGTGGATGGGCGTCCGCAGTTCGGCGTTTTGCCAGGCCTGGTGAGCCTCGACCAGCTCGGGCGACAGCCGCGCCACCTGACGGCGGGTGAGGGGCGGGAGCCGGCGGCGGACGGCCAGCACGCCGTCAGGCCGGGCGTCGGCCACGTCGAACTGGCAGCAGCGGGAGAGCGCTCGCATGAATGGCGAGTGCCTTCCCCCCTTTGATCCGAGGCCCAGGGCCTGGGCGGTCTGAGCCAGGTCGAGGTCGAAGCCCTCGGGCGACGCGTCGAGCCCGTTGGCCAGATGGCGAACCAGCCACGTGGTCGACGGGCCGAGGATGCCCAACCAAAAACGCTCGACGTACAGCGAGCGGGGATCGTGGCCCAGGGCGTCGATCACCGGATCGGGCCAGGCTCGGATGGGAAGGACGGCGACGGGGGAAGTGTCGGCGGGGAGCAGCGAAACGGTGCTCATGCGACCTCCAGTGTGGAGCAGGCAGATGGGAGGAAGAGACCCGGAACACTTTCACGCTGTTCCATGTTGTTTCATTTTCCCCACTGCCGCCCCCGGTGTCAAGGGCCAGCCGCGAGACCGTAGGCGACTGGTACCATGACGCGTACCGTCTCGAGAAGGGAGGCCTTTGTGACCGTCACCGCCAGCGAAGCCCGCAGGAACCTGTTCCCGCTCATCGAGCAGGTCAACGACGACCGCCAGGCGATCGAGATCACCTCTCGTCGGGGTGATGCGGTGCTCGTGTCGCGGGCCGAATGGGATGCCCTCACCGAGACGGCCATGCTGCTGAGGGTTCCTGCCAATGCCTATTGGTTGCTGGACAGCCTGGCGCAGGCGCGGGCCGGCGCCAGGGAGGTGCACCCACTCGATCGAGACCCACTCGATCGAGACTGAGTGCGGCTTGTCTTCACGCCTCGAGGCTGGAACGACTACCTGTGGTGGCAGGTTGCCGACCGGGCGATGCTGGAACGGATCAACCGCCTGGTCGACGAGGCGCTACGCGACCCTACGGCAGGCATCGGCAAGCCGGAGCCCTTGCGCCACGTGCTGGCCGGATGTTGGTCGCGGCGGATCGACGAAGAACACCGGCTGGTGTATCTGGTCGACGGCGATGACCTGGTCGTACTGCAGGCTCGTTACCACTACGAGCCATAGGGCCCGGCGACATCGCTGACGTCGCTTGATCGGAGGTTCTTTCGGAACCGGCCGGCGGGGCGCGGCATTAGGGGGATGTGCGGGGAGAGTCGGCGCCGGCCGACCACCGGCACGGGACGACGAGGAGCGTTCGTCGCGTTCTGCCGGCGGGAGTACCCGGGCGCCGTGCGGCTGGCCCTGGCTTGACCCAGTGGCGGGACGGGTCGACCCGCCGGCCCCTCTTCTCCACGACCATTCGCAGCGAGGGCTTCTCGCCGTCGAGCTGGGTCGTCGCCGACTGGTTTACCAAGAGCTGAGGTGCCAGGTGGGAATGTCGACCTACGCGGTAGGGTTTCATCGTCTGAACCCCAGTCCCAGAGGATCGACACCATGCCCACCTTCCGTGACCTGCTGGCCGAGGCCAAGTCGTCCATTCATGAGGTCGACACCGAGGCCGCCGCCGCCGCCATCGGCGCCGACCCCGCGCTCGTGGTGCTCGACGTCCGCGAAGCCGACGAGTACGAGCAGGGCGCCCTGCCCAACGCCGTGCACATCCCGCGCGGCTTCCTCGAGAGCCAGGTCGAGAGCCGGTTGGCCGACAAGGATGCACCCGTCGTCGTCTACTGCGCCGGTGGCACGCGATCGGCCTTCGCGGCCCGCACCCTGGCTGAGCTGGGCTACACCGATGTGACCTCGGTGGCCGGTGGGTTCAACAAGTGGAAGAACGAGAACCGACCGTGGGCGGCGCCGCGCACCCTGAGCGCGGACCAGCGCAACCGCTACCAGCGGCACCTTCTGCTGCCCGAAGTCGGTGATGCGGGCCAGCAAAAGCTGCTTGATTCCAAGGTCCTGCTCTTGGGCGCCGGCGGGCTCGGCTCCCCGGCCGCCCTCTACCTGGCCGCCGCCGGGGTGGGCACGCTCGGCATCGTCGACATGGACGTGGTCGACGAGTCCAACCTGCAACGGCAGATACTCCACAACATGGACCGCATCGGTGACCGCAAGGTCGACTCGGCCAAGAAGACGTTGGTCAGCCTCAACCCCGACGTGAACGTCGTCACCTACGACGTCCGCCTGGGCGCCGACAACATCCTCGACGTGATCGACGGCTACGACGTCATCGTCGACGGCACCGACAACTTCCCCACCCGCTACCTCGTCAACGACGCGTCGCTGGTGAAGCGCATCCCTGTCGTGCACGGCTCTATCTTCCGCTTCGACGGCCAGGTCACCGTCTACAACCCGTTCGTGGGCCCCTGCTACCGGTGCCAGGTGCCCGAGCCCCCACCGCCCGAGCTGGCCCCGTCGTGCTCCGAGGCCGGCGTTCTGGGCGTGCTGCCCGGGATCGTCGGCTCCATCCAGGCCATGGAGGCCATCAAGCTCCTCCTCGGCCTCGGCGACCCCCTTGTCGGCCGCCTGCTGGCCTACGACGCCCTCGACGAGTCCTTCCGCACGTTCAAGATCCACCGCGATCCCGCCTGCCCGGCGTGCGGCCCGGATGCCGGGGAGATCGTCATCGCCGAGTACGACGAGCTGTGCATGCCGCATCCCAAGCAGGCCCCCGCCGCGGTCTGATTCTGACGGCAGAGCTACCCTCGCGAGGTGCGCGCCATCTCGAGCGACCTCCCGGGCGCCGAGCTGGTGGAGCAGGGCCTGCATGACCTGGAAGCGGGATCGTGCACCATCGCCTCTCTGGTGGTTTCCATCGGTGCGCCCCGCCTGCGGGCCCTCGGCCTGGAGGTGTCATCGCCCTTCGAGGATGCCGAACACGCGCTGTACCTCCTGCTCTCGCAGTCCGACGCCGACGCCGCCCACGGCCGTTACAACGCCCTCGTGCGGCGGCTGGTGAGCTTCGAGCGCGCCGCCACATGCGCCGCCTGGCGTCCGCGGCGCGCATCCGAGGGTTCCTCTCGCATCTGGGGCGTGCGGCGCGCACCGGTCACCTCGGCGCGGTCGCGGTAGACGTCGTCGAGCGGGGTGTCGGGGAGGAAAAGGTGGCGGCGCACCTCCCGGAAGGCACGCTCGACCCGAGGCTCGCGGATGGCCTCCCGTTTCACGAGGCCGTCGACCATTGCCTCGTTGAGCGCCGCGCCACCTTCGGCGCCCGGGGGCGCCTCCTGGCTCACCGGACCGACTCGTCCGCACCCATGCGGGCCCTGCGGCGCTCCCAGCCGGGGGTCGACTCGACTGTCCTGGGGTCGAGGAGGTCGCGCAGGCCGTCGCCGGCCAGGTTGAAGGCGAGGACCATTACGGTGATGGCCAAGCCGGGCCAGATGAGGAGCGCAGGCGAGCGGTCGAGGAAGGTCTTGGCCTCGGCCAGCATGGCGCCCCACTCGGGCGTCGGAGGGCCGATGCCGAACCCGAGGAACGACAGCCCGGAGACGGCCAGGAGCACGCGCCCCATGTCGAGCGTGCTCAGGACGACGACCGGGCCCACCAGGTTCGGAAGCACGTGACGGACCATGATGCGCGTTCGCGACGCGCCCACCGACCTCGCTGCTTCCACGAAATCCTGTTCCCGAACTTTGAGCGTCATCCCTCGCACGATCCGGGCGAAGGTCGGCCACTGCACGAGGACGATGGTGATGATGAGGTTGCGCAGGCCCTGGCCCAGGAGCCCGACCACCACCAACGCAAGGATGAGACCCGGCAGCGCCAGTTCGACGTCGGCCAGCCGCATGATCACCGTGCTCGTGGCCCGGCCCGACATGCCTGCGACCAGTCCAAGCGTCACTCCGACGATGGTGATCCCGAGGGTGGCGGCCACAGCCATGCCGAGGGAGATCCGGGCACCGTGGAGTATGCGGGAGAACTCGTCGCGCCCAAGGTTGTCGGTTCCGAACGGGTGGGCCCCGCTGGACGGGGCGTAGCGGTTCGAGAAGTTGGTGGCGATCGGGTCGTGACGAGCCAGCCACGGAGCCAGCAACGCAGCCAGGGCCATGATCACAACGATCACGAACCCGATCACTGCGGAGCGGTCCCGCAGCATGCGGCGTAGGATTCGTCGGCCCTGCGGCACGAACGCGTCCCCAGCTTCGCGAAGCGCGGCCTCAGGAGCGCTCAACGGCTTCCTCCAACCGGATTCGGGGGTCGATGAAACCGTAGGACAGGTCGACGAGCAGGTTCATCACCACGTAGACGGCGCCCGCGAACAGCACGACCCCCTGGATCATCGGGTAGTCGCGCTGGCCGATTGCCTCGACGGTCAGTCGTCCGACACCAGGCCAGGCGAAGATGACCTCGGCGATCACCGCCCCCTCGAGGAGGGCGCCGAACACGGCACCGAGATAGGTCACGAGCGGGACCGCCGCGTTCCGCAGCCCGTGACGAACCACCACGGTGAGCGGACCCAGCCCCTTGCTGCGGGCGCTGCGCATGTAGTCCTCCCCGAACACCTCGAGCAGGCTGGAGCGCAGCAGACGGGAGACCACCGCTGTCGGGCCGACCGCCAGGGTGATCGCGGGGAGGACAAGGCTCTGCCAGCCCTCGTCGCCGGCCACCGGCAGCAACCCCAGCTTCGTGGCGAACAGGATGATGAGCAGGTACGCACCGAAGAACCCGGGCACCGACGCGCCGAGCAGCGAGAGAACCCGTAGCGCGTGGTCGGCCCAGTGGCGGTGGAACATGGCGGCGGCGACGCCCAGGGGCACCGACAACAGAAGGATCAGGGCGAACGCGGCGCCGGCCAGGCGGGCCGACACCGGGATGCGCCGCCCGATCTCGCTCGACACTGACGTGCGCCGGACGAACGAGCGCCCGAGGTCGCCATGTACCGCCCCGCCCAGCCAGGAGACGTACTGGGTGACGAAGGGCCGGTCGAGCCCGAGCTCGTGGCGGACCTCCGCCAGACGCTCCGGGCTGATCTCGCCTCGGCTGTCTTGGCGGCGCGCCTGCTCCTCGGCAGGATCGCCGGGGGCGCGCGACACGAGCGCGAAGATCAGCAACGACAAAGCCAGCAGTGTCGGCACGGCGACGAGGAGCCGCCGGGCGGCGTACCGGCCCATGCTGGGCGCTACTTCTTGGGCAGGTTCTTGGTCAGGCCAAACCAGGTCTGGTTGGTGTTCGACGGGTGGGGGTCGGTGAAGTTCACGTTGGCGCTCATGGCGTTGATCCGGAACAGTCCTGCGAGGGGTACCACGATGAAGGTGTCGGCCTCCAGGATCTTCATCATCTGGGCCGAAAGCTGCTGCACCTGGGCGGTGGAGGGGGCGGTCAGGGACTGGTCGGCCAAGGCGTCGAACGCGGCGCCCGGGGCGAACTGGGCGTTGGTGGGGCTCTTGGAGCTCATGCGCAGCACGGGGAGGAAGGCAGGATTGCCGTCGTTCTGGTTCGGGGGCTCGAGGTCGAGGTCGTAGTCACCCTTGCCCTGGGCGTAAAGGGTGTTGCGGGTGGCGGTGTCAGGGGTCTTGATGATCTGAACCTCGACGCCCACGTCCTTCATCTGCGACTGGATGAACTGCGTGGCCCCCTCCGGGATCTCCGACGTCCCCAGCAGCTTCAGGGACAGCTTCTTGTCGTCCTTGACCCGAATACCATCGGGCCCAGGTTTGTAGCCGGCGTTGTCGAGCACGGTGCGAGCCTGCTTGGGGTCGAAGACGCCGGCCGGGACGGTCTGGGCGGCGCTACCCAGCACCGACTCGGGCGCCATCCAGCGGCCGGGGGAGGCGTTGCCGTCGAAGACCACGTCGGCGTAGGCCTTGCGGTCGATGCCCAGGGACACCGCCTGGCGGACAGCTTGGTCAGCCGTCGGTCGCCCGTCGCTCTTGTTCACGTAGATCAGGTGGGTACGACCGGGCTTCGACTTCACCACCCGCAAGGCCTTGTCGGCCTCGAGTGCGCTGGCGGCTGTAGGCGGAACGTCGACGGCGAAGTCGACCTGCCCGGACTTGAGTGCCTCCACGCGGGTCTGCGGGTCCGGCAGGAAACGGATGCTCATCCGTGCCACCTGAGCCTTGGGCCCCCAGTAGCTGTCGTTGCGGTCGAGGACGACGGTCTGGGTGGGTGTATAGCTGGACACCTTGAACGGGCCGGTCCCCACGGGCGGGCTGGAGTCGAAGTCCTTCCCCACCTGCACGATGGCGCCTTCGGGATGGACGATCTGCTCCGGGATCCGATTGTTGACCGTCTTGGGTGTGAAGTCGACGGTGAAGTCGTCGACCTTCTTCACCGAGTCAGGGCCGAGGGTGCCCTGGACAGTGCCGAGCGTCTTGCCTCGCATCTGGCGATCGCCCCACGTCCACACCACGTCGTCGGCGGTGAACGGCTTTCCGTCATGCCACATGACCCCGTGGCGAAGGGAGAATCGCCACGTCTTGCCGTCGGGCTGCAGCTCCCACCGCTCGGCCAAGCCGGGCTTGAGCGTGTAGTCGGAGGCCAGGTAGATCAGCGGCTCGTAGACGTTCACGTTGAAGGGGTAGGCGAAGGTGGTCGACTTTTCCTTCTCGCCCTGCACCGGCCAGGTGTCCTCAGGGGCAGCGATACGGACATCGGCGTTGGGGTCGAGCTGGCCGGTGCGCTGCGGTTGCGACCCCCCATTTGCGCTCTTGGAACTGGACCCGCTCCCGCACGCGGTGGCGACGAGCCCCATGAGCAGAGCGACGATGACGGCCTTGCGACGCATTTGCGATTCCCCCCCGGAACGAAACATTTCCGCGATAGTGGCATGGCGAACGGCACAGCGCACGTACCGGACGTACTGTCGCGCCCCATGGCGCCGATCCTGGAGCTCAGCGGCCTGGAGGTGACCTTCCCCACCGCCGACGGTGAGGTGTCGGCGGTGCGTGGCGTCGACCTGTCGATCGAGCCGGGACGCATCCTGGGCGTGGTCGGTGAGTCGGGCTCCGGCAAGACCGTGACCATGCTGGCTGTCCTGGGCCTGCTGCCGTCGACGGCCCGGGTGACGGGCTCGGTCCGGTTCAACGGCCGGGAGCTGCTGGGGCTGGCCCCTCGGGACCTGCGCAAGCTGCGGGGCGCCAGCATCGGCATGATCTTCCAGGATCCCAAGACGTCGCTGAACCCGGTGCAGACCATCGGGCACCAGATCGTCGAGGGCATCCGGATCCACCACCCTGGCGTCCGCCGTAAGCAGGCGCTGGCGCAGGCGATCGACCTCCTCCGTCTCGTCGGGATCCCCCAGCCCGACCGCCGGGCCCGGGACTACCCGCACCAGTTCTCCGGGGGCATGTGCCAGCGGGCCATGATCGCCATGGCCGTGGCCAATGACCCTGCGGTGCTGATCGCCGACGAACCCACCACCGCCCTCGACGTCACCATCCAGGCCCAGATCCTCGACCTCCTGCGCGACATCCGGCGGGAGAAGGGCGTGTCGGTCGTCCTCATCAGCCACGACCTCGGCGTGGTGGCGGGCCTGGCCGACGAGGTGTCGGTGATGTACGTCGGCCGGGTGGTGGAGCGGGGCTCAGTGGACGACGTCTACGAACGGCCCCGCCATCCCTACACCCAGGGCCTGCTGGCCTCCATCCCTCGGCTGACCGATTCGACCCGGGCCCCGCTCCTGTCGATCGGGGGCGGGGCCCCGTCCCTGCTGCGACTGCCCGGAGGGTGCGCTTTCCATCCGCGCTGCGGGTACGAGCGTCCCAACTGCCACGTCGACGACCCCCGGTTGCGCGATGTCGGCCCGGTGCGTGTCGCCTGCCATTATGCGGAGGACCTCGGAGCGGTGGCCGCGGCCGAAGGGGCCCAGTGAGCCCCACCCCCGAGCCGGTGCTGTCGGTGCGCGACCTGGTCAAGGAGTTCCCGGCTCGCGGCGGCGGGCGGGTGCACGCCGTCTCCGGCGTCTCCTTCGACCTGTTCGAGGGCGAGACGCTGGGCCTGGTCGGGGAGTCCGGCTGCGGCAAGTCCACCACCGCCCGCTGCGTGGTCCGTCTCATCGAAGCGACCTCGGGCCAGGTGCTGTTCCGCGGCACCGACGTGCTCACCCTCGGGCGCAAAGAATTGCGCGCGTTGAGGGCCGACCTCCAGATCGTTTTCCAGGACCCGTTCGCTTCCCTCAACCCGCGCATGCAGGTGTGGTCGATCGTGGCTGAGCCGCTGATCGTCCACGGCATGGCCACCAAGGCGGCCCGGGCCCGGGCCGGCGAGCTGATGGAGACGGTCCGCCTCCGGCCTGAGCATGCCGGGCGCTACCCGCACGAGTTCTCGAGTGGTCAGCGCCAGCGAATCGGTGTGGCCAGGGCCCTGGCGCTCGAACCCGACGTCCTGGTGCTCGACGAGCCCGTCTCCGCCCTCGACGTCAGCATCCAGGCCGGCGTGCTGAACCTGCTGGAGGAGCTGCGGGCCACTCTCAACCTGTCGTACCTGTTCATCGCCCACGACCTGTCGGTGGTCCGCCACATCTCCGACCGCGTGGCGGTGATGTACCTGGGCAAGATCGTCGAGACCGGTCGGCGCGACGACATCTACGGTCATCCGTCGCACCCGTACACCCAGGCCCTGCTGTCGGCGGTCCCAGTCCCCTCGCCGGCCGCCGAGCGCCGACGCACGCGCATCGTTCTGACCGGTGACCTGCCCAGCCCGGTGGACCCGCCGTCGGGGTGCCGTTTCCGGACCCGCTGCTGGAAGGTCCAGGACATCTGCGCCGAAGTCGAGCCGGAACTGATCGATCGCGGCCAGGGCCATCCATCGGCCTGCCACTTCGCCGAGGAGCTGCCCATCGTTCCGTAGTACCCCGGCCGGCATTGCGTTTGGTCATCCGCGGCCCTATCCGGCCCCCGATTGACCAAACCCGGTCAGTGCCGGCCCTAGCCTGGGGCATGGCCGTGCATTTGGTGATCCTGGGCGGGGGCCCGGCCGGAAACCAGGCCGCCACCAACGCCGCCCGCCTGGGCGCCCGCGTGACGCTCGTGGAGCGGGACGTCGTCGGCGGAGCCGCCCACCTCTGGGACTGCATCCCGTCCAAGGCCATGATCGCCACCGGTGCGGCCATGTCGTTCGTCGAACGGGCCGGGGGCATGGGCCTGACCCATCTCGACGCCGACCTCGACGTCGACGGGCTCAGGCGGCGGATCACCGGCATCGAGGACCGGTTGCGGGGCGCGGTGGAGAGCCTCCTCGTCGACCAGGGCGTGCGGCTGCTGCGGGGCACTGGCCGCTTGACCGGCCCCCATTCGGTGGCGGTGGACACCGCCGACGGCGTGACGGATATCGAGGCCGACGCCATCCTGATCGCCACCGGCAGCCGGCCACGCATCCCGGAGTGGTGCCGGCCCGACGGCGACCGGATCCTGACGACCCGGCAGGCCTACCCGCCGCCGGCCATGCCCGAGCACCTGGTGGTGGTCGGCTCGGGGGTGACCGGCGTGGAGTTCGTGCACATGTTCGCCGCCTTCGGCTCCGCCGTCACCCTGGTGGTGAGCCGCCAGCAGGTACTGCCGCAGAAGGATCCCGAGGTGGCCGCCGCCCTGGAGGAGGAGTTCCTGCGACGAGGGGTACGGCTGCTCATCGGCGCCCGGGCCGTCGGCATCGATCGGGAGGGAGCCGGGGTTGCGGTCCGCTGCGACGACGGGCGGGTGGCCCGGGGCAGCCACGTCCTGCTCGCCATCGGATCGATCCCCAACTCCGATGGGCTCGGCCTGGAGGAGGCGGGCGTGAAGGTCGACGTTCGGGGCTACGTACCCGTCGACCAGCACTGCCAGTCGAACCTGCCCCACATCTACGCCGCCGGCGACGTGTCGGGCCGACTGCCGTTGTCGTCGGTGGCGGCCATGCAGGGTCGCAAGATCGCCGACCACGTCATGGGCCTGCAGGCCCGTGAGCACCGCCACCTCGACTACGACAAGGCGCCCCAGGCCGTCTTCACCGAGCCGGAGATCGCCGAGGTCGGGGTGGCCGAGGCCGAGGCCAACGCCCGCGGCCGCAAGATCCGGGTCACCAAAGTTCCCTTCTCGGCCAGTCCCAAGGCGCTCATCAACCACGACACCCGCGGCTTCGTGAAGATCGTGTCCGACCCCGCCACCGGCATCGTGCTCGGGGGCTCCATCGTCGGCCGCCACGCCGCCGAGCTCATCTCGGTCATCGCCCTGGCCGTCAACTGCAACCTGCGGGTGACCGATGTGGTCGACAGCCTGCTCGTCCACCCCTCCCTGGCCGAAGTCCTGTCGGAGGCCGCCGAGTAGGTCCCGGGCGCGCGCTATTCGACGACGACGAGGACGTCGCCGGCGCTGACGTTGTCGCCCGTGGAGACCAGGATCTCGGCCACCGTGCCGGCCCGTTCCACGTCGACCTGGTTCTCCATCTTCATGGCTTCCAACACGCATACGGCCTGGCCCACCTCCACCGCGTCGCCCACGGCCACGAGAACCTCGATGATCGTGCCCTGCATGGGAGCGGCGACGCGTCCCGGTCCACTGGGCACGCCGGCCCCATCCTTGGATGTGCTGGTCGGACGGCGGCCGCCCGGCGCGGCCGTGGCCGCAGGGACGGACGGGCCTCCGTCGGGCATCCAGACCCGGACGTCGTAGCGACGGCCGTCGACTTCGACGGCGACATCGCGAGGCGTGGTCCCGGCCGGGGCGTCCCCGGTGGGCGGCGGGCGGGTCGACGGCATATCGGAGAAGTCGAGGCGCTCCTCGACCCATCGGGTGGAGTGGCGGTTCTCGATGAAGTCGGGGTGCTCGAGGATCCGGATGTGGGCGGCGATGTTGGTCGTCACCCCCTCGATGGTCATCTCGCGCAGAACCCGCAGCATCCGGCGACGGGCCTCGTCGCGCCCGGAGCCCCAGGTGAGCACCTTGGCGATCAGGTTGTCGTAGTGCTGGCTCACGGCGTCGCCCTCGCCGTAGCCGGCGTCGATCCGGACCCCGAAGCCGCCCGGGCGGGAGAACCGGGTCAGGGTGCCCGGCGAGGGAAGAAACCGCCCGCCGGCGACGTCCTCGGCGTTGACCCGGCACTCCATGGCGTGGCCCCGGGGCGCCAGGCTCTCCTGGCTGAACGACAGCGGGTCCCCCCACGCCACCCGCAACTGCTCGGCGACGAGGTCGGTCCCACAGGCGAGCTCGGTGAGGGGGTGCTCGACCTGGAGACGGGTATTCATCTCCAGGAACCAGAACTCGCCCTCCTGCTCGAGGAACTCGACGGTGCCGGCATTGGTATAGCCGCAGTCCCGGGTGACGGCGACGGCGGCGGCGCCCATGGCCTGGCGGGCCTCCTCGGTCATGCCCGGCGCCGGCGTCTCCTCGATCAGCTTCTGGTGGCGGCGCTGGCACGAGCAGTCCCGCTCGCCCATCCACACCGCGTTGCCGTGGCTGTCGGCGAAGACCTGCATCTCGACGTGGCGAGGCCAGGTGAGGTAGCGCTCGACGTAGATCTCGGGCCGGCCGAAGTAGGCCTGGCCCTCTCGGGCCGCCGACTCGAAGGCAAAGGCCGCCTCGTTGGCGGCGTTGACCACCTTCATGCCCTTGCCTCCACCCCCGTAGGCGGCCTTTACGGTGATGGGCCACCCGTGGGCCTCGCCGAAGGCCGCCACCTCCTCGGCCGACGTCACCGGTCCGTCACTGCCGGGCACCACCGCCACCCCGGCCCGGATGGCGGCGGCCCGAGACGACAGCTTGTCGCCCATGACGTCCATGGCCTCGGGCGGGGGACCGACCCAGGTGGCGCCCCGGGACGCGACGGCGCGGGCGAAGGCGGGGTTCTCGGCGAAGAAGCCGTAGCCGGGATGGACGGCGTCGGCGCCGCTGCGGCTGATGGCGGTGAGGATGACGTCGGTGTTGAGGTAGCTCTCGGCCGCGGTCTCCCCGCCCAGCGCGTAGGCCTCGTCGGCCAGACGGACGTGGAGCGACCGCCGGTCGAGCTCGGAGTACACGGCCACGGTGGCGATCCCGAGCTCCTGGCAGGCGCGAATGACCCTGACGGCGATCTCTCCACGGTTGGCGATGAGGACTTTGGTGAACATGGGCGAGCCCTATCGTGCAGGCGTGGCCCCCCTCGACGCCAGAGCGAGGCTGGCCGGCACCCGCTTCGCCGACGTGCGTTGGTCGGCCCACGTCGGCTCGACCAATCGCGTGGCCGCGGATCTGGCCACGGCCGGCGCCCCTGACGGGACCGTGGTCGGCGCCGATCACCAGACGGCCGGTCGGGGCCGTCGGGGTCGGACCTGGGAGTCCGAGCCGGGCTCGTCGCTCCTGGTCTCGGTGGTTTTGCGACCGCCGCCACCGCTGGTGACACTGCTCGCCGGGGTATCCGCGGCACAGGCGTGCGAGACGGTGGCGGGCGTGCCGGTCACGCTGAAGTGGCCGAACGACGTGATGGTCCCGGAGGGCAAGCTGGGTGGGATCCTCGCGGAGCTGGTGGGCGACGCAGCCGTGGTGGGCCTCGGGCTCAACGTGGACTGGCGCTCGCCGCTGCCCCTCGGTGGGGCCGCGCTCGGCTCCCGAGCCGACCGGGGCGACCTGCTCGTCGCATGGCTGATCGGCCTGGACCAGCCCGGCGACGTGCTCGCCCGCTACCGCGCCAGGTGCGCCACGATCGGCCGTCGTGTCCGGGCGGAGCTGCCGGGCGAGACGGTGGAAGGGACGGCCGAGCGCATCGACGACGATGGCGCCCTGGTCGTCGACGGTCGCACGATCACCGCCGGCGACGTGGTCCATCTCCGGTAGCGGTGATCATGCCTTCAGCACCGCGAAAGTAAGCGGAACTTTCACCCTCCAGGCCGGCGCCTATATGTCGCATACATCTAGCTGAATCGGGCCGTCATTGTTGCTTGTCCGAGGTGAGGGTGTTACTACTTGCGGATGACGACACTGTTTCGCAAGACCGGGCTGGTCGCAGGGATGGCGATGCTCGCATCGCTCCCCACCATCGTCGGCGCTCAGACCGTGCCCGCCCCGACCTGTGGGCAGACGATCACCCAGAGCGTCACGCTCACCGCCGACCTCGGCCCCTGCCCGAACTACGGCTTGATCGTCGGGGCCGACAACATCACCCTCGACCTCAACGGTTTCCGTATCTTCGGGACTCCCGGCCCGTCCGACAAGGCCGGCGTGTACGTTTTCCAGCGCACCGGCACGACGGTCAGGAACGGTACGGTCACCGAATTCGATGGCGGCGTGATCATCGAGGGCGGCTCGGCGAACACGGTCACCCGCATCCTCGCCACCCGCAACATCGGGCGCCAGAACGGGGGGGTGAGCACGATGTATGGCGACGGCATCGCCGTGGAGTCGTCCAACTTCAACCGCATCGTCGGCAA
>JBBSIS010000072.1:0-14391 GCA_038231955.1 Acidimicrobiales bacterium
TCGTCGCATCCAGAAGTTCGCCGCGCGCCCTCGTCAGCTCCGCATCCCTCATGCCGAGCGCCTGCATGCCGCGAGAGGCGGCGGTCGACTCAGTCGCCCGGATACCGACGAAGGCATGGACGAGAGCGTCGTGCCAGGGGCGTTGGGCGATCTCGAGCCAGAATCGCCTGCCCTGCACCAGTTCGGCCGCCACCACGTTTACCGCCGAGCCTCCGGTCTCGAGCAACCGGGCAGCCACGTCAACCACGGCGCGGGTGGCCGCCACCGACCCTCCGCCGGCCCGCACCCGCACGATGGACGTGTGGTCGTCGACTGCTGCGAGGTCGGCGTCGCCCAACTGGCCCTCGTTCAGCCGCTCGTACCGCGCCCGTAGGCCAGAATCCCGTGGGCCGACCGCGATCGAGACGCCTGCCACCTCGGGCCTTGCGTCCCACCGGCCCGGGATCTCCAGGACGATGTCGATCGGTCCCCGTGCTGTGTCCGCCATGCGACAGATGGTATTCGCCCAGCTTCGAGGGCTCCTCTGCGCGCCAGGTACGCGAGGCCGGCGTCAGCCACGCCATCCGGGTCCCCCCCCGCCGCCTGCCGACACTGCCGGACTCAGCCACGCCGTCCTGCCCGACTTCGTCGCCTACCGCCGCCGTGACAGCGTAGGGGCCATCGGCGCCGCCGTCGCGCCAGGTTGCCCCGGAGGCCTGCTGTAGGCGGCCGTGCCGGCCAAGTTTAGGAGGTGGGTCGCGGTGTTGGTGCCGCGCCGGCGAGTGCCGCTCGGAGCCGTACCCCGCCGGGAGAGTATTTTGCGATGCACGTGAGCGCCCGTACGCCGTCACGCCAGCCGATCTTCTTGCCCTCGGCGTAGGTGCGACCGGAGTAGGAGATGCCCACCTCGTAGACCCGCCAGCCCCCCTGGGCGATCTTGGCCGTCACCTCCGGCTCGAACCCGAACCGGTCCTCCTCCAGGGTCAGGGACTGGATGACCTCCCGCCGGAAAGCCTTGTAACCGGTCTCCATGTCGGTGAGGTTGAGGTCGGTCGTGACGTTGGAAAGGACGGTGAGCACCTTGTTGGCGATCGAGTGCCAGAAGTGCAACACGCGGTGGGGCTCGCCCCCCATGAACCGTGAGCCGAACACCACGTCGGCTCGCCCGTCGAGGAGCGGCTGGAGCATGGCTTCGTAGTCGTCGGGGTCGTACTCGAAGTCGGCATCCTGGACGATCACGAACGGGGCGGTGACCCGGGCGAAGCCCGCTCGTAGAGCTGCCCCTTTCCCTTGGTTCCGCTCGAGAGCCACGATCGCCACCCGGGGGTCGTCGATCTTGCCGGCCGCCTTGAGGCTTCCGTCGGTCGAGCCGTCGTCGACGACGATCACCTCCCGGCAGTACGGGGACTCCAAAACCCGCTCGAGGGCTTGACCGAGGGTATCGACCTCGTTGTAGCAGGGCATGACGACCGAGAGACACGGTTGGCGGCGCAGGTCACCGGCCGTGTCCTTCACGGGTGGAGTCTGCCCCGCCACCCTCTGCAGGGCAAGCATTTGCCCGTCGGCGGCGACGGGGGACCCCGCAGGCCAAGAGCCCGAGCACCGGAAGGGCGCCGTAAGCCACGAGCCGGCCCCTACCTTCGTCGACGTTGTCGAAGTTGAACGCGACGCGATGGCGGCCGGAACCGAGCACCACGCCGCGGAACACACCATCGGCGCGAAGCACCGGCGCCGGACGCCCGTCGACGGACGCTGTCCAGCCGGGGTCCCAGTTGCCGCTCACCCGCAGGAAGCCGCCGCCCGGTGCGTCGACGTCCCACGCCTCGTGCTCAGGCTGGGCTCGGTCCCGGAGGACGACGGTGCCAGGACCACCGTCCACCGGCTGGCGCAGGCCGACGACGGCGGCGGTGGCCGCCGGGTCCCAGCCCGGGTCGGCCACCCTCCGCCACATCTCCTCCTCGCCCACCGGTTGGGCCGCCGGCACGAGGACGGCAGGTCCGAGCGACGACCTCCCGTACACATGGGGGTCACCACCGTCGAGCAAGGGGTACCGGGCCGGCATGGCCACGTCGGGCCCGGCCACGACCGTGCGCACGTCGAGGACATCGAGCAGTGGCGATGACAGTAGGCGGGCGTCGGAGAGCGGGGGGGCGTTGTTCACGGACTTGGCTTCGTCGCCGTAGTCCTCTATGAGGCGAAGGAAGCGGTCGTAGTCGCGCGGGAACAGCACCGTCTGGCCCTCGGCGTCGATGCCCCCCGCCACCATGGGAAGGTTGGGCGCGTACGGCGGGAACTGCGTGCGCGGGCCGACACGGACCAGCCGGCCGCCCCTCTGGCGGGCGATGTCGCCGACGGCCACGATCGGGTATGCGTCGCGCTCACGGACCGACGGGTACCAGGGGGTGGTGCCGAGCCCGATCTCGACCAGGGCGATGACGACGATGACGGCCATCCCTGCCCGGGGCCGGCGTGACACCAGGCACCCTGCTGCGACCACGGCGGTGATCAACCCGGCGGCGGCCAGCCCCCGGCGCAGGAAGTAGCCCTCGAGGGCTCCGGCATCGCCTCGCACCAGGAGGAACCACCCAACCGTCGCCACCACGGCCACCGCGCCGGTGCCGAGGAGGGCCCGTCGGGTGCGGCGGTCGCCGTCGAGCAACCGGTCCAGGCCCAGCGCGGCGAGGGGCATCACCAGGGCCGGCAGCACGGAGAGCCAGCGGGCATTGACGCGGAAGCGGTCGTAGCCGGGGAGGACGGCAAAGAACAGCTCGTGGGTGAACCCGCTGAATGCGATCACCAGCACCGCTCCCACCGCACCCAGGAGCATCCACCGCCGCCGGCCGCCGCCACCCAGGCATGCGGCGCAGAGCAACAGGGCGGTCACGCCCAGGAACGGCGAGTCCATCTCCAGTTCGATGGTGGAGCGGAAGTACACGCCGTCGCGAGAGTTCCCATACGCGTCGGGCACCATGAAGCGGATCGCCTGTCGTTTCGGCATGTGGTTGCTTGACGCCTGCGGCTCCGCTTGTCGCACGATCTTGCCGGCGCGCGAGGCGGTCGGCAGCAGAACCGGCGCGGCCAATGCCACCCCGAGGGCGATCGACGCCAGCACACAGGCGCCGGGGAGCACGACCCCCCGGTGGCCGGTGACCCGGCGATGGATGAGCAGGGCGACGGCCCAGGCGCCCATGGTGAGCGTGCCGTAGTACGCGTACTGCGGGTTGGCCCCCAGCCACCACAGCCCGAAGACGACAGCCAGGGCGGCCACCCGCCGTGGGTTCGGCCGGTCGACCACCGCAGTGGTGGCGGCGAGGGCCCAGGGCAGCCACACCATGCCCGCGATGTGGAGAAGGTGCGTCGACCAGTGGACCCAGAAACCCGCGCCGAAGACCAACAGGCCCCCGACCCAGGCCGGGGCGTTGCGGGCCCCCAGGGTGCGGGCGAAGACGAACACACCGAGGGCGCCGAGAACCAGGTGGAACAGCACGAATGCGTTGTAGGCATCGAACGGCGCCATCACTGCCGCGAGCCAGACCGGGGGGTAGTGCACGTTCACGAACCCGTTCGGGGTCACGGGCAGGCCACCGAGCTCCGCCGGGTTCCACTGGGGGAAGTGACCGTGCCGGAGGGCGGCGCCGGTGAACTTCAACCACGGGAAGAACTGGTACGGAGTGTCGGAGACGAGCAGGTTGTGTATCGGCGCCCGGCCCGGAAGCGTTGAGTAGGGGGCTTGCAACACAAGGATGTCGGCGGCGACAAGGGTGCGGCCCGGGCGTATCGATGGCCACAGGGTGGCCGTGCCGACCGCCAGGTAGGCCAAGGCGGCCAGCACCACCGGCCACCGGCGCAGGTAGGAGGCAGCCCGGCTGCGCACGGTCAGGCTCACGGAGCGCCGAGGCTACGTCGGGGCGCGCCGCCCGGTCAGGCCGAGGAGGCCGCGCCGGTCGCGAACCAGCGCAGCACCTCGGCCGTCCCGGTCGCCAGGGGCGTCCACGACTTCCATCCCAAGTGGATGGCGGCCCGGGTGGGGTCGAGTGACGACCGGGCCAGCTCCCCCGCCCGGGCCGGTGCGTAGATGGCCGGCCCGGCCACCGACGCGGCGGCGGCCATGGTGCGATAAAGCTCGTTGACCGACGTCTCGACGCCCGTCCCGATGTTCATGAGCAGCCCGCTGCCCTTGTGGGCGGCGCGGGCGAAGGCGTCGACCACATCATCGATGTAGACGAAGTCCCGGGTCTGGGCGCCCTCCCCGAAGATCGTGCATGGCTCGCCGGCCAGGAGGCGACCGGCGAAGATGGCGACCACTCCCGCCTCGCCGTGGGGATCCTGGCGCGGCCCGTAGATGTTGGCCAGGGCCAGGGCGGTGAACTCGATGCCGTGCAGCTCCCGGTAGGCGGCCAGGTAGTCGATGGCCGCCTTCTTCGACACCCCGTAGGGCGACAGGGGCCGTTGGGGGTGCGATTCTTTCACCGGGAAGTGCTCGGGCTCGCCGTAGAGCGTGCCTCCGCTGGCGGCGAAGACCACCTTGTTGGCGCCCGCCGCCTTGGCCCCCTCCAGCACGTTCAAGGTGCCGATGAGGTTCACTTCGGCGTCAAAGACCGGCCGCTCGACGGAGACCCGCACGTCGGCCTGAGCGGCGAGGTGGAAGACCACCTCGGGGCGGCGATGGGCCAGGAGGTCGACCACGGCGGGGTCGCGGATGTCGAGGCGGTGGAAGGTCAGCTCGTAGCCGGGGGTGGCCCGGGCGCCGGAGAGGTTGGCCAACGATCCGGTGGACAGGTCGTCGACCACGTCGACGGCGTGGCCCTCGGCCAACAGGCGGTCGACCAGGGTGGACCCGATGAACCCCGCCCCGCCGGTGACGAGGGCCCTCATGGGGCGGCGCTCATGAGGTCGGCCGCTTCGGGAAGGCGGGCGCCGTCGAGGCGAAGGCCGGGCGCCACCGCGTACCCGTCGCCGAGCACGGACACGTCGGTCACTTCGGCGCCCTCGCCCACCGTGGCGCCTCGCCCCACGATCGACCGGCTGACGACGGCGTGGGCGCCCACGACCGCTCCGGGAAGGAGCACGGAATCGTGGATGCGGGCGTCGGGATGGACCACCGATCCGGCGCCGATCACCGAGCCCTCGACCGACGCATCGGCCGCCACCCTCGCCCCGGCGCCGATGACCGCCGGCCCCTGGAGGATGCCTACGACGTCGGCGTCGCCCACGAACCAGACCCCGTTGCCGACGGCCCGGGCGCCGGCGACGGGCGGGCCCGGGCGGCGACCGGACACCAGATCGAGCTGAGCCTGGAGGTACTGCAGCGGCGTTCCGGTATCGGTCCAGTACACCTGCGACTCGAACCCGTAGAGCGAGCCGGTGGCGGCGAGGACGGGGAACACCTCACGCTCCACCGACACCCGCCGGCCCTCGGGGATGTGGTCGAGGACCGACGGCTCCAGCACGTAGGTGCCGGCATTGACGAGGCTCGGTCCCTCTCCCCCCTGCGCCGGCTTCTCGACGAACGCGGACACCCGGCCGCGCTCGTCCACCGGCACCAGGCCGAACGCCGACGGGTCGGGGACCTTGGCCAGGGCGATGGTGGCCTGGGCGCCCCGGCGCTGGTGGAACGCGACCATCGCTCCGATGTCGAGGTCGGTGAGGATGTCGCCGTTGACGACGAGGAAGCGCTCGTCGACCCCCGCCTCCCGTGCCGCGAAGCCGATGGCCCCCGCGGTGTCGAGCGGCTCGGGCTCCACCGCGTAGGCCAGACGGACGCCTCCCGCCCGGCGGTCGGGAAAAAGGGCTTCGAAAGCGCCGTGGAGGTAGCCCAGCGACAGGATGGCCTCGTCGACGCCGTGGGTGGCCAGATAGGCCAGAACCCGCTCGATCATCGGGATCTCGACGATGGGCAGAACCTGCTTGGGAACGGTGAGGGTCAGTGGCCGTAGGCGGGTGCCGACGCCGCCGACCAGCACCACCGCTTTCACGGGGCTCTGGTGGTGGAGGGCGCCCCTGCCGTCGTGGGCGTGCCTGAGGTGGGGGTGCCCGTGGCGGGGGCGCCCGTGCTCGGGACCGAGGTGCCGGAGGACGCCGGATCACCGGCCACGGTCGTGGTGGTGCTCGCCTCGCCGGGCACGGTCGTCGAGGGAGTGGCCCTGCCGGCCGCCGGGTCGATGTCGGTCAGCTTGCTGAGGTTGTCGGCGCTCGGAGGACGGGGAATGTCGGCGCCCTCGGGCACGAAGGCGACAGTGATCAAACTGCCGTCGGTGGGCCGGATGTCGCTGGGGTTGCCGGTCACGATCCGGCCCTGGTCGGCCGGATCCCGGGAGCCCCACACCTTGGTGCGGACCTGGGCCGAACTGTCGCCACACTTCTGGCCGTTCTTGTGAGCGTCCTGGCCCGGCACCTGGATGCTGGTGGACGACGCCTTCACGTTGACGGCGCCGAAGAAGATGTCGAGCGTGGCCCGTCGCCCGGAGGATTGAGCGCTGAACGGGTGGAGGTGGACCACGCCGTCACCGTGGCTGTGGACGCCGAGGGGATCCTGGCCGGTGTCGGGCGGGTTGGCCGCGAAGGCGTCACAGACGTAGAAGCCGATGGCCGCGTGCCAGTGGTCGCCGGCCCGTCCGGCCGCCGCCGCGAGGGGCCTGGTGTTGTCCGGTTGGCGCTGGTCCCGCGAGTACACGATGCCGGCCGAGCCCAGTATGACCACGACGGCCATGAGCGAGGGCCACACCCACGACGTCGACCCCCGCCGGGTGCGACCGCCGCCGGTACGGGCGGCGCGGGCCACCTTTTTTGCCGATGATGCCTTTCCCATTGGTTTCGACCGTACTAGCCGGGAGAGGGCCTATGGCGTCCGGCCCCGATCGGCCCGACCGCGTGGTGCAGCCATGCCACCCCGGTACGCAGGCCCAGACCGGCGGCGACGAGGGGCAGCAGCGCCCGCCTCGGGCCTGGCGATGTCTTGATCGCGAACCGCAGCAGGGACCGGTGATGGGCGGCGATCATGCGATAGGGCATCGACCGGCTGGAGCCCCCCGCGGCGTGGACCACGCGCCCGGCCGGCTCGTAGCCGATGCGCCAACCGGCCCGGCCCAGCCGCCAGCACAAGTCGACGTCCTCGACGTACATGAAGTAGCCCTCGTCGAAGCCACCGACGGCCTCGAACGCGGAACGCCGCACCAGCATGCAGGCCCCGCTGACCCAGTCGACGTCGGGCGCGAAGCGCTCGTGGTCCCAGTCGAGCATCCGGTAACGGCGGCTGAAGGGGTTCGTCGGCCAGAGAAGGCCGAGGAACGCGTGGCCGGTGGCCACCCACAGGTTCGGGAAGCTCCGCACCGACGGGTACAGAGACCCGTCGACATTGTCGATACGCGGGCCTACCGCGGCCAGGTCCTCGTCGCGGTCGAGGGCGCCGGACAGGATCTTCACCGTGCCCGCTTCGACCACCGTGTCAGGGTTCATGACCAGGAGGTGGTCGCCGGTCGCCACCTCCACGCCCCGGTTCACACCGGAGCCGAACCCCAGGTTGGCGCCGGTGGCAACGGTCCTGGCGTCCCTGTCGCAGGCCACCACCGCCTCGACGGAGCCGTCGGACGATGCGTTGTCGACCACGACGATGTCGCCCACGCCCTCCGAGCGCAGGCTGCGCAGGCAGTCGGGCAGGCAGTCGCGAGAGTTGAAGCTGACCACGACGGCCGACACGGTCGTCACCGCGCGCCGGTTTTCACTGCGTGCCGGTGAACCGGTACCGGACCAGCGCGCTCAGCGCCCGCACGCCGTCCCGCCAGGCGAACTTGCGCCCTTCGCTGGCCTCCCGGCCGGCATAGGACACCGGGACCTCGTAGATCCGGTGGCCCCGACGCAGGACTTTGGCGGTGATCTCCGGCTCGAAGTCGAAGCGGTCGGACTCAATCACGATTCCGTCGAGCACTTCTCTGCTGAATAGCTTGTAGCCGCACTCCATGTCGGACAGGCTGGTGTTGTAGAGCAGATTGGTGGCCACCGACAGCAGTCGGTTGCCCATCCAGTCCCACGCCGCCATGTTGCGCCGCTCGCCCGTGAACCGGCTGCCGTAGACCACCTGCGAGCGGCCTCGCAGCACGGGCCGCAGGAGGCGGGGCCAGTCCTCGGGGTCGTACTCGAGGTCGGCGTCCTGGATGAGCACCAGATCACCGCGGATGTGCCGGAGGCCGGTGCGGATGGCCGCCCCCTTCCCGGCGTTGGTGGGATGGTGGACCACCTGCACGGTCGAATCCTCGATGGCGGCCAGGATCTGGGTGGTCCCGTCGGTCGAGCCGTCGTCGACGATCACGATCTCGAGATCGACAGGCAGCTCCACCCGTCGCATGCGCCGCACGACCTCGGCGACGGTGGTGCGCTCGTTGTAGACCGGCACGATCACCGAAAGCATCCGGTCCGACGAACCAGGCTCGTCGTCAGCCACGCCTGAACCAGTCGGCGGTGCGGCGGAGGCCCTCGTCCAGGCCCACGGTGGGCTCCCATCCCAGCAGGCTCCGGGCCAGGCCGATGTCGGGACAGCGCTGCATGGGGTCGTCGACCGGGCGGGGCTCGAAGCGCAGCTCCGATGACGACGCGGTCACCTCCAGCACCTTCTCGGCCAGCTCCAGCACCGTGTACTCGTGCGGGTTGCCGATGTTGACCGGCCCGGTGTGGTCGGCGTCGAGCAGGGCGAGGATGCCCCGCACCTCGTCCTCGACGTGGCAGAAGCTGCGGGTCTGCCTGCCGTCGCCGTGGATGGTGAGGGGCCGGCCGGCCAGGGCCTGGACGATCAGGTTCGACACCACCCGCCCGTCGTCAGGCCGCATGCGCTCGCCGAAGGTATTGAAGATTCGCACGATGCGGACGTCGGTGCCGTGGTGGCGGTGGTAGGCCATGGTCATGGCCTCGGCGAAGCGCTTGGCCTCGTCGTAGACGCTGCGCGGCCCGTTGGGGTTGACGTTGCCCCAGTACGACTCCGGCTGTGGGTGCACGAGCGGATCCCCGTAGACCTCGCTGGTCGACGCCAGTAGGAAACGGGCCCCCTTTGCCCGGGCCAGTCCCAGGGCGTGGTGGGTGCCGGCGCTGCCGACCCGCAAGATCGGGATGGGGATGCGCCCGAAGTCGACCGGCGACGCCGGGCTGGCGAAGTGCAGCACGGCGTCAAGGTGCCCGGGGACGTGGATGTAGTCGCTCACGTCCTGATGGAGGAAGGTGAACGCGGCCTGCCCGACCAGGTCGTCGAGGTTCGACAGCCGGCCGGTGACGAGGTTGTCCACCGCCACCACTTCGTCGCCCCGGGCCAGCAGGGCCCGGCACAGATGCGAGCCTAGGAATCCCGCCCCCCCGGTGACGACGATGCGCCGAGCTCCGCTCACCGGCCGATTCCCTCATAGGTGAACCCGCGGCGGCGCAGGGCGGCAGGGTCGAGCAGGTTGCGGGCGTCGACCACCCGAGGCTCCTCCATGCCGGCCGCCACCTTGCCCAGGTCGAGGCGGCGGAAATCGTCCCACTCGGTGAGCACGACCAGCACGGCCGCGCCCTCACACACCGCATACGGGTCGCCCTCGACCTGGATCCCGTCGAGGTTCTCATGGGTCGACCCGACCGGCACGGCGGGGTCGTAGGCCCGCACGATCGCGCCGCGAGACACCAGCCGGCGCAGCACCTCCAGCGCCGGCGACTCACGCAGGTCGTCCGTGCGGGCCTTGAAAGTGAGGCCCCACGCCCCGATCACCCGGCCTTCGACCGACCCGCCGGCCATGCGCTCGACCTTGAGGGCGACGCGTTCGAACTGCTCGTCGTTGACCTGGCGCACACCCCGAAGGAGCCCGAAGTCGTACCCGGCATCTTCGGCGATCCGGATCAGCGCCGAGGTGTCCTTGGGAAAACACGAACCGCCGTAGCCGGGCCCGGGCTTGAGGAACTCAAATCCGATCCGCTTGTCGTAGCCCATGCCCAGCAACACATCGCGCACGTCGGCGCCCACGCCCTCGCACACGTTGGCCACCGCATTGACAAACGACAGCTTGGCGGCCAAGAAGGCGTTCGATGCGTACTTGATGGTCTCGGCCGACGCCGGGTCGGTGACGATGACCGGCGCCCGGAGCGGGTCGAAGAGGGCGGCGACCCTTGCCGCCGCGGCTTGGTCGTCGCAGCCGATGACCACCCGGTCCGGGTGCATGAAGTCGTGGACGGCCGACCCCTCCCGCATGAACTCGGGGTTCGACACCACACGCACGTCGTCGCGGTTCAGCACCTCCTCGACCACCCGGGCCGAGCCGACCGGCACCGTCGACTTGTTCACCACCACGCACTCGGGCCGCAGGAGGGGGCCGATCGCGGTGGCCGCAGCCCGGATATAGGATAGGTCGGCAGAGCCGTCGGCAGCCTGCGGGGTGGGGACGCAGAGGTAGACGAACTCGGCGTCGCCAACCGCGGCCGCGGCACCGAGCACGAAGGAGAGCCGGCCGCCGTCGAGGCCGGACTGCACGAGCTCGGGCAAGCCCGCTTCCAGGATCGGGATCTCGCCGCGGGAGAGCTGCTCGACCTTTTCCGCCACCACGTCGGCGCAGATGACCCGGTGACCGATCTCGGCGAAGCAGGCGGCCGTCGTCAGCCCGACGTACCCGGCGCCGATGACCGCAACCGTGCTCATCGCTGCTCGCTCATCGGCTCATCAGGTCCTTGACCAGGCGCGCCAACGGCTCGTGGTGATCGTCCAGCAGGGGGATGCCGGACAGGCGTAGGGCGCCGTTGTCGAGGACCGACGACGCCGGCCGGGGCGCCGGCCGCGGCGGCTGCATCTCGGCGGTGGTGATGGGCTGGACCAACTCGACGTCGAGCCCGGCGGCCTCGACGATGTCGCGGGCGAAGCGGTACCAGGTCGTGGCGCCCTGATTGGTGACATGGAACACGCCCGGCAGGCGACTGACGACGAGGCGGCGGACCATCCCGGCCAGGTCATCTGCGAAAGTCGGGCACCCGTGCTGGTCATCGACCACCGTGAGGCGCTGGCCTTCGAGCGCCCGGCCGAGGATCGTCTTGACGAAGTTCTTCCCGTGCTGCCCGCAGACCCACGATGTCCGGACCACGGTGTCAGCCGGGCTCAGCACCGCCTCCCCGGCCAGCTTCGAGCGCCCGTAGACGGACAGCGGGTGGGTGGCATCCCACTCGCGGTAGGGCTCCGCCGCGGTGCCGTCGAAGACGTAGTCGGTGGAGACATAGCAGACCCGCGCCCCACACAGGCGCGCCGCCTCGGCCACATGTCGGGTGCCCAGGGCGTTGACGGCGTAGGCGCGATCGGGTTCCCGCTCGCACCGGTCGACATCGGTCCACGCCCCGGCATGGACGACGGCCTCAGGGGCGACTGCGCCGATCACCTGGAGGACGCCGTCCCGGTCGGCCAGGTCGAATGTGGCATCGTCGGCGGAGAGCCGCCCAGGGAGTCGGTCGGCGGAGAGCCGCCCAGGGAGTCGGTCGGCGGAGATCACCTCGTCGCCGGCGGCGGTGAAGGCGGCCACCAGTTCCTGGCCGAGCTGGCCTGCGCCGCCGGTGACCAGCACCCGCATCAGGAGGCGCCTGTTTCGCCGGCCGCGTCCCACGCCGTCTCCTCGACCGGCGACCGGTCGAGGAGCGGTTCCCACCACTCGCGGTTGTTCTGGTACCAACCGACGGTGTCGGCCAGGCCCTGGGCGAAGGAGATCTGCGGCGCCCAGCCAAGTTCTGTGCGGATCTTGGAGGAGTCGAGCAGGTACCGACGGTCGTGGCCGGGACGGTCGGGAACGATGGTCTTGAGATCGGTGGACTTGCCCAGGCCGTCGAGCACGCCGTCGGCGATCTCCTCGATGCTGCGCTCGACGCCGCTGCCCACGTTGTATGTCTCCCCGATCCGCCCCCGCTCCAGGACCACTTCGATGGCCCGACAGTGGTCCATCACGTGGAGCCACTCGCGCCGGTTCTTGGTCGACGCGTACATGGGCAGCGGCTCCCCGTCGAGCGCCTTCACCGTGAACAGGGGGATGACCTTCTCCGGGAACTGGTACGGGCCGTAGTTGTTGCAGCAGTTGGTGACGGTGACCGGCAGCCCGTAGGTCTCGTGGTACGCCCGCACCGCGTGGTCGGCCCCCGCCTTCGACGCGTTGTACGGCGTCCGGGGCCGGTAGGGCGATTCCTCGTTGAAGGACTCGTCGGTGTCGAGGGCCAGGTCGCCATAGACCTCGCAGGTGGAGATGTGGTGGAACCGCGAGACGCCGGCCTGACGCGCCGCCTCCAGCAGCGACTGCGTCCCCAGCACGTTGGTACGGAAGAACAGGCCAGGATCGAGCACGGCCAGGCTGTTGTGGGACTCGGCGGCGAAGTTCACGACCACGTCGATGGCCTCGTCGCGGATGGCATGCTCAGCCGCCGCCTGGTCGCCGATGTCGCCTCGCACGAAGCCGATCGACCCCTCGACATCCGCCAAGTTGGCCCGGTTCCCGGCATAGGTCAGCAGGTCGTAGACCACGACTCGATCCGACGGGTGATGCTCGGACCAATAGCGGACGAAGTTGGCGCCGATGAACCCGGCGCCACCGGTTACAAGAAGTCTCACCCGACCAAGGTAGGGGAACGGCCGCCCCGCTTGCGACCGCCGCGGTCCGTCGAAGGAAGGCGCCCCTCAGCAGGGGGGGTGGTCTGAGCCAATCGCGGCGGCGCCGGGCTGGTCGGCACGGCGATCGTGGTCGTGACGACAGTTGTCGGCGCCGCTGAGGCGCCCGAGGAAATACCGGACTTGACGCCGGTGAAGTCGCCGCCCAGCACCAGATTGAGGTCGACCGCCTTGAGGGTGGCATCCTCCTTCAGGACCGCGGTGGTGACCAGCGATCCCTGCAGCAGCTGGGCCTTGGCCAGCTGCCCAGTGCCGTACATGATCATGGTCTTGGGCAGGATCGACGTAGCGTCGCCCTTGTCGGCCACGGTGAAGCCGATGGCGGTAAGGCCGGTCGCCGCTTTGGAGGCCGCTCCGGGCGTGCCGACGCCGTTGAGGATCCGGATGCGGACGTCGGTGGCCATGGGCCCCGTCGCCGCGCCGGTCGTGGTCTTCGCCGTGGTGATCGTCGTGGCCGGCACGCTCGTGGGCACAGTGGTGGTCGCAGCGGCCGTCGTTGCCGTGCCGTTCAGCAGATCGAGGGTCGGCTGCGACTGAGCCAACTGCAGCAACTGGACCGACTTCCCATTGACCTGCACCGGGCTGGTCGGTAGGGCCAGCAACATCACCTTGTCGGGGTCGAGGGAGTTGAAGCGCTCGCCCAGCGCGCTGATGTCGGTGGTCGACAGGGCCGAGTCGAATGTCACGGCGCGACCGGCGGCCCCGAGGAGGCGGTTCAGCTGGATCGGGTGGGTCACCCCGACGCCGAGCGCCTCCCTCGTCATCCGGTGGATGAAGTCCTGCTGGCGCTCGACACGCCCGAGGTCACCGCGGCCGTCGGCCTTCCAGGTGCCGTCGACGAGGAACTCCGCCTGCCTGCTCCGCACCAAGGCCAGGCTCTGGTCGCCGTCGAGTGACACACAGCCGCTCGTTCCCAGCGCCAGCCCGCTCGTGGCGTCGCGCACCGGGTAGGGGACGTAGAGCGTGACGCCGCCCAGTGCATCGACGATGTCTTTGTAGCCGGTGAAATCCACCTCTGCGTAGTGGTTGATGGTGATGTGGAGCGCCGACTGGACGGTCGCCAGAAGCTGGTCGGCGCCGCCGAGGACATAGGCGGTGCTGATGCGGTCGACGTTGCCGGTCGGTGAGATGGGAACCAACAGGTTGGGAGGAACCGACACGATGGCGGCCGTCTGTTGGCGGGGGTCCACGTGGAGGACCATGATGAGCTCGCCGAGTCCCGCCGACGCCTGCTCAGCCCCCCCGGTACCGACGGGGGTGTCCGAGCTCACCAGGAGCACGTTCATCGTCGCGCCGGGGGTGTCCTGCGTCAGGCTGCCCAACTCGAGGCGCTTGATGCGTTCCAGCCGGCCCTGCACGTACACGTAGCCGACGCCGACCACGAACGTGGCCACGGTCGTGAGGAACGTGCAGGCGATGAAGCTGCGGCGACGGCGGCGGCGTTGGCGGAGCACCTTGAGCCGCGCCGGGGACTGCCGGCCCAGGGCCATGGGCCGGGCCACCGACGGAACGGCCGCAGCCGCAGGAGCGACGACGACCAGCGGTGGGGACGAGGGAACGGGGGGCGGCAGTGGCGTGGCCAGTCCCGCGCCCGGCGCCCGCTCTTCCTTCGACCGGCGACGTCCACGCCGGCCGCGCCTGCGGGTGGCGTCACCGTCGCCACCCACATCGGCGCCCTTCGACCGTCGGCTGGCGCGACTCGAACGACCAGCGGTCACCGGCTCGGGAGCGCCGACCCGTGCCCACGCCGCGTCGTCGCGGTCGTTGTGCCA
>JBBSIS010000073.1:0-14332 GCA_038231955.1 Acidimicrobiales bacterium
ATCACGGGTGCCTTCACCCTCAACGGTCCCAACGTCGGCGGCCGAGGCTCAGGCGGGGGCGAGCTGGCTGCCACCGGTGGCAACTCGTGGCCGCTGGTGACGGGCGCCACGTTCATGCTCGTCGCCCTCGGTCTGGTCCGCCTGCGCCGCCGGGCCACGGAGGACCTGCCCACCGAGGCCTGAGGCCTGATCGGCCTCCAGACGTGAACTCCTGAGCGAACCGGCTGCCGCGACGTCCTGCGGCAGCCGGTTCGATCGTTTCCCGGTCAGGCGCCGTCGCTCGAGGTGCCTGGTTGAGAAACCGGGCGAGGTGGAGGGCGCGGTGCGCCAGGCGCTGCATCCGGCGGGCGAAGTCCTCCTGGAAGGGCACCTCGAGGGCGAAGACCAGCCCGGTGGCGGGGGCTTTGAAGATGGCGGCCACGCCCGTCGCCGCCCCGCAGACAGCAGCACCTTGGCGTCCTCCCGGGAGAAGAACCGACTGAGGCGCTGCTGCAGGCCGGAGCCGATGGCCGCGCCCAAGTGGATCGACGGGCCCTCGTAGCCCAGCGCCCCGCCAGGCCGAGGGGTGACCACGCTGGCGGCCAACCGGGCGGGCACGGCGCGCAGGTGCAGGCGGCTAGTTAGTCTGGTAAACTAACTACTGTGGTTCCCGAACCCGTGCTTGCCGATGTCCCCGCGGACGCCTCCGAGGTGGCGGGACGGCTGCGCCTCAGCGCCACCCGCTTGGCCCGGCGGCTGCGGCAGGAAGCCGGCGCCGGGCTCACCCCCAGCCAGCTCTCGGCGCTCGCCGTCGTCGACCACCACGGCCCCGTCACACTCGGCTCGCTGGCCGACCACGAGCGGGTGGCGCCGCCCTCGGTCACCAAGGTGGTCAAGAAGCTCGAGGCCGACGGGCTGGTGGTGCGCCACCGCGACCCCGCCGACCGGCGGATCATCTGGGTGACGACATCGGAGCGGGGCGCCGCCCTCGTGGCCGAATCCCGCCGGCGCAAGACGGCGTGGCTGGCGGGTCGGATCACCTCGCTCGACGTTGACCAGAAACGGCGGCTGACCGCGGCGCTCGATGTGCTCGACGCCCTGATCGAGGAGCACCAGTGACGAGGCTGCGCCGGGCGACCGACGACACCTTCCGCTCCCTGCACGTTCGCAACTTCCGCCTGTTCTTCAGCGGCCAGCTGATCTCCCAGGTCGGCAACTGGCTGACGCTGGTGGCCCAGACCCTGCTCGTCCTCAAGCTGACCGACAGCGGCGTGGCCCTCGGTCTGCTCGCCGTGGCCCAGTTCGGCCCGGTCCTGTTCCTCGGCGCCTTCGCCGGCCTGATCGCCGACCGTTCCGACAAGCGCAAACTGCTGCTGTTGATCCAGAGCTTCGCCATGGTCCAGTCCTTCTGTCTGGCCGCCCTCGTCTTCGCCGGGCATCCGCCGGTCGCCGCCGTGTACGGCGTAGCCCTGCTGGGCGGCTTTGCCATCGCCTTCGACAACCCGGCCCGGCGGTCCTTCGTCGTCGAGATGGTGCCCGAGGACGACATCGGGAACGCCGTGAGCCTGAACAGTGCCCTGATGACGGGTTCGCGGGTCGTGGGCCCGGCCCTGGCCGGGCTGCTCATCACCACGGTCGGCTTCGGCTGGTGTTTCCTGCTCGACGGGATTTCGTACCTGGCCGTCCTGGCCGGACTGTGGCTGATGGATCCCACGGAGCTGCGGCGACCCCCGGTGGCGGTGCGGGCCCGGGGACAGGTGCGCGAGGGCCTGCGCTACGCCCGCAGCGTGCCCGAGCTGTTCATCCCACTGGTCATGATGGCGGTGCTCGGCACGCTGGCCTTCAACTTCCAGACCGTGCTGCCCCTGTTCGCCACCCGCGACCTCGGCGGCAGCGACATCACGTTCACCCTCCTCATGTCGGTGGTGAGTGCCGGCTCGTTGGTGGGGGCGCTGGCGACAGCTCGCCGCAAGCGCATCGGCATCTACACGGTGAGCGTGGCCGCCATCGCCTTCGGCGTGACCATGGGCGCCCTGTCCGTGGCGCCCAATCAGCCGGTGGCCTTCGTCGTCTGCCTGTTCCTCGGCCTGTCCAGCATCTCTTTCATGACCGCCTCCACGGCCATCGTGCAGCTCACGGCCACGCCGTCGATGCGGGGCCGGGTGCTGGCCCTGCAAGGGATGGTGTTCCTGGGCAGCACCCCGATCGGGGGCCCCATCGTCGGTTTCGTCTCCCAGCGGTACGGCGCCCGCTACAGCGTCGCCCTGGGCGGCGTGGCCGCCCTGGCCGCCGGTGCGTTCGGGGTGCTGAAGGTGCGGGGTCACGCCCGCAGCCAGGCCACATCGGAGGAGCTGGCCAGAATGGTCGACGAACCGAACCTGCTCGATCCGGTGATCACGCCTCGGGCGTCGTAGCCTCCTGACGGAGGACGGAGGACGGAGGAGCAGATGGCGATACAGCTCGACAACCAGGCCGCGACCGACCCGCCGCCTGACGACGACGAGGTGATCCGCACCGTCGATCTGACCAAGGTGTACCCCGGCACCGACGTCAAGGCCGTCGACGGGTTGAACCTGTCGGTGCGCCGAGGCGAGATCTTCGGCCTGCTCGGTCCGAACGGCGCCGGCAAGACCACCACCGCCGGCATGTTGACGACCAGGGTCCTGCCCACGTCGGGCCAGGCCGTAGTCGGTGGGATCGATGTGGTCGCTCACCCGGCGCTGGCCAAACAGGTGATCGGCGTCGTCACCCAGCAGAACACCCTCGACCGGGCCCTGACCGTGTGGGAGAACCTCTACTACCACGGCCGCTTGTTCGGCATGCCGGCCAAGGACGCCCGGGCCGCCGCCGACCAGTTGCTGGAGCAGTTCCATCTCACCAACTGGGCCAAGGCCTCGGTCTTCGCCCTGTCGGGTGGCATGGCGCAGCGCCTCATGGTGGCCCGGTCGATCCTGCACCGGCCCGACATTCTCTTCCTCGACGAGCCCACCGCCGGTCTCGACCCCCAGAGCCGCATCGCCCTGTGGGAGATCCTGGGCGAGTTGCACCGGGCCGGCCAGACCATCCTGCTGACGACCCACTACATGGAAGAGGCCGACCAGCTCTGCCAGCGGCTGGCGATCATGGACCACGGGAAGATTCTCGCCCTCGACACGCCCGCGGGCCTGAAGGCGTCGGTGGGCGCCGACAGCATCGTCACCGTGCACTCCACCGGCGACCTGGCTGGGCTGGCCCGTGTCCTGGCCGACATCGACGGGGTGCTGTCGGCCACCAATGTCGACGGGAGCATCGTTGTCCACGTCAAGGGCGCGTCGAGCATTCTGCCGCCAATCGTCATCTCGGCCGAGCGCCACGGCTTCGTGGTCCAGGATCTGTCAGTGGCCGAGCCGACTCTCGAGACGGTCTTCATCAAACTGACCGGCAAGGAGCTGAGGGACTGATGACCACGACCAGCACGGAAGCCGTCGCCGGTGGCGGCACAGTCGCGCCGCCCACCTATCCAGGGGCGCGGCGAGGACGTTCGGCCGCCGAGGCCAGCCGGGATGCCTTCGTCGCCCTGCTCCAGCGCGACCTCACCGTGCTGCGCAAGAACATGGGCGAGTTCGTGGGCCGCACCGTCATCCAGCCGTTCCTGCTGGTGTTCGTGTTCCTCTACGTCTTTCCCCAGATCGGCCAGGGCATCGGCAGCGGCGGGGGGACGGCGGGGGAATCGCAGTTCGCCAGCGTGCTCATCGCCGGCGTCGTCGGAATCTCCATCATGTTCCAGGGGATCATGGCCGTGGCCCTCCCCATGGCCACGGAGTTCGGCTACACCAAAGAGATCGAGGACCGGGTCCTGGCTCCCATGCCGGTGTGGCTGGTGGCGGCGGGCAAGGTGATGGCGGGGGCGGTACAGGGCCTGATCGCCGCCGCCATCGTCTTCCCCATCGCCTCGGTGGTCCACGCCCGGGGCGTCCACGCCCACCTCGCCGTCCACTGGCCGATCCTGCTGACGCTCCTGCCCATCGCCTGCGTCATGTGCGCCAGCCTCGGCCTGCTGCTGGGCACTCGCGTCGAGCCCCGCAACATCGGCGCCATGTTCGGCTTCATCGTCCTGCCCATGACGTTCCTCGGGGGGACGTACTACACGTGGACGGCGCTGCAGCACGTGCGGGTGTTCGACTTCCCGTGGCTGCAAACCCTGGTGCTCGTCAACCCGCTGCTCTACGTCACCGAGGGCTTCCGCGCCGCTCTGACCACGTCGCCCCACATGCACCTGTACATCATCTATCCGGTGCTCATCGGCATCTCGGCCCTGCTGCTCTGGCAGGGGATCGCCGGGTTCCGCAAGCGGGTGCTGGCGTAGGCGCCTACTCGCGCCCGTTCCGCCGTGATCCGGCCGGGTACCAGCAGGATGTGGACCACGAACAGCCGGGAGGTGATGTCCGGGGAAGGGAACTCCCCGCCGAAGAGCAGGAACGCGGCCCACGTGCCCACGACGGGGACGGCCAGGGCGATCGAGTAGCCGATGCGAAGCCGGTGCCGGAGAGGAGGTCGTCGGGCAGCGAGTAGGCGCTGAAGCCGTTGAACATCACCAGTGCCAACAGCGTGACCCCGATCAACCAGTTGAGTCCCGGGGGCGACGGAAGGCGCCGGTGAAGAAGACGCGGCCCAGGTGCACGACGACGGCGCCTTTTGAACGACCAGTTGTCGGGGAGGATCTTGTTGAGGGCGCTGCGTGAGAAGTGGGCGATGTGGAGGCGATCGTCCGCCCACCGGTAGAGTTGGTCGATCACTGGAGCACACTCCCTTCGGGGCTGCGCCCCAGTGAGTGCTCGCTGGACCGGCCTCCCGGGCCGGTGTCTCCCGTTCGCTGCTCGCCAGCCATACGCCGAACACCACGGCGGCGGCCAGTAGGTAGGCGAGGCCGGCGAAGGCCCACATCACTACGCCGGCCAGTTGCTGGTCGGCCAGCGACGGGTACTCCGGGTACCACGGGGCGACGGCGAGGGTCATGGCCGCGCCGAGGGCGGTGCCGGGAAGGGCGGCCACGAAGAGAAGGGGACGGCCACAGCGCCGGGAGGTCGGTCGGAGCCGAGGCCCAGGGCCCACCAGAACACCGTCGACGTCACCAGCAGGCTGACGTGCTCGGCGGCGTGGACCGGGCCAGGATGGCCGCCCCGATGATGAGCCCCAGCCGGCCGAGGAACTGGGTGCGGCCGTCCTCGGTGTCGGAAGACTCGTCGGTGCGTCCGTCGGTCCCGACCAGTAGCATCCGCCCGCACAGCAGCATGGCCACGACGGTCATGCCGCGCGTGACCGCGGTGGCCAGGTGCATGGCCCACACGTAGTCACCGGCGTTGCAGGTGAAGCGCAGGAAGGCGGCCAGGCCCACCAGGTGGATGGCCCACGCCGGGATGCCGCCCAGGACCGCGTACCAGACCAACACCGCGTCGCGAACGGCGGAGCCGATGCTGTGGGCCGATCGAGCCTCGGCCGCGTCCGAGAGAGCGTGCTGCGTCCCCGGAGATCGGGTCATCGGATGTGAGGCGAGACGAAGAGGGCGGGGAACACGGCCAGCCACACCACGTCGACGAAGTGGTGCCAGAGAGGGTGGCCGCCGCGGTCGCGAGGGTCGTCGAGGTAGCGGACGTAGGCCACGACCGATGCCACCTGGTCGGGCGTGAGAGCGGCGGGGCCGAAGGCCGGCATCTGGCCCGGTCCGAGGCGGATGGCTTCGGCAAACTGGGTGGTCGTCGCCTCGTGGAGGCCCGGCGCTTTGCGCTCGACCAGAGCCCCGCCGTCGCCGGCCCAGGCATGGCACGCCGCGCACTGCAGCCGGAACAAGGCGCCCCCTTCCGACAGGTTCCCATCCATGATCGTTGGGATGTCGGGGCCGCCGCCACCGGTCAGGCCCACCGTGTAGTCGACCAGCGCGGTGACCAACGCGGGCGGATAGGCGGGGTTGTGGCGCCTCTACACCGAGTCGGGTTCGCCGAGGAAACGCGCCGGTAGGGGTTGCAGTGGCGTACCGGGTTGATCGGCCGCTCGCCCGACCTTGGTCTTGGACATCCGGCCCGTCGAGAGCTGGTAGTCCACCGACGCCAGCCCGACCCCGCCAGCGTCGGTCCCCGCCCGGTCCCCTGTCGCTCCCGTGGCAGACCGCGCAGTCGGCGAGGAAGACTTCCCATGGGTCGTCGCGAGGCGCCGACGCCCCGGCGCCCGGTTCGGTGCCGCACGCGATCGCTTTGATGATCCTCTCGCCGAGAAAGTGTTCATTGCCGAGCGATCTGCCTCGGCCCGATGCTTGGCCCGCGGTGCTGCTGTCGCGGTTCCGGTGGGGATGGCTTATCGCGTCACGATACGGCGGTCAACAGTTCGAGCCGGGTACCATGACCATGCGCCGGGGGTGGGCGCACGAAGAGGGGAGCTGGTGCGGCCCCGGCGGCGTCGTGCTCTTGAGGGAAGGGAACGGCCCATTGATGCCACGGCCCCTGACCGAGAAGCAATGGCGGACGCTTCTGTCCTTCCGGGTCGCCCTGCGGAGCTTCCTGCAGTGGAGCGACGGCCAGGCCGCGACGGTGGGGATCACCTCGGCCCAGCACCAGCTGCTGGTCGCCATCCGGGGCCACGCCGGCAAGGAGGATCCGACGATCAGCGACGTGGCCGAGTCGCTGTTCGTCCGCCATCACAGCGCCATCGGCCTGGTGGAGCGGACGGCGGCCCTGGGCCTGGTGGAACGTCGTCGCGATCCCGCAGACCAGCGGTTGGTGCGGCTGGCTCTGACCCCGCTCGGTCACGAGCGGGTCGACGCCCTGGTCCCCGCCCACCTCGAGGAACTCCAGCGACTGGCGCCGCTCCTCGACGCGCTCCTCGATGTGGCCGCCAAGTGAGGCCTGGCCCGGCGCGGTCGGGAACCTGGGCCAGACTGTGCCCTGCCTCAGGAGGGCGCCGTGCACTCACGTATCACGCTGATCCTTCCCCACCACGCCGACCACCGGCCGCCGCCACCGGTGGTGGAGCTGCACGACGGTCCGGACAGAGAAGCCCACGTCAGCTTTCGGGAGGCAGACGACGACTGCTCCGAGCTCGCCGTCTGTCCCGAATGTCTCTCGGCGTTCCTGCGCACGACCGCCGATCTCATCGATGAGTGGCTTCGAGCGGGACGGTGGCTGACGACCGGATGAACGCGTGTCGAGGCGTTGCCGCCACCAACATCCGCCACCTCGAGTACTTCGCCGACCATGTGCGGGTCGAGCACCTGCTCTTCGACGCCGTGGTCGAGTCCGTAGGCGGCACGCTGTCGTCGGATCTGACCCGGCCCGGGATGGGTCTGGAGCTGCGGGTCGCCGATGCGCAGCGCGACCGCACCACTGACTGAGAACCGCCACCTATCGCCGGCGGACGACCGATGTCGCCAGCCCGGCCGCCACCGCTGCGACGGCGTAGGCCACACGACGGTGGCTGGTGAGCCACCACTGCGGGCTGCGGCTGTGGGAACGGTCGTCGAAGATCCCGTGGGCGCCGAAGTCCACGTCGGTATCGGCCGGATCCCAGAGGTTGGCGGGGCGATCGGGCTCCGGGGGCTGGTCGGTCTGCTGGCCCTTGAAGCCGGTCACGCCGAGGTAGCGGTCGAGCAATCCCGGCGCCACGGCGTTGGCGATCAGGGTGCCAGCGGTGGTCGCTCCCACCCAGTATTCCCGGCGCTCGGGGTGCCGGGCGGCGTGAAGGATGCCCCGGGCGGGAACTTCGGGCTGGTAGATCGGCGGCACGGGTTGGGGTTGGCGGGGCAGCCGGGACAGGACCCAGGAGAACTGCGGGGTGTTGACCGCGGGCAGTTGCACCATGGTGACGTGGACGTTGCTCTTCTCGTGGAGCAGCTCGCAGCGCAGGGCCTCGGTGAAGCCCTGAATGGCGTGCTTGGCCCCGCAGTAGGCGGTCTGCAGCGGGATGCCGCGATAGGCCAGTGCCGAGCCGACCTGGACGATGGTGCCCCGGTCGCGTGGCTTCATGCGCCGCAGCGCGGCCATGGTGCCGTACACGAAGCCGAGGTAGCTGACCTCGGTCACTCGCCGGTACTCCTCGGCCGTGACCTCCCAGAACGGGGCGAAGACGGCGGTGAAGGCGTCGTTCACCCACACGTCGATCTCGCCCAGCTCCGCCTCCACCCGGGCGGCGGCTGCCTCCACCGCGTCGGCATAGGCAACGTCGGTCGGCACGACCAGGGCTCGTTGCCCCTCGGCCTCGACCTCCCGTGCCGCTTCCTCCAGCCCGGCACGACCGCGGGCCACCAGCGCCACGTCGTAGCCCTCGGCGGCGAACAGCCGGGCGGTGGCCCGGCCGACCCCGGCTGATGCTCCGGTGACAACGACGACTTTGGACATGGTGGTTGTGCTCCTTCTGGGTTCAGGTGGCCGCCGGTCTACTGCGTGCCGAGATCCCACCAGTCATCGTCGATATCGACGTCGTAGTGGTCGTCGGCGGACGAAAGGGTCGCCGTGTGCCTCGTGCGGATTCCACGTGGTCTTCGGCATAACCGTGGCCTACCCCCGCCTCGCCCCGCTCATGTCCGGCCGCTCGACGATGGCGGCCCGCACGTCGCGGACGAGCAGGGCGAGGATCCCCCAGCTCGCGGCGGCCGATACCAGGCACAGTGAGCACCAGTGGCCATAGACACCTTGCAGCACCACCAAGACGAGGCCACCACCGGCCATTGCCGCCGCGATCCCGCCCAACGCGAGCGTCGGCCACCTCCGCCGGCCGCCGAACAGGTCCAGGGCCAGCTCCGCCCCGTAGGCGGCGACGCCGAAAGCGGCGTCGGGGAACCCGAGCCAACGCACCAGCGGGGATCGCCGCAGGATCCATTCGCTGCCGCCCAGGCCGAACGGATCCCAGATTGTGTGGACGACCTTGGCCTGGTAGAGGGTGAGGTACAGGGCG
Organism: Acidimicrobiales bacterium; assembly: GCA_038231955.1. GTDB lineage: Bacteria > Actinomycetota > Acidimicrobiia > Acidimicrobiales > AC-14 > CADCTB01. The sequence goes on from JBBSIS010000073.1 coordinate 8,899, forward strand.
ACAGCCAGGCCCAACAGGGACAGGACGGCGACGGTGCTCCGCCGGCTCATTGGTGCATCATCTGGTGAATGGTGCGTCAGTTCGGTGCAGCCTCACGCCGGGCGCCGGGAGCTCAGGGCAAATGCGGCGGCGATGTGGGACAGGTGTGACAGGCCCTGGGGGAAGTTCCCGAGCTGGAGACCGGCGTCGGTGTCGAACTCTTCGGCAAAGAGCCCGAGGTCGTTGGCGGTGGCGGCCGCCCGCCCGAAGACCTCCTCGGCCTGGGTGGTGCGGCCCTGGTGGGCCAGGCACTCCGCCAACCAGAACGTGCAGGCGACGAAGGCGCCCTCCGTGCCCGCCATGCGGTCGTCGGCCCGGTAGCGACGCACCAGTCCTCCGTCGGCCAGCTCCTCCTGCACCGCATCGGTGGTGCGGACCATCCGCTCGTCGTCATAGGCGACGAAGTCGACGCTGGGAAGCAGCAGCAGTGACGCGTCGAGCTCGGAGCTGTCGAAGGCCTGGACGTAGATACCGCGCTGGTCGTCGTAGCCACGAGCCTCGATGGCGTCGCGGATCTCCCGTTCCGCCCGCTCCCACCGCTTGACCGGCGCCTGGCGCAGGCACTCGCGACTCAAGCGCAGGCCCCGGTCGACTGCAGCCCAGCACATCACCTTGGAGTGCACGAAGTGCTGGGGAAGCCCTCGCATCTCCCAGATGCCGCAGTCCGGCTCCTCCCAGAGGGCCACGGCCCGGTCTACCAGGCTGAGCAGGAAGCGCCAATAGTCGTCGTCGGGAGAGTGCCCCCGTTCGTGCCATCGCCAGGCCAGGTCGACCAGGTAGCCGAACACGTCGAGTTGGAGCTGGTCGACGGCGGCGTTGCCGACGCGGACCGGCTTCGAGCCGCGATAGCCGTCGAGGTCGAGCTCGACCTCTGTCAGTCGCCGCTCGCCGCCCACCCCGTACATGATCTGCAGCGACTCGGCGCTGCCCGCCGCGCTGCGCTCGATGAACCGCCGGAAGCGGTCGGCCTCCGTGATGCAGCCCAGCTGGGTGAGCGACCGGACGGTGAACTGCGAGTCGCGTACCCAGCTGTAGCGGTAGTCCCAGTTCCTCCCGTGACCCACGCTCTCGGGCAGCGAGGTGGTGGGCGCAGCCACCACTGCGCCAGTCGTGGCGTTGACCATGGCCTTGAGGACCAGGGCCGACTGACGGGCCTCGGGACCGAAGGGGCCGTGGATCGTCACCTTGGCCGACCAGGCCCGCCACCAGGCGATGGTGGCGTCGAGGCGGCGGTCCAGCTCCTCGACGTCCGGTGCCGGTGGGATCTCGGGATCGAGCTGCTCGGGTGGGTAGTAGACGACGGACAGCCGACGCCGTTCACCGGCGCGGACGGAGAAGGTGGCTTCGAGGTCGTGGTGGTCGACGATCTCGAGATCCATGTCGCCCGCCACCACGAGGGCGTCGTTGCCGCCCACCGCGCTGTAGCGGTTGGGGCCGTGATGGCGTACCCACGGCTTGACCCCGCCATAGTCGAACCGGGGGCGCATCACCAGCCGCAGCTCGAGTTCGCCGCGTACACCCTCGATCACCCTTAGGAGCTGGCGGTACGGCTGGCGGCCACCGCCTTTCCGCATGGTGAAGCAGTCGTACAGCCGAGCCTCGCCGCCGGGGGCGTCGAAGGTGGTGACCAGCACCAGGGTATCGGGCAGATAGGCGCGGGTCGAGCGGTAGTCGGGGCTGGTGGGGGCGATCTGGCAGTACCCACCCCGTTCGGCGTCGAGGAGGCGAGCGAACACGCTGGCCGAGTCGAAGCGGGGGAGGCAGCACCAGTCCACCGACGCCGATCGCGACACGAGGGCGGCGGTGTGGCAGTCGCCGATCATGGCGTAGTCACCGATGGGTTCATAGGCGCTGCGCTGGTCGGGTCCGATACTCCAACTATATCGGCACGCGATACAGTGGGCGTTGCAGGGAGCTCTTGGGGGGCGCAGAGGAAGGACACGATCGTCGTTGGACTGGACGGGTCGCAGGGCTCGGCGCATGCCCTTCATTGGCTGGTGACCCAGGTCACCGGGGATCAACACGTCGTCGCTGTCCACTCCATCCGACCGATGGGCGAGTTCGTGCTCAACCTGCCCGTCAACGGCCTTGGCGACTGGCGGAAGACCCTGGCCTGGGAGCTCGAGCACGTCTGGTGCAAGCCGTTGCAGGACGCCGGCATCTCCCATGAGGGCGTCACCGTCGACGCCAGCCCGGCCAAGGGGATCGCCGAGGTGGCAAGCGCCCGACGGCCAAGATGATCGTCGTCGGCACCCAGGGTCACGGGTCGGTGGCCGGCCGGATGCTGGGCGGCGTCAGCTACCGGCTCCCGCACATGGCCAGCCAGCCGTCGTCATCGTCCCGCCCGACTGGTCGGAAGCGTCAGCCTGACCGGGTGACCGGAACGAGCATGAGTCGTTCCCGACAACATTCGTCGTCGGGCGACCACGTCCATGTCCTGGCGACGGCTACAGCGCTCGCGTGTACCGAAGCTCGACGAGAGCAAAGGAACCACGGTCGTCCGTCTTGACGCCGCCGTCAGCCATCCATCCGGCGCGCTCATAGAACCGACGCGCGGCGGCATTGCTGTCGAGGACCCAAAGTGTCACCCTGCGAAAACCCGCCGCACGGAGGCTGGTGATGGCGATGTCTATGAGCAGGCGGCCGCCTCCGCGGCCCCGCCTGTCCGGCGCGAGATAGATCGCGGTGAGCTCGCCGGTAGACGCTGGCGCATCCGCGTCCCGGCTGGGCGAGACGTGAGCGAACCCGAGGATCCCCCCGCCGTCCTCCAGCACGAAGGCGCCCGCATCGGGCATCTCACGGCCGAGCATCTCCTTCCACACACTGGCTCGACGCTCGATCGAGAGGCTGTCGAGATGGTCGTCGGGAATCTGGCCGCGGTACGCGGCCTGCCAGCTCCGGACGTGCACCTCTGCGATGGCATCGGCGTCAGCGACGATTGCCGGCCGAACGTTCATCCTTTCATCCTGCTCTGAGGCGCGACGCCGAGCACGGCAATCGCCCGGCCAGCATGACGAACTCTGTCGGCCTCAGGACGGAGGGGCTCCCACGTGGATTCCCCGGGAGCCGGGTCGTGGACACCGGTTCAACTCTCAGAAACGATCGTTTGTGTTATACTTCCTTGTCCAATTGCGGAGGCCCCGACATCCGACGTGGAATCTCCCGTATACTCGTACGGAGACATTCCCGTAGATAGGAGCCGACCCTGTGGGGCCCGCATCCACCATGCCGCCGGTCAGGCCGCTGCACAATCTGGATCCTGCGGAGGCTCTGACCCGGATGGTCGCCAGCGCCCACTTCACACCCAGCCTGCTCGACGCCAACATGCTCGAGCGACTGTTCGTCAACCGCCACCACTACCTGGACGATGTGCAGGGCCGCATCGAACGGGCTGCGGCCGGAGACGAGCGGGCGGCCAAGCTCTTCATCGGACCACGAGGCGCCGGCAAGACCCACCTGATCAGCATCGTGTACCACCGCGCCCGTGCGCTCCCCGGGTTCGGCAGCCGGTTCCAGCTGGCCTGGCTCCCTGAGGACCTGTGGACGATCGGGTCGCTCGACGACCTGGCAACTGAGATAGTCGCCGCCATCGAGCCGAGGTGTGAGGCCGCGACCGCCGAGCCCGTGGCGGCCATCGTCGAGGCCGCCCGACGCAGCGGACCGATCGTCGTCCTTGTCGAGAACCTGGATGTCGTCCTCGAAGCGATTGGCGCCGACGGCCAACGCCGCCTGAGGGCCCTGCTCGAGAACCACCGCCCGCTTCTCCTGGTCGCCACCGCCACCCGCCTCGGCGACGACCTCCTCGACCAGGCCGAGCCGTTCTACGGGTTCTTCGACACGACGACGCTCGAGCCGTTCGACGTCGACGGCGCAGCGGAGATGCTCAAGCGCATTGCTGCGCTGAACGGGGAGACCCAACTGGCTGCCTGGCTCGACGAACCGCGGGCGAGGAACCGGCTGACGACCATCGCCCACCTCGCGGGTGGGCAGCCTCGCGTCTGGGCACTGCTGGCCAGAGGCCTGACCATGGAACGGCTCGACGACCTCGTCTCCGCGCTGATCGAGCGCTTCGACGACCTTACGCCGTACTACCAGCAGCAGCTCGAGCGCCTCTCGCTCAACGAGCGCAGAGCGGTCCGGGCCCTGGCCGCCACCGGTGGCGCCATCTCTGTCGGCGAGCTGGCTGCGCGCACGGGTATCGAGGCGCGCAGCCTGGGCAAGACCGTCACCGACCTCAGACGGAGGGGCTGGATCATGCGCCGGACCGGCCCGCTCACCGACCTTGGTGACCAGCGCCGCAGCTACTACCAGCTGGCGGAGCCTCTCGCCCGGCTGGCGTTCCAGCTGAAGGAGGCCCGCGGAGCGCCCATCGCCCTCGTCGTCGAGTTCCTGAAGGCGTGGTTCGACCTGGACAGCCTCGTCGTCTCAGATGGGTCCGACGATCTCGTGGCGGCGTATCGGGAAGCGGCGTATACGTCCTTGCTTTCCGACGCGCCCATGGCGGTTGCCAAGGCGTTGGCCGAGCACGGATCGCGTCCCGCCTGGGCGACGGACCCGACAGTCGGGCTCTTCCATCCGGATTCGAATGCCACCGTTAACCCCTCTGTCATGGCGTTGCTGCTCGTCCTGGACGACGCGCTCGCCGCCTACCAAGCCGGCGACCCGGAACCACTCCTCCGGCAGCCACCCGCGATCTCCCATCTCATCGAGAGGCAGCTCAATCCCGAGAACGCCGGCCTTCGACGGTTGGAGCTAGCCCGCCTGGCATTCGACGGAGGGAGCGCCGAAGAGTGGATCCCGAGGCTGGAGCATCTCTGCTCGGTGCTGACCGGTCTGGGCAACGCTGAGGCTGCCGCCCTCCTTGCCCTCCACCACATCCGCCAGTCGAGCATGGGCCCTGGCGACGTCCTGCTCGCGCAGGTGGCAACGTCGGCGCCGGCCGAGGCCGCGCCGCTACTCGTCTGGATAGGCGAGCGGCTTCTGGAAGCCCGCCAACCGGACCGGGCGCGCACGATCCTGGCCATCGCCACCCCCGACATGCCCGCGGACGCCCAGCTTCGCCTTGCAATAGCCCTCGAGGCCGCGTGCCAACGGTCCGGACATTTTCGCGACGTCGTCGCGGTCTGGGAGCACACCGCCACGAGGCTCAGCACCGTCCTCGGCCCCGAGCACCTCGACACGCTTACGGCCCGGGCAAACCTGGCCTCGTCCTATCGGTCGGCGGGGCGCACGGCCGACGCCATCGCATTGGCGAGCAGGTCGTGGCCGACCGCGAGCGCCTTCTCGGCCCGGAGCACCCCAACACCCTGACGGCCCGGGCCAACCTGGAGATCATGAAACGAGCCCAGACGTTGGTCGCCGCCACTCTCGGTGGTGGTATTGGGCGGCGACCTTG
>JBBSIS010000074.1:0-14315 GCA_038231955.1 Acidimicrobiales bacterium
ACCTTGCTGGTCCCCCAGGTGGGCCAAGGGGCCCTGGCCGTCGAGTGCCGCACCGACGACGACGCCACCCGGGCCGCCCTGGCCGCCATCGAGCACTGCCCGTCCCGGCGGGCCGTCGACGCCGAGCGGGCGTGGCTGGCCGAGGTGGGCGGGGGCTGTGATCTGCCCGTCGGCGCCCACGCCGCCGTCGACGCCGGCGGCCGCATCCGCCTCACCGCCATGATCGCCACCGGCGACGGCCGGGTCATGCTACGGGCCGCCGACGAGGGCGACGAACCCGTCGACCTCGGCCGCCGACTGGCCCGCCACCTCCTCGACGACGCCGGCGGCGCCTCGCTCCTCGAGGATCTCCGTTGAGCTCCGCCTCCCTCACCGGTTCGAGGTGGGAGGAGCGGTGACCGTCTACCTGGTCGGCGCTGGGCCGGGCGACCCCGGGCTGCTCACCTGCCGGGGGGCCGAGCTGCTGGCCCGGGCAGACGTGGTCGTCCACGACCGGCTGTCGGAGATCTCGCTGCTCGACCTGGCCCCGGTGCACGCGGAACGGATCGACGTGGGCAAGTCGGCCGGGTCGCCGGTGGCCCAGGAGGACATCAACCAGCTGCTGGTCGAGCGCGGCCTGCGAGGCCAGGAGGTGGTGCGGCTCAAGGGCGGTGATCCTTTCGTCTTCGGGCGGGGGGGTGAGGAAGCCGAGGCCCTGGCCGACGCCGGCCTGGCCTTCGAGGTCGTCCCGGGTATCAGCGCGGCAGTGGCGGTGCCTGCCTACGCCGGTATCCCGGTCACCCACCGGGGCCTGTCCACGTCGTTCACGGTGGTCACCGGTCACAGCCGCCATGCCGTCGACAACGACGTCGACTGGGACGCCCTGGCCCGGGCGGCCGACACCATCGTCGTGCTGATGGGCGTGGCCCACCGGGCCGAGATCGCCGCCCGGCTCCGGGCCGGCGGTCTGGCCGCCGACACCCCCGTGGCCGCGGTGCGTTGGGGCACCCGACCCAGCCAGCGGACGGTCCGCACCACGTTGGCCGGCCTGTCCCATGTGGCGCTCGAACCGCCGGTCACCATGGTGATCGGCAGGGTCGCCGGCCTGGATCTCCGCTGGTTCGAAAGCCGTCCGCTCTTCGGCCGACGGGTGGTGGTGACGCGAGCCCGGGCCCAGGCCTCGTCCCTCGTGGAAATGCTCGGCCACCTGGGCGCCGAGACCATCGAGCTGGCCACCATCGAGATCACCGACCCCGCCGATGGCGGCGAGGCGCTCGGCGCCGCCGCCGCCCGCCTGGCCACCTACGACTGGGTGCTGTTCACATCGGTCAACGCGGTGACCAGGTTGTTCGGGCATCTCCATGACGCCCGGGCTTTCGGCATCGCCCGGGTCGGCGCCATCGGTCCGGGCACGGCGGCGGCGCTGGCTTCCCGTGGTGTGGTGGCCGACCTGCAGCCGCCCGAGGCGGTGGCCGAATCACTCGTCGACGTCTTCCCGCTCGGCGCCGGCTCGGTGCTCCTGCCCCAGGCGGCCGCCGCCCGCCCCGTCCTGGCCGAGGGCGTGCGGGCCAAGGGCTGGAGGGCGGAGGTGGTCGAGGCGTACCGCACGGGAGCGGGCCGCCCGTCGGCGGAGGCCCTTGCCGCCGCCGCCACTGCCCACGCCATCGCCTTCACGTCGTCGTCGACTGTCACCGCCTGGCTTGACCTGGGCGGGGCCAGCAGGGTGCCCCCCGTGGTCGCCTGCATCGGCCCGGTCACGGCCGCCACCGCCACCGCCCACGGCCTGCCCGTCACCGTGGTGGCCGCCGAGCACACGGTGCGGGGGCTGGCCGACGCCCTCGTCACCGCCCTCACGCCGCCAGGCCTGGTCAGTCCCTGAAGCCCTCGGCCTGTTCCTCCATCACGCCGCCGGGCGCCATGGCCACCTCGAGGGGCACGGAACCGACCGGCTCGTCGTTCAGGGTGATCACCCACTCATAGCGCCCGGGCCGATCGAACCGCAGGTCCTGGAACGGCAGGGTGATGGGCACATACGAGGGGGCGCCGGGCGACGTCCCGGGGGCATGGCCGACGTTGATGAGGCCGCGTGCCTCAGGCCCGATGAGCTCGCCGTCGCGCATGAGGGCCACCCGAAGCTGATGGTCGGTGAGCGCCTCGGCGTAGGACACCTCGATGACCAGTACCACGGTCAGTCCGGCGTGGGTGGCGGGGAAGCTGTGGGCGTAGATCCGGTCCCACTGGCCGCCGAAGACGTACAGCTTGGCCTCGGCCACCCGAGCGGCATCGGCGAGCATGGCGCTCTGGAGCTTCATGGTCGCCACCGTACGCGACCTACGCTGAGCGTATGAGCGAGCACCGAAGCGCAGCGGCGGAGCGCAGCGCCATGAGCGCATGAGCTTCCCGGCCCGGCGCATGCGGCGGTTGCGCCGTAACCCCGCGCTTCGCCGGCTGGTGGCGGAGACCCGACTATCGGTCGACGACCTGGTCGCCCCCCTGTTCCTCCGTGAGGGCATCGAGGCGCCCCGGTCCATCCTGTCGATGCCCGGTGTGGTCCAGCACACCCGCGAGTCTCTCCGGAAAGAGGTTCGTGCTTTGGTCGACGTCGGCGTGCCGGCCGTCATCCTCTTCGGCGTTCCGGCCACCAAGGACACGGAGGGCTCGGGCGCCTGGGATCGGGCGGGCGTGGCCCAGGTCGGTCTGGCCGAGATCCGTGACGAGGTGGGCGACGAGCTGGTGGTGATGGCCGACCTCTGCCTCGACGAGTACACCTACCACGGCCACTGCGGCGTGCTGGGCGCCGACGGGAGCGTCGACAACGACGCCACCCTGGCCCTGTACGCCCGGGTGGCGGTGGCCCAGGCCGACGCCGGGGCCGACGTGGTGGCGCCCTCGGGGATGATGGATGGCCAGGTCGCCGCCATCCGGGCCGCCCTCGACGCCGCCGGGCACTCCTCGACCGCCATCCTGGCCTACGCGGCCAAGTTCGCTTCGCCGCTCTACGGCCCGTTCCGCGACGCGGTCGACGTGCGCATCGTCGGGGGCGGCGATCGCGCTCAGTACCAGCAGGACTACCGCAACCCTCGCGAGGCCATGGCGGAAGTGGCCCTCGACGTGGCCGAGGGTGCCGACATGGTGATGGTCAAGCCCGCCCTTCCCTACCTCGATCTCATCGCCGCCGTCCGGTCCCGGTTCGACGTCCCCGTCGCCGCCTATCAGGTGTCCGGCGAGTACGCCATGGTGAAGGCGGCGGCCGAGCGAGGCTGGATCGACGGGGCTGCCGTCGCCCTGGAGCAGCTCACCGCCGTCAAGCGGGCCGGGGCCGACGTCATCCTCACCTACCTGGCCCGGGAGCTGGCCGAGACCCTGTGAGCACCGGCCGCAATCAGGACCTGTTCGACCGGGCCTGCCGAGTCATCCCCGGTGGGGTGGATTCCCCGGTGCGGTCGTTCCGGTCGGTGGGCGGCACCCCCTACTTCGTGGCCCGGGCCGAGGGAGCCTACGTGTGGGACGCCGAAGGCCGCCGCTACACCGACTACGTCCAGTCCTGGGGCGCGTCCATCCTCGGCCACGCCCATCCCAAGGTGGTGGAGGCGGTGCAGCGGGCGGCGGCCGACGGCACATCATACGGAGCGCCCACCGAGCGTGAGATCCTGCTGGCCGAGGCCATACGCGCCCGGGTACCGTCCTGCGAGCGGGTGCGCCTGGTCTCCAGCGGCACCGAGGCCACCATGACCGCGGTGCGCGTCGCTCGCGGCTTCACCGGCCGGAACCGCATCGTGACGTTCGACGGCTGCTACCACGGCCACTCCGACATGCTGCTGGCCAGCGGCGGCAGCGGCCTCGCCACCCTGGGCGTGCCCGCGTCGGCCGGCGTGCCGCCCTCGGCGGTGGCTGACACCCTCGTCGTCCCCTACAACGTCGTGCCCGAGATCGGCGGCGACGTAGCTGCCGTCCTGGTCGAGCCGGTGGCGGCCAACATGGGGCTGATCCCCCCCCAGCCGGGCTTCCTCGAGGGCCTGCGGGCCGCGTGCGACGCCCGCGGCGCCCTGCTCATCTTCGACGAGGTCATCACCGGCTTCCGCCTCGGCCTCGGCGGCGCACAGGCCCGGTTCGGGGTCAGGCCCGACATGACCTGCATGGGCAAGGTCATCGGTGGCGGCCTGCCCCTCGCCGCCTTCGGGGGCCGGGCCGACGTGATGAGCTGCCTTGCCCCCGAGGGCCCGGTGTACCAGGCCGGCACCCTGTCGGGGAACCCCCTGGCCACCGCCGCCGGCCTGGCCGTGCTGGAGCTGCTCGACGACGGCGCCTACACCCAGCTCTCCGGCCGGGCCGCAGAGCTGGCCGCCGGCCTCACCCAGGTCATCACCGACGCCGGCCTCCCCGTGCATGTCCCTGTCGTCGGCCCCCTGCTCGGCCTGTTCTTCACTGCCACCCCGCCCACCGACTTCGCCACGTCGAAGGCGGCCAGCGGCCCGGCCTACGCCGCCTTCTTCCACCAGATGCTCGATCGCGGCGTCGCCCTACCCCCGAGCCCCTTCGAGGCCCTGTTCCCCAGCCTGGCCCATGACAAGGCCGAGTTGGAGCGTACCGTCGACCTGGCCGCGGCCGCCGCCGCCCACCCCAGCGTTCGTGTCGCGCTGGAAGCCCCCAGGGGCCCTTGAGCGCGACAAGAGCCTCTACTCATTCGGTGAGCTGGACGGACCTGTCGATGTCGGCCTCCAGTTGCGTCCACGCACTGAGGTCGCGAAGGCTCCGTCATGCGGACTGGTACGACTGGCACGATCGGAAAGAGGACGCCCACACTCTGAGCCGCCTTCCGCACTTCTGTCCGCCGGTGACCTGCCGCCTTTCCCCTTTCTGTCAGCTCCTCGCAATACTACGGAGCAGCCGGGGATCACACGATGCGTCGACAGCCGCGTCGTTCCGCTGCTTCGGATCCGGTTGGCAGGGCGCGCCTCCAGCTGGCCTGACCGAACTCCTCAGTCCCAGCCGAGCTCGGAGAGGCGGTCGTCATCGATGCCGAAGTGGTGAGCGACCTCGTGGACGACCGTCGTGCGCACCAGCTCGACGACGTCCGCCTCCGTCGAGCACATCGAGCAGATGGGTAGCCGGTAGAGGGTGATGCGGTCGGGCATGACCATGCCCGTGTAGCCCTCGTCCCGCTCGGTCAACGGAATGCCCTGGTAGAGGCCCAACAGCCCGCCCAGGTGCGACCGGTCCTCCACCGTGACCCACACGTTGTCCATGCGCCGCCCCAGCGTTTCGGGGATCCCGTCCAGGGCGTCGGCGACCAGTTCCTCGAAGCGAGCCGGCGGGATGTCCACTTCTACCGCTCGGGCACGACGCGGGCCAATGCGGCCACCGCCCGGTAGGCGGCCTCGGCCGGCCCCAGTTCGTCGGGGCGCAGGAGGTTGGCCATGATCCGCAGCACCCATTCCATGAGGGTGCGCGAGTGCATGCCGGTGCCGACCATGGCCCGCATGAGCGTGGGCCGGCCGATCACCTTCACGAAGGCGCGGGCGACTTTGAAGTACAGCCCGTAGGTGGCCTGGATCTCCTTCTCGTAGGCCCGCAGCGCCATGGCGTCGCCGGAGATCAGCGCCTGGTGGAGGGCGACCGACGCCATGCGGCCGGTTTCGTAGGCGTAGGCGATGCCCTCGCCGTTGAAGGGGTTGATGGCGCCGATGGCGTCGCCGGTGCCGAGCCAGGTCGGGCCCGACAGCGGGCCGACGGCAAGGCCCATGGGCAGCCGGCCGCCGGTGGGCGCCCCGCACGACGTGGCCGGCGAGATTCCCCACGCCGCGCACTGAGGCGAGTCGACGAAGGCCTCCATCAGCTTGGTGGTGTTCACCTCCTTCCACTGGCTGAAGGTGGACAGCAGGCCGATGCCGACGTTGACCCGGCCGTCGCCGACGGGGAAGATCCACCCGTAGCCGGGCAGGACGTTGCCCTCCCGGTCCCGCACGTCGAGGTGGGACTCGATCCACGGCTCGTCGTGGCGGGGCGAGGTGAAGTAGCCCCGGATGGCCATGCCCTGGGGCCACGCCTTGTTGCGGGTGGTGCCGATGGCCCGGCCGAAGCGCGAATTGGCTCCATCGGCCACCACCACGTAGGTCGCCCGGGCTTCCTTGGTCTCTCCGGTGGCCTTGTCCTTCACCATCGCCCCGCGCAGCACGCTGTCCTCGATCACGGGGGCCACCGCTTCCGCTTCCTGCCACAGGGTGGCACCCGCCTTCTCGGCCCGCTGGGCCACCGCCTCGTCGAGGTCATGGCGGGTGACGACGTAACCATGGCGGGGCATGCCGGGGACGTCGGGCCACTCCAGCTCCAGGGACTTGCCGAAGGCCACGGAGCGCAGGCCGGTGAAGCGGTGGTGGCGGGCCAGCTGATCGGCCAGGCCCATGTCGTCGAGCTGGCGGACAGCCCGCGGGGTCAGGCCGTCGCCGCAGGTCTTGACCCGGGGATACTTCTTCTTCTCGACGATCAGGACGTCGTGGCCGGCCTCGGCCAGCCAGTAGGCACATGCTGCTCCGGACGGACCTCCGCCTACGACGAGCACATCGTGCCTACCGCTTCCGACGGGGCCGTTGTGCCTGGCGCCCCCGTCGGGGACGTTGTGGGTGGCCGTCCTACAACCTGTCCCGCTCGTACTGCACCACGGCGGTGATCTCCTCGGGAGTGAGCTGGCCCTTGAAGGCGGGCATGCCGCCGGACGCATTGGGCCGAGCCCCCCCGGGGCGGTTGGGATCGCCGTAGGACTTCCCCCGGGCCGACGCCGAGCCGTTCTCGACCCAGGCAATCTGGTCGGCCTCGTTGGGGAACGTCAGCTTGGCCTCGCCGCCGGCCAGCTTCGGTCCGACGCCGCCCCCGCCAGTCGGTCCGTGGCAGCTTACGCAGCCGGCTTTGACGTAGACCTGCGCGCCGTTGACGGGCCCGCCGGCTGCGGCCTTGGGCGGGGCGAAGGCACCCATGTAGACGATGCCCCAGAAGGGAAGGACCAGCAGCACGGGCATCATCCACACCGGGATGCCGCTGCGCGGTCCGGCTGGTGCGGACACTGCGGGGGTCGGGGCGGCGGCCACCACCGGAGCGGCCGGCGCCGGGGCCTCAGGCGCAGGAGCGGCCACACCAGCCGGCGGCGCAGGAACGGCCGGCGCCGGGGAAGCCGAGGGGGCCGCCGACGTCGCGTCACCCGCGGCGGCGGGACTGTCGCCACCCATGGCGGCCCGTCGCTGCTGGGAGCGCTTGAGCAGGTGCTCCGGTACTTCGGTCACGCCCATGAATGTATGTCGTTCCCAGGTCGCGAAGCCAGCAGGCTCCCAGTGCCCGAGGCCCGCTCGTAACCTGCGCTCCTCTGCGCCGCTTCGGCGACGCTCACAGTCGTTGCTCAGCTTCGTGGTAGAACCCGGCGACGCCGACTCGTGTCGGCCGCGACCCTCCCAGTAGGCTGGGGCGGCGTAGAATGTGATCGCGTTCACGAGGCCTAGATCGTTGGAGGTTGGTGCCCGGTGGCTGCGTTCGTCAGCTCCATGCTGGTGGTGATACTGGGGGTGGCCGTCTGTCTGTACGTCGGCTCGCGGCGTCCGATCGGTACGCCCCTCACCTGGGGCGAGGCGATGGTGGCGTCCACTTTCGTCTTCGCGCTCATGCTGGTGGCGTACGGGGTCGTGCCCAACCAGTGGCTGGCCTACGCCGACAAGGAGCTCCTGTGGCGGCCGGACAAGCTGCTCGTCGGTATCTCCTCCGCCGGCGTCGTGTGGGGCAACAACTCCAAGTTCCTCGGTGGCACCGGTCGTATCCTCATCAACTACCAGGCCATTCGCGACATCGTGGCCAGCGTCATCTACATCGTCTTCCTCGGTGGCCAGATGTACCTGTGGTCGGTGTGGCAGAAGCGGGGCCGCAAGAAGCCGGCCGACGTCGAGTCGGCCACCTCCCGTTTCGGCCGCCCCGTCCTCAGAAAGGCCTAAGGCGATGAGCGCAGCAAGAGAGCCGGGGCCCGAGCGGCCCTCTGAGGGGAAGGCATAGCCGCCATGGCCAAGAACGACGCCAACCCGCCGATGCCGGCCTTCCCTGGGGGCTACGCCCTCCAGGAGGTCGACACGGGCTACCTCGCCAAGGCGGTCAAGCCCAAGCAGTTCCTCCACATCGACCAGTCCGAGTGCATCATGTGCGAAGGCTGCGTCGACATCTGCCCGTGGAAGTGCATCCACATGCTTTCCACCGACACCATCGCCGAGGCGCTGAACACCAGCGAGCCCGGCGAGGATCCCGACGACCACGTGGTGTTCATCGTCGACGAGGACGTCTGCACCCGCTGCGGCCTCTGCGTCGACCGCTGCCCCACCGGCGTCATCATCATGGGCAAGGCCGGGGTGTCGGCCAAGGACGGCGACGCCCACCAGCGCGACGAGAAGCATGGCTACGCATACGGAATGAGATTTTGAGCGTGGATTTGCGTCCGGGGTGTGGGCTGTCTAGAGAAGAGCCTGTGGTGAGAGAAAGGCCAGTGAGGAGAGAGGGCGAGCATGGCTAGGCGCGTGACCGGGAACGGGAACGGCAACGGCAACGGGCATCGAACCTCGCCCGCCGAGCGCCTGGCCGAGGTCGGCGAGAAGGTTCGCGGCTCCCAGGCGTGGGCGTCGATCTTCCGGCCGGGCTCCATCTTTCGCAAGGGCTACACCGACAGCCCCCGGAACCGGTCCTACGTGGTGATGAACAGCCTCATCTACCACCTGCACCCGGTAAAAGTGAAGCGTCATGCGGTCAAGGTCAGCTACACGCTGTGCCTGGGCGGGCTGTCCTTCTTCCTCTTCCTCCTCCTCACCGTCACCGGCATCTTCTTGATGTTCTTCTACCGGCCCACCACCGCCCAGTCCTGGAACGACATCAAGACCCTGGAGACCTCGATCACCTTCGGCCTGCTGGTGCGCAACATGCACCGATGGGCCGCCCACCTCATGGTGCTCTCTGTGTTCCTGCACATGTCCAGGGTCTTCTACCACGGTGCCTACAAGCCCCCGCGGGAGTTCAACTGGGTCATCGGCGTCATCCTGCTGACCCTCACCCTGCTGCTGTCCTTCACCGGTTACCTGCTTCCCTGGGACCAGTTGTCCTTGTGGGCGGTGACGGTGGGTACCAACATGATGGGGTACACACCCGTCTTCGGGGCCCAGGTCCGTTTCGTGCTCCTCGGCGGCGTGGAGATCGGCGGCGAAACGCTCTTACGATGGTATGTGCTCCATGTGTTGATGCTGCCGTTCGTGATCGTCATCTTCATGGCCATCCACTTCTGGCGTGTCCGCAAGGACGGCGGGATCTCGGGGCCCCTGTAGATGTCGCCCTCACTCCGCTTCGCTCCGTTTGGGAGTCTCCATGCCTGACATTCCGGAACATCTGCTCAAGCGGGCCGCCGAACGGCGAGCTGCACTTGCCGGCACGCCCGCTGCTGATCCCACTCCCGGTCCCGAAGCCGTTCCGGCCGCCCCTGCGGCGGCCTCCGACGCGCCTGCTCCGGACGCGCCTGCTCCTGCGGCTGACGCACCTGCCGCTGCGGCGGCGTCGTCGGGCAAGATTCCCGCCCATCTGCTGGCTCGGAGCCAGGCGGCCCGGGGCAAGGGGGCCGCAGGTGCCAGCCCCGCCACCACCGGTTCAGCGCCGGCGGCGGCGGCCGCCGGGGCGGTCGCCACCGCGCCTGCCCCCGTCGCCAAGGGCCCCGAAGGCCATACGCAGCGGCTGCTCACCGTGGTCAAGGCCGGTTCGATCCAGGACGTCAAGGCCACGCCCACCGACAAGGTGCACACCTGGCCCCACCTGCTCATCGGCGAGTTCATCGCCTGCCTGGCCTGCAGCGCCTTCCTACTGGTGTTCTCGGCCATGGTCAACGCCCCGTTCCTGGCCGCGGCCAACTTCAACTTCACACCGAACCCGTCCAAGGCGCCCTGGTACTTCCTGGGCCTTCAGGAGCTCCTCACCATGTTCCACCCGATGGTGGCGGGCGTCACCATCCCCGGCATCGGCATCTTCGCCCTGATGCTGGCCCCCTATATCGACAAGAACCCAAGCCACCACCCTGAGGACCGCAAGTTCGCGGTCGGCCTCTTCACCCTCTTCATGATGTTCTGGGCCACGCTGGTGATCATCGGCGTGCTCTTCCGGGGCCCCGGCTTCAACTTCACGTTCCCCTGGCGTGACGGCATCTTTTTCGATCTGTAGTCGGACCCCTCTAGGAGCACCTGTTGGACAACAGCACCATCTTTCTGCTGGCGGTCGTCGCCCTCCTCGGGTTGATGTTCGTCTTCCTCTTCGCCACCGCCCGTCGACGAGACGCGCAGCGCGCCTTGGCCCAGCAGCCGGCGGCGTCGACGGAGGCGACCAGCAACCTGCCCGTGCCGGTGGGCTCAGCGTCGGCCTCCGGTCGGGAGTTGGAGCGCAACGCCGCCCTCGAGCGGGCCGGCGGCCAGGTCGCCAACCCCGATGCACCGCCGCCGGCGCTGTTCGTGCCGCCCGACGAGGAGGCCCTGGGCGTTACCCGTCGCCAGGTGCTCAACCGGGGCATCGTCACCACCATGACCCTGACGGTGTCGGGCTTCGGCCTCGCCGTGGTCGGCATGCTGTGGCCGTCGCTCTCGGGTGGTTTCGGGTCGAAGATCCGGGTCGGCAAGCTCGACGACATCATGAGCCAGATCAAGGACAAGAAGGAGCCTTTCTACCTGGCGGCGGGTCGGCTCTACATCAATCCCTATCCCACCGAAGACGCCGACAAGGCCAAGAAGATCGCCGCCTACTCGGCCGTGGCCGAGGGCTACGGGCAGGGCATCGTCGCCCTCTACCAGAAGTGCGTCCACCTAGGCTGCCGGGTGCCGTGGTGCAAGACGTCGCAGTGGTTCGAGTGCCCGTGCCACGGCTCGCAGTACAACCGGGTGGGGGAGAAGAAGGGAGGCCCCGCTCCTCGTGGCCTCGACCGGTTCGTGGCGTCGGTGGAGGGCGGCGTCATCGTGGTCGACACCAAGACGGTCATCCCCGGCCCGCCCATCGGCACCAACACCACCGGTCAGGAGGCCGAGGGGCCGCACTGCGTCGGTGGCGCCTCCGAGAAGTGACGTGACCCCCCTCCTCGCCGTGTCCCAACAATCGCGGATCGGCCTCGCCGTCGTCCTGGTGATGATCCTCGGCTGGTTCATCTACTTGCTCAGCGCCACCAAGCGCACGTATGAGCCCGGCCTCGAGCTCACCACCGCCCCCAACCGCAGGCCCTATTTCGACGACGAGGGCCTGGAGGGCCGACGGCTCACCAAGTACCTGTGGGTGGCCTTCGCCGTCCTGGCCATCTCCGCCATCGGGCTACCCGTCTACTGGGTGCGCGAGCCGTTCCGTCAGAAGGGTGGCGGTCTCGACCGGGGCACCAGGTACTTCGAGGAGGAGTCGGTCGCCCGGGGAGGGCGGTCCTTCCAGGCCTCTCCCGGCGACCCGCCCACCCCTCGCGAGCCCCACTACGGCTGCGAAACCTGCCATGGCAAGAAGGGCATCGGCGGGGTGGCGTCCTACACCCTGACCGACCCGGCCAACCCCGACGCCACGCCCCGGCAGGTCCAGTGGACGGCGCCCCCCCTCAACACCGTGATGCTGCGGTTCCGGCCGGAAGAAGTCCTCTTCATCCTCACCTACGGCCGAGCGGGCACGCCGATGCCGCCGTGGGGCGTCTCCGGTGGTGGAGCGCTGAACGACCAGCAGCTCCAGGACCTGATCGCCTACCTCGACAGCATCAAGCTTGACTCGAAGGACGTCAAGGCGGCCAGCCTCAACGAGTTCGGCACCGACGGGGCCAAGCTGTTCGAGGCCAACTGCGCCCGATGCCACACCCAGGGGTTCTCCTACGGCGAGCCGTCGATCCAGGGCGGGGGCGCCTACGGTCCCAGCCTCACCGGCGGAGCCACCCTGCGCCAGTTCCCCAGCGTCGCCCAGCAGATCACCTGGGTGACCGACACGGTGGAGATCGGCAAGCAGTACGGCCAGCGGGGCATCAGCACCGGCCGCATGCCACACTTCGGCGACATGCTGACCACCGATCAGATCCAGGCCATCGTCGACTACGAGCGCACGCTGTGACGGCTGCCAACCTCCTCCTCGCCCTGTCCTGGAACCCCCAGGTCAGAGGCGGGCTGTACGTCTTCGTTGCCGTGGTCGTCCTCTGCGGGTCGTGCTTCATGATCCTCGGCACCAACGTCGGTGGCCGGCTGGGCTTCCAGCTGGCGGCGGCCGGCCTGACCGGGTTCTTCGTGATCATCGGCTCGGTGTGGTGGGTCTACGGCATCGGCCCCAAAGGCGAGACTCCGATCTGGGAGCCGACGAGCGTCGTCCAGGGTGCCCTCGGTCAGGGCGGCACCGACGCCCTGGCCGGTTTCCCCCGAGGCTGGACAGAGCTGGAGCTGACCAGCCCCGAGGTGGCCGACGCCCTTCCCGTCGCCGACGGCGACCTGACGGGCGCGGCAAAGGGCACGGGGGTGTACAAGAGCGCATCCGAGTTCCTTCCCACCGCCGCCTACACCAAGGGCGGCGAGACCTACGGGCCCTTCGGTATCTTCAACTTCCGGCCCCTCAACCTGTTCCACAAGACGCACTACCTGATCATCCAGGTCCAGGGAGTGGAGAAGCAGGAGGCGGTGGCCGGCGGGGCGCCGCCCAAACCCAAGGTCGACTCCAACGCCCGGCCCACGGCGGTGGTCATGGTCCGCAACCTGGGGAGCCAGCGGCTCAACCCGGCGGTCTTCACTCTCGCCTCCGCCTTGTTCTTCGGGCTCCTCGTGAGCCAGCTGCACAAACGCGACAAGGAGCTCATGGCCACGCGGGCGGCCGGGGCTGCCCCCGGGCGGCCGTGAGCGGGAACGTAGGGTAGGGCCTGACGTGGCCCAGTACCTGCCCCTGCTCGTCATGCTCATCCTGGCGTCGCTGTTCGCCGGGATCTCGATCCTGGCGTCGTCGCTGCTCGGCCCCAAGCGGCCAACCGTGGCCAAGCGGGCGCCCTACGAGTGCGGCATCGTTCCCGACAGGGAGCCGCCCGAGCGCTTCCCGGTGCGGTTCTACCTGGTGGCGATGATCTTCATCATCTTCGACATCGAGATCATCTTCATCTTTCCGTGGGCCGTCATCTTCCGGGGACTCGGTGCGTTCGGCCTCTGGGAGATGGTGCTGTTCGCCGCAGCCGTGTTCATATCCTTCATCTTCCTCATCGGCAACGGGGCGCTGAACTGGGGCCCACCCAAGCAGTCGACCCCGTTGGTCGAGGCCACCCGCACCACCGAGTCCACCGTGCGGCGGGTGGGCGGCGAAGGCAGGTCCACCGCCACGCAGGGCGCCGTCAATCAGGGAGCCGGCTGATGGGCCTCGACGATCTGAACCACAACTTCCTCACCGGCCGGGTCGAGGATCTGGTGAAATGGGCCCGGCGCAACAGCATGTGGCCGGCCACCTTCGGCCTGGCCTGCTGCGCCATCGAGATGATGGCGTCGGGGGCCGCCCATTTCGACCTGGCCCGTTTCGGCATGGAGGTCTTTCGGGCCTCGCCCCGCCAAGCCGACCTGATGATCGTGGCCGGCCGAGTGTCGCAAAAGATGGCGCCGGTGCTCCGCCA
Source organism: Acidimicrobiales bacterium (assembly GCA_038231955.1). GTDB lineage: Bacteria > Actinomycetota > Acidimicrobiia > Acidimicrobiales > AC-14 > CADCTB01. The sequence goes on from JBBSIS010000074.1 coordinate 13,610, forward strand.
GGTCTACGACCAGATGATGGAGCCCAAGTGGGTCATCTCCATGGGGGTGTGCGCCTCCAGCGGAGGGATGTTCAACAACTACGCCATCGTCCAGGGTGTCGACCAGGTCGTCCCCGTCGACGTGTATTGCCCCGGCTGCCCTCCCGGGCCCGAGACCCTCATGCACTCCATCCTCACCCTGCAGGAGTATGTGCGCACCGGCGAGATCACCCGTCGCCGGGCCGAGACGGGCGCAGGGGCCGGCCTGCACGTGCCCGAACACCGCGTCGCCGTCGCCACCCCCCGGTAGCGTCAGACTGGGTTCAGGGCAGCAGGTCGAAGGGACGCCCGTCGAGGGCGCGGAGTACGCGGAAATGGCGGTGGTCCAGGGTCAGGACCGACCGGGTACGGTGGCGGTCGGCCAGCACGATGAGCGAGGCGTCGAAAACGAGCCGGCCGGCCTTGTCCAAGGCCAAGAGGTCGATGCGGCGGCGGGAGTCACATGCCGAGCGCCGCGAACTGCTCTACCGAGCGCTCCTGCAGCCCGTCGCCCGTGACCTCGTACAGGGGCATGCGACCAGCCTACGGTGGGCCACCAGTGCCACTCGCCATGCGGCGCTCGGTCTAGGCTCGGGTCATGCCCGAGCCCGAGCCGGAGGAAGCCTCTCCCGCGCCTGAGCCGCCCCGCATCCATGGTGCGCTGACGTCGGAGTCGCGAGGCGAACTG
>JBBSIS010000075.1:0-14158 GCA_038231955.1 Acidimicrobiales bacterium
CCGGCCGGGGCTGGCGCCGGTGGCGGCACCGGCGGCCGCCAACGCGGTGAACACCGCCAGCACGACGATGACGCGGGTGCGCCGTGGCCGGTAGCCAGCGCCGCCCCCACCTTGCACGCCGGGACGCTACACCGGTCGCCGGCCTGGCCCTGACCGGGGCTAAATGGGAAAGGATTGATTTCCCGCATCCGGTAGCGTCTCGGCCGTGACTCCCACGCCGGTCGTGCGTTCGGGCACGCAGCCGGTCGTGCGTTCGGGCACGCAGCCGGTCGCCGAGCTGGGGCGGCGGGCCAAGGCCGCCTCGCGCGTCCTGGCCACCGCCTCGACGGCCGCCAAGGACGCCGCGCTGGCTGCGGCGGCCGACCTGTTGGTCCGACAGAGCGCCGAGATACTCGAGGCCAACGCGGAGGACGTCGCCCGGGCCGAGGCGGCCGGGACGACGGCCACAGTGGTCGACCGGCTGCGGCTGTCGGACGCCCGGGTGGAGGCCATGGCCGACGGCCTGCGCCAGGTGGCGGCACTGCCCGACCCGGTGGGGGAGATCGCCGACGGCTGGACGCGGCCCAACGGCCTGGCCATCGAGCGGGTCCGGGTGCCGCTCGGGGTGGTGGCGATCATCTACGAGAACCGGCCCAACGTCACCAGCGACGCCTTCGGTCTCTGCCTCAAATCCGGCAATGCCGCCTTCCTGCGGGGTTCCTCGGCCGCCCTGGTGTCGAATCTGGCCATCGCCGCCGCCCTTCGCGAGGGCGTCGACCAAGCGGGTCTGCCGGTCGATTCGGTCGTCTTGGTCGACGACGTCCGCCACGAGGCCGCAGTCGAGTTCATGCGCCTGCGGGAGTCCATCGACTGCCTCATTCCCCGGGGCGGTCCCTCGCTGATCGCCGCCATCCTGGAGCACGCCACCGTCCCCTACGTGATCGACGGCGACGGGAACTGCCACGTCTACGTCGACGCCGCCGCCGACCTCGACCAGGCCCTCGACATCGTGGTGAACTCCAAGACCCAGCGCACGTCGGTGTGCAACGCGGCCGAGTCGTTGGTGGTGCACCGATCGGTGGCGGCCGAGTTCCTGCCCCGGGCCGCTTCCGCGCTGGTCGGCGTCGAGCTGGTGGGGGACGAGCGGGCCCAGGCCCTGGTGGCGTCGATGGGCCCGGCCACGGAGGCGGACTTCGGCGCCGAGTTCCTCGACATGAAGATGTCGGTGGCCGTCGTCGACTCCCTCGACGACGCCATCGCCCACGTCAACCGCCACGGCACCGGGCATACCGAGGCCATCTGCACCACCGATCTGGCCGCGTCCCGCCGCTTCACCCGGGAGGTCGACGCCGCCGCGGTGCTGGTCAATGCCTCCACCCGTTTCACCGACGGTGAGCAGTTCGGCTTCGGCGCCGAGATCGGCATCAGCACCCAGAAGCTCCACGCCCGCGGCCCCATGGGCCTGCGTGAGCTGACCACGCTCAAGTACGTCGTCCATGGTGACGGCCACGTGCGTGGCTGAATCGCCCAACGCCGGCAGGTTCATTTCGATCGACGCGGTTCGGTCCGGCCTGGCCGGTGTCGACTACCTGGCCGACGACGCCATCGCCGGCGTGGTGTTCCTCGCCGATCGCCTGGACAAGCCCGTCCTGGTCGAGGGGCCGGCGGGCACCGGCAAGACCGAGCTGGCCAAGTCGGTGGCCCGCTGGTCCGGCAGCCGCCTGGTCCGCCTCCAGTGCTACGAGGGCCTCGACGAGTCCAAGGCCCTCTACGAGTGGAACTACCGCAAGCAGCTCCTGCGTATCCAGGCCGGTGAAAGCGCGGGCACGTCGTGGGCCGATCTGGAGGACGACATCTTCACCGAGGAGTTCCTCCTCGCCCGGCCGCTGCTGGAGGCCATTCGGGCCGACGAACCAGTCGTCCTGCTGATCGACGAGGTCGACCGCCTCGAGGTGGAGACCGAGGCTCTTCTGCTCGAGATCCTGTCCGACTGGCAGGTGTCGGTGCCCGAGATGGGCACGGTGGTCGCCACCCGTATACCTCTCGTGTTTCTCACGTCGAACGGCACCCGGGATCTTTCCGAGGCGCTCAAGCGCCGTTGCCTCTTCCTGCACCTCGACTACCCCAGCGTCGAGCGGGAGCGGGAGATCGTGCTGGCCCGGGTGCCGGAGCTGCCCGCCCACCTGGCGGGCGAGGTAGCCCGGGTGGTCCGAAGCCTGCGGCTGCTCGACCTGCGCAAGGCCCCGTCGGTGTCCGAGACCCTCGACTGGGCCCGCACGCTCGTGGTCATGGGCGTCGACACGCTGGACGCCGACGTCACTGAGTCCACGCTCCACGTCCTCCTGAAGCACCGGGCCGACATCGCCGCTGCGGCCCGGGAACTGAAGACCGCGGGGTAGCGGCGCTGCTGGCAGTCACATTCCTGGATCGGCTGGCCGGCTTCGTCGGCGAGCTGCGGGCCGCCGGGCTGCCCGTGTCCCTCACCGAGAACGTCGACGCCATGCACGCTGTCCGCCATGTGCCCCTCGACGACCGGGAGGCGCTGCGGACGGCCATGGCCGCCACCATGGTGAAGCGTCGCGACCACCGGCCCGCCTTCGACGCCGTCTTCGACTCGTTCTTCTCCGTCCGCTCGTCGCGGCCCGACGACGATCCCGACGTCGACCTGGCTGCTCTGCTCGACGAGGCGCTCACGTCGTCCGACGAGGAGGCGGTGCGGCGGCTGGCCCGGCTGGCCGTGGCCCGCCTGGCCGGCATGGAGGCGGGGCGGGGGGTACGGGGCAGCGCCTACGTGTTCACCACCATGCGTCTGCTCGATGTCGACGGGGCGTTGGCCCGGCTGCTGGCCGGGGCCGACTGGCTGGCGCGTGACGATGTCACCGCCGGCGTCGACCGCCTGCGGGCGGAGGTCGAGGCCGAGGTGCGGCGACGGCTGGTGGACGAGCGTGGCCCGGCGGCAGTGGCTCGATCGGTGCGCCGGCCCCTGCCCGAAGACGTCGACTTCCTCCACGCCAGTCGCGAGGAGCTCGCTGCCCTGCAGCGCTCGCTGCGGCCCCTGGCCCGGAGCATGGCCTCCCGTCTGGCCCGGCGCCGCCGGGTGGGCCGCCACGGGCGGCTCGACTTCCGGCGCACGCTGCGAAGGTCGTTGTCCACCGGTGGCGTGCCCGCCGACCCCCGCTTCCGCCGACCCAGCCCGCACAAGCCCGAGATCATGGTGCTGGCCGACGTGTCCGGGTCGGTCGCCACATTCGCCCGCTTCACCCTGCAGATGGTCCACGCCCTGGCCGGGGAGTTCTCGACTGTGCGGTCCTTCGTGTTCATCGACGGGATCGACGAGGTCACGCGTCTCTTGGCCGCCACCGACGACATGGCCGAGGCCCTGGCCCGGGTGCACGCCGAGGCCGACGTGGTCGCCGCCGACGGCCACTCCGACTACGGCCGCGCCCTCGAGTCCTTCTGGGGCCGGTGGGGAGGGGAGATCACGCCCCGCACGTCGGTGGTCGTGCTGGGCGACGCCCGGAACAACTATCACGCTGCCAATGCGTGGGTCCTGGCCGACGTCCGCCTCCAGGCCCGGAGGCTGTGGTGGCTGAACCCCGAGCCCCGCTCCTACTGGGACACCGGTGACTCGATCGTCGCCGACTACGCCCCCTTTTGCGACGGTGTCTTCGAGTGCCGCAACCTCCGCCAGCTCGAGGGCTTCGTCGCCCAGATCGCCTGAACTCCTTGACCGCCCGGCCCGGCCGTGCCGCCGGAATGGTCGGGCTGGCGGTCCCCGCCGCGGCCGCCATGGCCGCGGTGACGGTGGCGACCGGGAAGGGCCTGTACGTGAGCCCCGACTCGGTCTTCTATGTCGGCACGGCCCGGAGCCTGCTGGGCGGGGCAGGGTTCCGGTCCCCGCCGGGCTTGCAACCTCTCGGGCACTTCCCCCCACTGTTCACCGTCGTCATCGCCGCGGTCGGCCGGTTGGGGCTCGACCCCCTCGACGCTGCCCGGGTGGTCAACATCGCGGTGCTGGGGGCGATCGTCGTCCTGGTCGGCCTCGTCCTGGGCGCCCTCACCGGGTCGCTGCCAGCGGCGCTCCTCGGCGCCACGCTCACCGCCGTCGCGGTCGACGTACTCACACTTTCCGCCGCCGCGCTGAGCGAGCCCCTCTTCGTGCTCCTCGCCCTCGCCGGGCTCGTCGTCCTCGCCGGCTACCTCGACCGACGGCGGCCGGCCGTGCTGGCGGCCGCCTCGGCCCTGGTCGCCCTGGCTGTGCTCACCCGCTACGTGGGTGTGGCGCTCGTCGGGGCCGGGGTCGCCATGTTGCTGTGGCGGGGGGCGGAGCGGCGGTGCCACGGCGCCGTGGATGCCGTTGTGTTCGGGGTCATCGCCGTCGTGCCCGCTCTGGCCTGGCTGGCGTGGGCCGGCCGGGTCGACGGAGCCGGTGAGCGGTCAATCGTCGTTCACCTGTTCGGCGGCGGGTACCTGGCCCAGGCGCCGCGGCCGCTGGCCCGCTGGATCGTGCCTTGGCCCGGGCCGCCGATCGGGCCGGTCCTCGCCTTGGCGGTAGTGGTCGCGGCCATCGTTGTGGTCCGCCGGTACCGTCCTCGCTCATCGGCGACATCGGCGCTTCCCCCGATGTTGGCGGTCTTCGCCGTCGTGTACCTCGCCGTGCTGGTCGCCAATCGGGCTCTGATCGACGCGACCGGACGGCTCGACTCCCGGTTCCTCATGCCACTCCATGTTGTCGCTCTCCTGCTGGTCGTGCCCGTGGTGTACCGGCTTCGGGCCGAGCGAGTGGTGGCCATCGCCGCCGGCGTGCTCGTCGTCGCCCAGGTCGCCGGCGGGCTGGCGTGGGCCGCGGGCGGCCTCACCGACGATGGAACCCGCCGTCGGGGCTACACGGCGAGCGCGTGGCGGGAGTCGTCGATCGTCGCCCGGATGGCCGCGGTCAGCCCGCCGGCGGTGGTCTACAGCAACGGCTTCGACGCCGTGTACTTCCTCACCGGGCGCATCGTCCACCCGATCCCGGCCACGAAGGACTACCTGACCGACCGCCCGAACCCCGACTTCGATCAGGAGATCGCAACCATGCGCGCCGACCTGGAGCGCACCGGTGGCCTGCTCGTCTACTTCGACGCGGTGACGGCCCGCCGTTCGTTCCTCCCCTCACGCGTGGAGCTGGAGCGGGCCCTGCCGCTGGAAGCGGTGGTTACCGACGCCGTGGGCACGGCCTACCGGCTGCGGTAGCGTCTTCCCAGGCTTGGCCGTGTCCCTCAGCCTCGTAGTAACTCGGCTACTCGGTAGGCGAGGTCGAGGGACTGGCGGCCGTTGAGGCGGGGGTCGCACGCGCTCAGGTAGCGCTGGTCGAGGTCGCTGTCGAGCACCTCTTCGGCGCCGCCCAGGCACTCGGTGACGTTCTCGCCGGTCAGTTCAACGTGCACGCCCCCGGGCCACGTCCCCTCGGCCCGGTGCACTCGAAAAAATGAGGCGATCTCGGCGAGGACGTGATCGAGGTGGCGGGTCTTGCGGCCGCCGACGCTGACGAAGGTGTTGCCGTGCATGGGGTCGCACACCCAGACCACCGGATGGCCGGCGTCACGCACGGCCCGGACCAAGGGGGGCAGGAGGTCGTCGATCCGCTCTGCCCCCATGCGTGAGATCAGGCTGAGCCGGCCGGGGGCCCTGCCGGGGTTCAGGCGCTCGCACAACTCGAGAATCTCGTCGACCCTCGCGGTGGGGCCCAGCTTCACGGCCAGGGGGTTGTTGACGCCTCGGAGGAAATCGAGGTGGGCGCCGTCGATCTGGCGGGTGCGTTCTCCGATCCACAGCAGGTGGGCCGAGCAGTCGTACCAGTCGCCGGTGAGGGAGTCGTTCCGGGTCAGGGCCTCCTCGTAGCCGAGGATCAACGCCTCGTGACTGGTGAAGAAGTCCACCTGGTGCAGCGCCGTCTCCCGGGCCAGGTCGATGCCGCACGCGGCCATGAAACGCAGGGCCCGCTCGATCCCGGCGGCGATGCGCTCGTAGCGCTGGCCCTCGTTGCTGGCGGCCACGAACTCCTGGTTCCACGTGTGGACCTGGTTGAGGTCGGCGAAACCGCCCTTAGTGAAGGCTCGGAGCAGGTTCATGGTGGACGCCGACTGGTTGTACGCCCGCTGCAGTCGGGCGGGGTCGGGTATCCGGGCCTCGGCGTTCGGCGCCGCGTCGTTGACCATGTCGCCCCGGTAGGCGGGGATGACCTGGTCGCCGACGGTCTCGGTGGGCGAGGAGCGGGGCTTGGCGAACTGCCCGGCGATCCTGCCCATCTTCACCACGGGTACGCCGGCGCCGTAGGTGAGGACGACGGCCATCTGCAGGATCACCTTGAGCTTGTCCCGGATGGCATCGGCGGTGAAGGCGTCGAAGGACTCGGCACAGTCGCCGGCCTGAAGGAGGAAGGCGCGCCCGGCCGCGACCTCGGCCAACGCCCCGGTGAGCTGGCGTACCTCGCCGGCGAAGACCAGGGGCGGCAGGGCGGACAACGACTTGAGGACGTCGTCGAGCGCGCCGTCGTCGGGCCAGTCCGGCTGCTGGGCCGCGGGCCGTGCCCGCCAGCTGCTGGGCGTCCAGGGAGTGGTGTCAGTGGTCATGCGGGATCAGGTACAAGGGTAGAGCCCGCAGCCGGCGACCGTAGACTGGTTTGATCGCCGGCCGACCGATCCCCCCGAGACTCGGCCTGCTGGGGGGGACGTTCGACCCAGTTCACATCGGCCATCTCGCCGCCGCGGTGAACGTCCGCCATGCCCTCGCTCTCGACCGGGTGCTGTTGGTGGTGGCCAATGACCCGTGGCAGAAGTGCGGTCGTCGCCTCACGCCCGCCGCCGACCGGCTGGCTCTGGTCACTGCCGCGGTGGCCGGTGTCCCGGGCATCGATGCCAGCGCCCTCGAGATCGACCGCGGCGGGCCCTCCTACACCGCCGACACCCTCGAGGAGCTGGCCGCCGAGGACGCCGATCGGGATCTGTTCCTCGTCGTCGGCGCCGACGTGGCCGCCGCTCTGGGATCCTGGCGACGCCCCGATGCGGTGGCCCGACTGGCCACCCTCGTGGTGGTCAATCGTGCCGGCTCCGACGCGGTCGACGTGGGGCCGCCGTGGCGGGTCGAGCGGGTCACGATCCCCGCCTTGGATGTCTCCAGCTCCGACATCCGGGCCCGGGCCGTCGCCGGCCTGCTCCTCGACTACCTCACCCCGCGTCCGGTGATCGACTGCATCCACGAGCGCGGCCTGTACCCTGGAAGGAGATGAAGACGACCGCCGACCAGGTCCGCGAGTGGGCGCAGTCGGCGGCCATGGCCGCCTCAGCCAAGGGCGGTGAAGACACGCTCATCATCGACGTGGGCCGCGTCCTGGCTATCACCGACGCCTTCGTGGTCACTTCCGGCCGCAACACCCGCCAGGTGAAGACGATCGCCGAGGAGGTCGAGGCCCGGCTCAAGGTCGATGGCGGCATCACCCCCCTGCGGATCGAGGGCCTGGGCGACAGCCAGTGGATCCTGCTCGACTACGGCGACCTGGTCGTCCACGTCTTCCTCGACGAGACCCGGGCCTACTACGACCTCGAGCGCCTCTGGTCCGACGCCCCCCGCATCGCCTGGGAAGACGAGGCGGCCCGGAACTAGATCGTTCTACCCGGTCTCAAGGACGTCGCGCACGGCCTGGCGGCCCTCGTCGACGGTCATGGCCGCCAGTTCCGGCAGGCTGCGGCCCATTCCGGCGACGATCTGGTCGGCCAGGTAGTAGCCCACCCGCCACTTCCCGTCGACCAGCCCGCCGCCGAAGAACGTCTCTACGGCCTCGGGGATGTCGAGAGCGGCCCAGACGTGTTTGCGCAGCTCCTCGCCGTGCTGCTCGCACCACGGGAGCCAGTCCTGGGCTTCGGGGTGCCCGTACCAGAAGTAGTCGATCTCGGGCGCGCCCGGGATGGCGATGCGGGAGATCTGGGTGGCCAGGCCCTCGGAGAAGACCATCCAGGCCATGTCGACAGCGGGAGCGGTCTGATCCGCCTGGCGGAGGGAGATCTCATGCCAGCCGTGGCTGCCTTCGTGGGCCACCAGCACGCGCGTGCCCTCCGGCGACTGGAACCACTCGAGGCAATGGAAGATGGCCACGTCGTCGTGCAGGCGCCCAACCGCCGAGTTGGTGGTGAAGGCCCCCACCATCAGCACATGGAGCGGCGAGGGGTCGGCGGCCATGCCCATGATCTGGGCCAGCTTGGGATCGATCTCCTCGATCATGGCCGTCACCTGCGGGCCCGCCTCCTTGACCCGGGCCCGGACGTCGGAGAGTTCGCGCACCATGGCGGGCACGCCGCTGGTGCCGGCGGGCACGACGTCCTCGAAGGCGGCGAAGACGTCGAGGTTGGCCGCCCTGTAGTGGTCCTTCCACAGAATTTCGCGACGAAGCGGACTCTCGAGCCCGGCCTTGCGGGCGAAGGCCTCGAAGGCGGGCAGGGTGTCTCGGATACGGGCGATGCCGGCCATCCTACGGCCGGAGCGAGGACCGAAGCGCAGCGGCGGACCGCAGCGACCAAGTGCACGGCGAGGACCGAAGCGCAGCGGCGGACCGCAGCGACCAAGTGCACGGCGAGGACCGAAGCGCAGCGGCGGACCGCAGCGACCAAGTGCACTGCGAGGACCGAAGCGCAGCGGCGGACCGCAGCGACCGGGGGTTACTTGCGGCCGCCATTTTTCAGCCGACCGACCAATCGCCCGGCGTGGCGGGGCAGCTGCGTGCGGGCTCGGCCCGCGGCGATGCCGAGATCCCGGGCCCAGGTGGGCGGCCGGGCCGCTAGCGGCGGTGCCACGGCGGGGGGCCTGGGCCGACGTCGAGGACGGACGGTGTACGACGTCGACCGGGTGAGCACGGCCAGTGCCACCGCGGTCAACACCATCATGAGGATGGCGTTTCCGTCGAGGCCGAGGGACAGCAGCGGGCTGGTGATGGCCACCATCACGATCACCACGTCGACCACCCGGTGCACGGTCGGGCTCAGCACCCGCAGGGCGGCCAGGGGCCCGATCGTGATCGCCGGAAGCATCAGGAGGGCGAGGCCCAGGCCGAGGACCGCACCGCCACCGTGGTCGGAGGCGATCCGCACCGAACTGCTGATCAGGAAAAGGCCGAGAAGGAACTCGACCGCCTGGTGGACGCCCATGCCGATGGGTCGCTCGGCCGTCCGGCGACGACCGGTCTTTCGCCGGGCCGCACCGTCGGCTGGGGGCCTCATCGTGGGGCCGATGCTACGTGGCGGTCAGGACGGCACGCCGATTACGTCGCCGGGCCGCGGTCGGCCGTCGGCAGCTGGTTCCACAGCGCTGCGAACCGGGGGCCGATCCGTGACAGCTCCTCCAGGTGGGCCTCGGCCAGGGCGTTCAGGTGTCGCCGGCCCTCGTCGGTGAGGTCCACCCGGACGACGCGGTGATCGACGCTGTCGGTCAGGCGACGGATGAGGCCGGTGCGCGTGGCCCGGTCGACGAGCTCGACCGTGCTGTGGTGGCGGAGCAGCAGATGGGATGCCAGATCGCTCATGCTCGGCGGCGAGCCGTGGCCACGGACGGCGAGCAGTAGCTGGTGCTGTGCGGGGGTGACCCCCGTCTTCTGCGCCTGCTCCTCGCTCCAATGCAAAAAGCGCCGGAGCCCGTCCCTGAACTCGAGGAGCCTCTCGAAGTCCGCGTCGGAGAGCTGATGCTGCCGGTGGCCGTCGTCGTCAGTCATATCGTCTCACGATAGTATCGTGGGACGATGATCTTCTCCTCACCTCGACGCACCGCCTTGATCACCGGCTTGGCCGGCGCAGTAGGGCTCATCGCCGGCGGAACCGCGTGGGTGCTGCTCCATCTGATCGCCTTCATCACCAACGCTGCAGTGTTCGGCCGGCTCGGGTTCCACCCGCCGAGCTTCGCCGACCTCCACCCAAGTCCCCGGCTGATCATCGTCGCCGTGCTGGGGGCGCTGGCCATCAGCCTCCTGGCCAAGTGGTCGCCGGTAATCCGGGGCCACGGGATCCCCGAGGCCATGGAGGCGGTTCTGACCAAGCAGAGCCGCATCGCACCGCGGACTGCGGTGGCCAAGCCCCTGTCGGCCGCCATCGCCATCGGGACCGCGGCGCCGTTCGGGGCCGAGGGGCCGATCATCGTCACCGGGGGCGCTATTGGCTCCCTGCTCGGCCAAGTGGTCCGGGTCTCACCGGCGGAACGCAAGATCCTCCTGGCCTGCGGAGCGGCGGCCGGCATGTCGGCCACCTTCGGGGCGCCGCTCGCGGCGGTGATCCTGGCCATCGAACTGCTCCTGTTCGAGTTCTCGGCCCGGGCGCTCGTGCCGCTCGTCGTTGCCACTGGTGTGGCCGGCAGCGTGCACAATGCCCTCTTCGGCTCCGGCCCGCTGTTCTCCGTCCCCGTGCACGACTACGCCGGCCTCGGCGGCCTGCCGGCGTTCGTCCTGTTGGGCCTGGCATGCGGTCTGCTGGCTGTGGTCATCAGCAAGGGTCTGTTCATCGTCGAGGGCCTCTACCGCCGCCTGCCGGTGGGGGAGTTCTGGCACCCGATGATCGGTGCTGTGCTGTTCGCCACCGTGGGCCTGGCCGCCCCCCGCGCTCTCGGCGTGGGCTACGACGCCATCAGCGACGTCCTCAACAGCCGCCTGGCCCTGGGCACGCTCGCCGTACTCGGCCTCGTCAAACTCGTCTCCTGGTGGCTTGCCCTTGGATCGGGCACGTCCGGCGGCACCCTCGCCCCCATCCTCCTCATCAGTGCCGCCTTCGGGACCTTGTTCGGGACCGGCTTGAACCAGGTGCTGCCCGGTCCCGACGTGGCGCCCGGCGCCTTCGCCCTGGTGGCCATGGCCGCCACGTTCGGCGCCTCCACGCGGGCGACGTTCACCGCCATCGTCTTCGTGTTCGAGCTGACTCGCGACTACCAGGTCGTCGTGCCGCTGATGATCGCCACCGTGCTGGCCGACCTGGTGTTCAACGCCCTCAGCGAGCACAGCATCATGACCGAGAAGCTCAGCCACCGGGGCCTGCGCATCGGCCGCCACTTCGGCGTCGACCCCTTCACTACCGCCCTCGTGGGCCAGATAATGACGTCACCGGTCACCACGCTCCCCGCTGCCCTCACCGTGGCCGAGGCCCGTGAGCGGTTCGTGAAGGGTGGTCACGGCGCCTACCCGGTCGTCGACGACGTCGGGACGGTGATCGGCATCCTGAGCCGCGGCGACCTCCTCGGCGACGATGTCGAGGACACGGCGCCGGTGCTGGATCACGCCAGTGTCGACGTCGTATCGGTCTCACCCCGGGACTACGCCATGACGGCCATGAACGTGATCCTTGACGAGGGCGTGGAGCATGTTCCGGTCATAGCGGAGGGGGCTCTTGTCGGCATCTGCACCCGTAGCGACCTCCTCAAGGTCCGCCGGGACCAACGCCAGTACGAGCAACGACAAGGGGGATGGGGCGTGTCGGCGAGCGACGGCCATCACCCGGATCAGCTCGCCGGCGGGCCGTCGTCCTAGCCCGCAGTGGGCGGCTGGCGGTAGAAAAGTACCCATTATCGGGCCCCAAGGAGAAAGTAACGCTCACGCTGGGCTCAGAGAACCTTGCCGCGCTCCGGCTACTTGTTGGCGGCTGATGCTTCTCCTCGGCTGAGGTCGTTCTTGGCCGGTCGGCAGACGTCGCCGTCTTCGGCGGGCCCGGTTCGAACGTCGATCATCAGGGTTCTTCGGAGTGGAGGTGGTGCAACTTCTTTCCAACCCTGGTCATCCAGCCGCCGCGCTAATCGACGAGTGGTGACGGCACCACCCTGACGCCAACGCCGTCTCTGGAAGGGCCTCCTGATCGCAGGCACCACCAGGCTAGGAGCCCGCGCGAGCGTCAGGGTGCCCGCCCGGCCAGGCGCTGACCGGGTTCCTGGCATCCTGTACTCATGCGCACTCCCGGCCGGCGGCCTCGGCGGCATCAGGTCTTCGTTCCACCTGACGTGGACCTCACTCTGTTGGCGAGCCGCGTTCAGTACATCGGGAGCGCCGAACACAAGACCTACCCATCTTCTGCGGGACCGCCCAGGCCCCGGGCGGACGCGACCAAATGCGATCCGTCTCTTCACGGTGACTTTGCTCAGTTGACGGCATGGCTAAGAGACGGGGTTGCTCAGGGCCGGGTCGGCGCGCCATGGGAGGGTGACTTCCCCCGCTACGTCTGGACCGTGCACGGCGGAACTTGGTACGAGGGTCGCTTGGTCAACAGCGGCCAGGGCACGTACAAGGGCTACGAGATCAGGCCCACCGAGCTGCCGGACGGACTATGAGCGCCAATCTGCGATTCCGCTTCGAATGGGATCCGATTGTAGGGACCGTCCGGGCACCGGAGTTGCGAGCTACCTGGGCCCGCCTAGAGGCGTGGCTGGATGATGTGTGTGCCACTCTCGCTGAGGACGTCTCGACAGGCAGCGTTCGACGGTCGATCAGTGTCCCGGTGTACCCGCTCGCCGAGTGGATGGTCTTCAATTGGTGGTCGATTACAGCGGACGGTCGCAGGAGCGTCCGGTCTGCGCGAAGACGGAACGTTCGGTCGGCCGGCGATGGGTTCCTGTGGCCTGATCTCGAAATCATCCCGACCGGGATGGACTCGCTTGTCAGATGGAATCGCCTGCGATCACTGCGAGACGATCCGCTCCGATACCTGAGTTACGGGGAACGGTGGGTTGACAGGGTAAGTCTGGAAGAGACCTTGACGGATGTCGTAGTGGCCGTCGTCAGTCGTCTTCGCGAAGCCGGAATCGAGGACACGCCGCTGGAGAAGGAGTGGATGGCACTCCAGGCTCTCGATGCCGAGGAGGTCGAGTTCTGTCACGCGGCCGCTCGGCTAGGCCTCGATCCGTTCTCGGAGGGTGTGGATATCGCCACCAGCATTGAAGCCGTGTTTCAGGCGCTCGAACCCGGACTGCGGGACGAGTTCCTGGACGCGGCCTCGCCCGACCAAATCCTTCCTACGCTTGATTGGGTTCGCGGGGCGTTCAGGGATGCTGAACGGGCCGTCGCCAATGGCAGCGAAGGCTTCAGCCTTTCGCTCGTTAGTTCTGCAGTTGGCGGCATCCAGGCGCCGGACTTGGGCGCACCACCCTGGTGGATTGGCTACGAGGCCGCTCGGCTCCTCCGTGATCGACTGGGGTTGCCCCCGACCGAGCCAGTCCAGGCGGCACCGGTGCACGTCTCCATCCGGGAGGCATCCGCCTCCGGCTTTACGGGAGCCGGGAGAACCTTCTCGCCTGATCACACGAATCTTGTGATCGCGCGACATCTGAACAGACCGAGCGAGAGGTTCGCGATTGGGCGTGCGCTCTGGCATGCCGCAGACACGCTCCCCTCTGGTTCGTACCTGATTACCAGTTCGGGCGCTGCCACTCAACAGGTCGGGCGCGCCTTTGCTGCCGAGCTGCTGGCCCCGGCGGCTGGTATCCGTCAGCTGCTTGGCGACCAGGCGTCTGCTGCGCCGCCGGAGGATGTCGCTTCGATGGCTGAGCACTTCGGAGCCTCGGAATGGGTCATCGCCCACCAGGTGAAAAACCAGCTCCAGGATGACCGAGATGTGTTCCGGTGAGGAAGTGAACCATCCGATGCGCAGTTGACCGGCAGACCGCTGATCGGGCATCGAACTAGGTGCCACGCCGTGGATGCCCGCGCCGCGCGACGGTTCGAACCTCGGCCTTCGGAGTGGAGCTGGTGCAACTTCTTTCCAACCTGGACCGTCCGGCGGCGATGCTTCTGGGCGAGTGGGCGCGTCGCCCTTTGACCTCCGCAACCCAACCGTGATTCGACTGGCCAGGCGGGGTTCATTACGTCAGTCGATGGTGCTCAAGCCCTCAACGTCTAAAATCATCTCCTCCATGTCCGCAAGCACTTCAGCGCCTTTCTCGGCTGCGAAGTCGGGCTCGAAGTAAATGGCGCACTCGTCGTCGCCGCTCGCCTGAGACAGCCCCAGGACGACGCCGGCGCCCACCTCCGTGGCCGCGTCTCGCGGGCCAAGGTCAACGAGTTGCCGGAGTCGAAGGACGAACGGATCAATTGCGGCGGCGAGCAGCTCCCACGCCGCGTCGCTCGCTTCAACGTAGCCACGACCACGTTGACGCCCCGAGTGGGCACCAACCACAGCCGTCGACACCG
>JBBSIS010000076.1:0-13855 GCA_038231955.1 Acidimicrobiales bacterium
CGCACGGTGAGCGATGCCGACGCGGCCCGCATCGCCGAACATCTCGGGGTCGAGACGTTCACCATCCCCGAGGACCGGGCCATCGAGGACGCCGACCACCTGGGCGTGGCCGCCATGGACGCCGACCCGTCGGCGCCGGCGCTCGTCGCCGTCGGCGAGCTGGCGGCACTCATCACCCGGTAGAGGATGACCGGGGTCGTCGGCGTGCTGCTCGCACTTCTGGAGGGCGCCCTTACCGCCCGGTCTTGGCCTGGGAGAGGAGCTGCTCGAGGTCGGTCGTCCTGACCCCGCCGAGGAGCTTGGCCACCACGGTCCCATCGGGGCTGATGAGGAACGACTCGGGCACCCCGGCCACGCCGTAGTCGAGGGCGATGCGCCCCTTGGGGTCGACCACCATGGGCCAGGTGCCGCCTTCACGGTCACGGAACTCCTTCACCGCCTGGGCCGCGTCGCTGTAGACCACGGCCAGGATGGAGGCGTCGCCGGGGCCCTGATGGGCTTCGGAGAACCGGACCAGGTCATCGTGCTCCTGGCGGCAAGGCACGCACCAGGTGGCGAAGAAATTGACGACAACCCACCGCCCCCGCAGATCACTCAGGCTCGCCCGCCCGCCGTCGACCGTGTCGCCGTCGACTGCGGGCGCCGCCTTGCCCAGCAGCTGCGACCGCACCGCTCGGGTGGCCGACGGCTCCCGGGTGGCCAGCACCCCCACCAGCAACGCCATGGGCACGGCGACGGCCAGGGCGATCCACAGCACCTTGCGCGCCCGCCGTAGCCCGCCGACGACAGGCGGCTCACCGGCGTCGTCTTCGTCCGGCTCGTGTTCGTCCCGGTCGGTCACTCCAGGGGTGTCTGTCATGTCGGTCATACAGCCATCTCAGTCATACAGGGGGCCATCCGTGCGAGGCGAACCATCGTTGCAAGGGCTGGAAGTAACCCTGCCAGCGCCCGGTCACGAACAACAAGCCCACGACCACGAGCAGAGCCCCGCCCACGACCTCGATGCGCCGGCCGTTGCGGCGCAGCCAGCCCAGCGAGCGCTGGGCCCGGTTGAAGCCCAGCGCGACCAGGACGAAGGGCAGGCCCAGGCCGACTGAGTAGAGGACGAGCAGCGTCGCCCCCCACACCGCAGTGCCGCTGACCGCCGCGGTGGCGTAGATCGTGGCCAGCACCGGTCCAAGGCACGGGGCCCAGCCGGCGGCGAAGGCCATCCCCATCGGGAAGGCCCATGCCGTGCCGCGGGGCACCCTGGCCATGTCGATGCGGCGCTCGCGCTGGAGGAACGGCAGGTGCAGCACGCCCATCGTCGACAACCCGAGGATCATGATCGGCACCCCGAACCACCGCACGACCGGGCCACCGTTGGCCAGGAGCACCGAGCCCAGCAGCTGGGCGACCACGCCGAGAACGGTGAAGACCACGGTGAAGCCGGCCACGAACAGCAGCGAGGCCCGCAGGGTGACCATGCGGGCCTGGCGGTCGCCCAATTCGGACACGGGCAGGGCCGAGACGTAGGACAGGTAGCCGGGCAGCAGCGGGAGGCAGCAGGGCGAGCTGAACGAGATCACACCGGCGATCAGGGCGAAGAGGGGTAACGCCAAGCCGGCTTCCACCCGGCCAACGTACCGCTGCCGTACCATCTGCCGTGCCTCGCCTCGGTCCTCGGCTAGTGGTGGCGGGTACATCGTCGGGCGCCGGGAAGACCACGGTGGCGACAGGAGTGATGGCCGCCCTCGTCCGGCGGGGCCTCCGGGTGGCATCGGCCAAGGTCGGGCCCGACTTCATCGACCCGGGGTACCACTCGGTGGCCACGGGTCGGCCGGGCCGCAACCTCGACGCCTGGATCTGCGGCGAGGAGGCCATCGCCCCCCTGGCCGCCCGGGCCGCGGAGGGGTCGGACGTACTGGTCGTCGAGGGCGTCATGGGCCTCTTCGACGGCTCCGGCGATCCCGAGGGGCCCGTCGCCAGCACCGCCCAGGTGGCGGCCCTCATCGGCGCCCCCATCGTGTTGGTGGTCGACGCCTCGTCGGTGGGCGCGTCCGTCGCCGCCACCGTCCACGGCTTCGCCACCTTGGACGCCTCCGTCGCCATCGCCGGGGTGATCCTGAACCGGGTGGGAAGCGACAGCCACGAGAACCTGCTCCGCCACGCCCTGGCCGGGGTGGGGTTCCGGGTGCTCGGGGCCCTCCGCCGCCGCCCGCACTACGCCTGGCGGGACCGTCACCTGGGCCTGGTGCCGGTGATCGAACAGGCCGGCGAGGTGGCGCGGTCGATCGACCGGCTGGCCGAGGCGGTGGCGACGGACTGCGACCTGGACGCGCTGCTGGCCCTGGCCCGGTCGGCGCCGGGGCGCGAGGTGGGCCACGCGCCCCGCACCCGGCACCGGGCCGGTGCCCGCCTTGCCGTCGCCGCCGGGCCGGCGTTCAGCTTCACCTACCCCGACAACCTCGAGCTGTTGGCCCGGGCTGGCGCCGAGATCGTCCCCTTCGACCCTCTGGTCGACGCCCGGCTGCCCGATGGGGTCGACGGGCTCTACGCCGGCGGCGGCTTCCCCGAGGTCTACGCCGCCGGACTGGCCGAGAACCGGTCCCTGCTCGACGACGTGGCCGCCCGGGTCGGCGCCGGACTGGTGACGTGGGCCGAGTGTGGCGGGCTCCTGTGGCTGGCCCGGTCGCTGGACGGGCACCGCCTGGCCGGCGTGGTCCCCGCCGACGGCCACATGACCGACCGCCTCACTCTCGGCTACCGGCGGGCCCGCCTGCGGGCCGACTCCCCTTTGGGCCCCGCCGGCACCGAGCTGCGGGGCCATGAGTTCCACTATTCGACGCTCGGTCCGCCGGGCGACGATCTCGACTGGACGGGCCGGAGCGGCCGGGGTCGAGCCGGCTTCGCCTCACCCACCCTTCTGGCCAGCTACGTCCACCTTCACCTGGCCGCCGACCCGCGACTGGCCGAGCGCCTGGTCTCGACAGCAGCGGCCCACCGGCGAGCCTCGGGAGGATGACGAGCCCGCGTGACGCCGCCCACGCGACCCGTCGCCGAACTGGACAAGTTCGTCGCTCTGAGCCCACCGGAGCTTCGCCGATAGATTGGTGGACGCTGACCGCTGCGACAGCGGCCCGTCGACACGGACGAAGGCGAGGGCGACATGGCGAAGATCGGTCCGATCAAGCTCACCATCCACACTGCGGGGGCCGAGGCGACCCTCGACGTCACCTACGACGTCAGGTTCGACGAGGAGGACAGGACGTCGAAACAGGCCTACCGGGAGGAGTGCCGGATCATCGGCGACGACACCAATGCCTCCGACGGCCCGGCGGCCGGCGGTGACGACACGCTGGGGTTCCTGTCACCGCTGTTCAACAAGGAAATCACCTCCGACGCGGACGGCACGATCGAGCGGCACTTCACCAAGACGATCCGTCGGAAGGACCTCGACGAGGACCAGGGCGACATACCCAACCCCGACGAGATCCGTGCCCTGGTCACCCTCTTCCCCACCACGCCGGCAGCCGGTGCACCCCTCCGTCGGGAAAGCCCGGTGGTCAAGCGGAAGATCACCTGACCGCGGCGGTGCCCGTGGCGGCGCAGCGCGAGCGGTAGAGTCGGCCTCGCCGTCGGGTCGACGAGCCGGTGCAAGTCCGGTGCGGCCAATGCCACTGTGACCGCAAGGGAGCCAGAGGTCGACCGTCGGTGTCGAGATCGCGTGCCCGAGGTTCCAAAATGAGCGAGCTGATCGGCGTCGGCGTCGGGCCGGGCGATCCCGAGCTTCTGACCGTCCGAGCCGTGCGGGTGCTGAGGGAGGCCGACCGGGTGCTGGCGCCGTCGTCGGCGCTCGACGCAGTGGGCCGGGCCGAGTCGATCGTCCGCCAGGCGTGCCCCGACGTGGCCATCGAGCGCCTGGCCATCGAGATGGGCCGGGCCGAGGACTCCGTCGACGAGGCGGCGGCGACAGTGGTGGCCGGGCTCGAAGCCGGCGAGCGACTGGCGTTCGTCACCCTCGGTGACCCCAACGTCTACAGCACGTTCTCGACCCTGGCCGCTCGCGTCCACCAGCTCCGGCCCGACGCACGGATCAGCACCGTGCCCGGGATCATGGCCTTCCAGGAGCTGGCTTCGCGCTCAGGCACCGTCGTCCTGCAGAGCTCCGAGCGGCTGGCCCTGATCACCGCCCTCGACGGCCCCGATGCCCTCGGCCACGCGCTGAAGGACCCGACCCAGGCGGTCGTGATCTACAAGGGCGGCCGGCACCTGCCGGCCATGGCGAAGCGGCTGGCCGACGCCGGCCGGCTGGCCGGCGCCGTCTTCGGTGAGCTGCTGGGCCTGCCCGGCGAGCGGATCGTCGACGTGGCCGCCGCCGCCAACGGGCCCGCCGCCTACCTGGCCACCGTCATCGTCCCGCCGTCCAACAGGTCGGAGGGGAGCCGATGATCTCCTTCGTGGGCGCCGGGCCGGGGGCCGTCGACCTCATCACCCTGAGGGGCCGCGACCGCCTGGCCGCCGCCAACGTGGTGGTCTGGGCGTCGTCGCTCGTGCCCGAGGCCCTGCTCGACCACGCCCGCCCCGGGGCCGACGTCCACGACTCGGCGGCCATGACCCTGGAGGACACCCTCGCCGTCTACGCCGCCGCGCCCGATGCCGCGATCGTGCGGCTCCACTCGGGGGACCCGTCGATCTACGGCGCCATCGGCGAGCAGATCGAGTGGTGTGCCGCCCAGGAGCGCGACTTCGAGATCGTCCCCGGCGTCAGCTCCCTGGCCGCGGCCGCGGCCGCCGTGGGCCGGGAGCTGACCCAACCGGGCGTGGCCCAGAGCGTGGTCCTCACCCGCCTGGCGGGCCGGACGGCGGCGTCGATGCCGGGTGGCGAGTCGGTCGCCGCCTTCGCCGCTCACGGCGCCACCATGGCGGTGTTCCTGTCCGCGGCCCGGCCCCGCGAGCTGGCCGACGAGCTCCTAGCCCCGGGCAGCGCCTACACGGTCGAGACCCCCGCCGTCATCGTGGCCCGAGCCTCTTGGCCCGACGAGCGGATCGTCGAGTCGACGGTCGGCCGGCTGGCCGACGACCTCGCCAATCTGGGGACCAAGACGACCGTCCTCGTCCTGGTGGGGCCGGCGCTCGCCGGCGCTGGCGGGGCGGCGGGCCGCAGCCACCTCTACTCACCCGGCTTCGCCCACATGTTTCGTCGCCGATCGCTCCCGGGCACGACGGCGGGACGCCCGGCATGAGCGTGCGCCGAAGCGCAGCGGAGGATCGCGACAGCAAGCATTCACTGGGCGGGGCGCTCGAAGGAAGCCTCGACCAGTGACGGGGCTGCGGACCGGGTGGACCACGGGCACCTGCGCCAGCGCCGCGGCCAAGGCGGCGGCGCTGGGCCTGGTCACAGGGACGGCGCCCGCCGAGGTCGAGGTCGGTTTGCCCAGCGGCCGGCGTGTCGCCTTCGCGGTCGAGGTCGAGTCACCGACGCGCTGCGTGGTCGTCAAAGACGCCGGCGACGACCCCGACTGCACCGACGGCGCCCGCCTCACCGCCGAGGTGGTCGAAGCCGGCTCTGGCGGGGCGTCGATCTCCGGCGGGCCCGGTCTGGGCACCGTCACCAAGCCCGGCCTCGGACTGGCCGTGGGAGCGCCGGCCATCAACCCGGTGCCGCGGCGGTTGATCGAAGCCGCGCTGGCCGAGGTCACCGTCGCCCCGCTGGCCGTCACCTTCTCGGTCCCCGGTGGCGAGGACATGTCGGCCCGCACGTCGAACGCCCGGTTGGGGATCGTGGGCGGCATCTCGATCCTGGGCACCACGGGCATCGTGCGCCCGTTCTCGACCGCGGCGTACCGGGCGTCGGTGACCCAGCAGATCGACGTGGCTGCGGCCCAGGGCGAGTCGGTCGTCGTCCTGGCCACCGGGAGCCGGTCGGAGAAGGCCGCCATGCGGCTGCGACCCGAGCTCCCCGAGGTGTGCTTCGTGGAGGTCGGCGACTTCACCGGCACGGCCCTGCGCCGGGCGGCAACCGCCGGCATCCACCACGCCGTGTTCGTGGGCATGGCCGGCAAGATCACCAAGCTGGCCGCTGGGGTCATGATGACCCACTTCCACCGCTCTCAGGTCGACGGTGAGCTGCTGGCCGCCGTCGCCCGCGACGCCGGATCGGCTGACGTAGTGATCGCCGCCGCCACCGAGACGGCCACCGCCCGCCACTTCTTCGAGACGTGCGTGGCCCGGGGCGACGTCGCCCCGCTGGCCCGGGTCTGCGCCATGGCCCGCGCCGCCTGCCAAGCCCATACCGGAGGGGTGGTCGATACCGAGGTCGTCATGGTCGACTTCGACGGCGAGACGGTGGTGGCCCGTGCCTGAGCTGCCCATCGTGGTCCTCGGCGTCACGGGCGACGCGCCGGTCGGCGTGGTCGACGCCGACCTGGTCGTGGGCGGCCGCCGGCACCTGGCCGGCGTCGAACGTGGACGGCGCCTGATGGTCGACGGAGACCTGAGCCCTGTCCTCGACGCCATCGCCGCCGAGCCGGGACGGGTCTGCGTGCTGGCGTCGGGCGACCCCGGCTTCTTCGGGATCGTGCGGGCCCGGGCCGAGCGCTTCGGGCCGGACGCGCTCGACGTCCGCCCCGCGCCGTCGTCGGTGTCGCTGGCCTTCGCCCGTCTCGGGCTTCCGTGGGACGACGCTGTCGTCGTCTCGGCCCACGGGCGGCCGCTGGAGGAGGCGGCGCGACGTGCGGCGGCGGCCACCAAGGTGGCGGTGCTGACGTCGCCCGGCTCCTCCCCCGAGGCGCTGGGCAAGGAGCTCATCGCCCTGGATGCGTGCCATGACCGCGCCGTCGTCTGCAGCCGGCTCGGCACGCTCGACGAGCAGATCGCCTGTGTCGATCTGGACGGCCTGGCCGGGGGCAGCTGGGATCCGCTGTCGGTCGTCGTCCTCCTCGACGGGCCCCCCGTCGCCGCCGCACCGGTGCGGGCGTGGGGGCTCGCCGACGGGGAGTTCGCCCACCGCGACGGCATGATCACCAAGGCCGAGGTGCGGGCGGTGGCGCTGGGCAAGCTGGGCCTGGCTCCGGCCGGCGTGCTGTGGGACGTCGGGGCCGGCAGCGGCAGCGTGGCCGTCGAGTGCGCGCGGCTGAGCCCCGCCCTTCGGGTGCTGGCCGTGGAACGGGACCCGGGCCAGATCGCCCACCTCCGGGCCAACGCCTCGGCCCATGGCGTGGCCGTCGAGGTGGTCGAGGGCGAGGCGCCCGGCGTGCTCGGTGGCCTGCCCGATCCCGATCGGGCCTTCGTCGGCGGCGGCGGCATCGAGGTGCTCGACGCCACCCTCGCCCGCCTCCGTCCCGGTGGACGGATCGTGGCCGCCTTCGCCGCCCTCGACCGGGCCGCGGCCGCGGCCGACCGCCTCGGCAACGTCGTGCAGATCAACGTGTCCCGGGGTAGGCCGCTGCCCGACGGTGGGGTGCGCCTGGCCGCCGAGAACCCGGTGTTCATCGCCTGGGGGCCCGCGCGATGAGGTGGACGGCATGAGGGTACTGAGCGAGGACCGAAGCGCAGCGGAGGCCCGCAGCGACCCAAGGATACTGAGCGTGTCCGTGACGGAGGAAGGCCGCGCCCTCGCCCACCGGCTGCCCTACGAGGCTGTCCACGGCAAGGCGGCCGAGATCGTGGCCGCCCGCTGGGACCACATCGACGCCTTCGTCCTCTTCCTGGCCACTGGCGCCGCGGTCCGCATCGTCGGCCCTCTCCTGGCCGACAAGGTCACCGATCCCGCCGTGGTCTGCGTCGACCAGGCCGGGCGCTTCGCCGTCGCCCTGTGCGGGGGCCACGCCGGCGGAGCCAACGCGCTGGCCCGTGCCGTGGCCACCACCCTGGGCGCCATACCCGTGGTCACGACCGCCACCGACGCCACCGCCACGCCGGCCCTGGACTCGTGGCCCGGTCTCACCGCCGCCGGCGACGTGGCCGGCGTCACCGTGGCCATGCTCGACGGCCGCTTTCCCGCGATCGAGAACGAGATGGACTGGCCTCTTCCTCCTAGGTTCCCCGCCGCCGGCCTCGGCCCCGAACGCCTGGTGGTGACCGATCGGGCCACCGACGCCGGCCGCGTTGGCGTCGCTGTCCTCCATCCGCCGTCGCTCGTCGCCGGTATCGGTGCGTCGACAGGTGCGCCGGCCGACGAGGTGGCCGCGCTGCTGAGCACCGTCCTGGCCGGCGCCGGCCTGGCCCAGGCGTCGGTGGCCGAGGTGGCCACCATCGACCGCCGGGCCACCGACCCCGCCATCCTGGGCCTCGGTCTACCGGTGCGGGCCTTCACGTCCGAGGCCCTGGCCGGCGTCGAGGTTCCGACACCGAGCGAGGTGGTGCGGGTTGCGGTCGGCACACCCAGCGTCGCCGAGGCCGCCGCCCTGGCCGCGGCTGGCCCGGGTGCGGCGCTGGTCGTCCCCAAACGAGCGGGCCTTCACGCCACCGTGGCCATCGCCCGACGGCGGAGGCCTCGTGGGCGCCTGGCCGTCGTCGGCCTCGGCCCCGGCGACGGCCAGCACCGCACGCCAGCAGCCGAACGGGCCGTACGCCGGGCCGACGTGGTTCTCGGCTACGAAGCCTATGTCGACGCGTGCGCCGACCTTCTTTCCCTGCGACAGGACGTCGTCCGCAGCCCCATCGGCGACGAGGTCCTGCGGGCCAAGCAGGCCGTCGCCGAGGCCGAGGCCGGTCGGAGCGTGGCCATGGTCTGCTCGGGCGACGCCGGGATCTACGCCATGGCGTCGCTCGTGTTCGAGGTCGGAGGCCATGTCGAGATCGACGTCGTCCCGGGCGTGACCGCGGCGCTGGCCAGCGCCGCCCTGCTCGGCGCCCCCCTCGGTCACGACCACGCCGTGATCAGCCTTTCCGACCTGCTCACTCCGTGGGCGGCCATCGAGGCCCGGGTGCGGGCCGCCGCCCAGGCCGATCTGGCCGTCGTCTTCTACAACCCCCGCAGCCGGGGCCGTCACTGGCAGCTCCACGCGGCCCGGGCCATCCTGCTCGAACACCGCTCGCCGTCCACGCCGGTCGGCGTTGTCACCGACGCCACCCGCGCCGAGCAGGCTGTCACCCTCACCACCCTGGTCGGCCTCGACCCGGCGACGGTGGGCATGACAACCTGCGTGATCGTCGGTTCCACCACCACCCGTGTCATCGGTGACCGCATGGTGACCCCGCGGGGCTACGACCCATCAGGAGCGGACGCATGACCGTGGTGATCGACCTCCGCTGCACCGGATGCGGCTCGTGCCTGCCGACGTGCCCCGAGCGGGCGCTGTTGCGGGCGCCCGGTCGCCCGCTCGTCGTGGTCGACCGATGTACGAACTGTCTGGCCTGCGTTGAGGTCTGCCCGTCCGACGCCATCCAGGAGCTGACGTGGTGACCGGCCCGGGAGGCCGGTCCATCGACATTCACGGGGCGGAAGCCCCGTGACCGTCGTCCATCCCATCGAGGCCGAGAGCTACCGGATCCTCGCCGAGCGCGTGGACCTGTCCGGCCACCCCCCGCGCACGGCGGCGATCGTCGCCCGCGTCATCCACGCCAGCGCCGACGTGGACTACGCCGCGTCGATGGTCGTCGACGAGGCTGCGGCCGACGCCGCCGTCGTCGCCCTGGCCGCTGGGGCGCCCGTGATCGTCGACGTGGAGATGCTCCGCCACGGGATCAGCGGCGTCGACGCGCACTGCTACCTACCGGACCGTCTCACCTGGTCGCTGCGGACCTCCGCTGCGCGTGGGTTCTCGCTCGCCGAGACGGGCACGACCCGGTCGGCCGCCGGCATCCGTGAGGCCGCTCGCCTGCACCCCCGCGGGGCGGTGGTGGTCGTCGGTTGCGCCCCCACCGCCCTCGACGAGGTCGTACGCCTCCACCAGGCCGGCCTGTACTCACCGGTGCTCGTCGTCGGCATGCCGGTCGGCTTCGTCGGCGCCGCCGAGTCCAAGGCGCAGCTGCGAGCCAGTGGGATGCCGGCGATCAGCAACGTGGGCGAGAAGGGCGGGAGCGCGGTGGCCGCCGCCGCGGTCAACGTCCTGCTCAAGATGGCGGCCGACCGTGGGTAGCCGGCCCTCGCTGCTCATCGTCGGCCACGGGAGCCGATCGACCGCCGGGGTGGCCGAGTACTGGGATCTGGCCCGGGTGGTCACCGAGGAGGCGCCCGAGCTCGACGTCGGGTGCGGCTTCATCGAGCTGGCCGCTCCCGACCTCGACACCGCAGTCGACCGCCTCGTCGTTCGGGGGGCGGCGTCGGTCGTGGCCGTGCCGCTGGTGCTCCTGGGCGCCGGCCACATGAAGGACGACGGCCCCGCCGCTCTCCACCGCGGCCGCCACCGCCACCCCGGCGTCAGCTTCGCCTACGGCCGCCAGCTCGGCCTCCACCCGCTGGTCCTGGGCGTCGCCGAGGACCGCATCCGTGCCGCCATAGGCGAGGACGACCCGGCCGAGACCGCGGTCGTCATCGTGGGCCGGGGCTCGTCGGACCCGGATGCCAACGCGGATCTGTACAAGGTCGCCCGCCTCCTGTGGGACTCGCGAGGCCTGGGCATGGTCGAAGCTGCCTTCGTCTCCCTGGCCCCGCCCAGCGTGCCCGCGGCCATGGAACGGTGCCGGCTCCTGGGCGCCACCCGGATCGTCGTCGTGCCCTACTTCCTCTTCACCGGCATCCTCGTCGACCGCATCGCCGACCAGGTGGCCGACTGGGGCGCCGCTCATCCCGGCATCGACGTCCGCCCGGGACCGCACCTGGGCGCCGATCCCCGCATCGCCCGCCTCCTCCTCGAGCGCTACCGGGAGGCACTTGGCGGCGACGCCCACATGAACTGCGACCTGTGCGTCTACCGGCACCCGCTGCCGGGCTACGAGCACCGCCACACTCATGAAACCCGGCATACCCACGAGGGGGGGTGATCGACATAGAGACCACTATCACCCCCACTGGCACGGCACCCATCGCCATACCGGCGTGGACCTGGCTCGTCCTGGCCCTGGCCCTGGCGACCGTCTACGCGCTGACCATGGAGAACGGCCTCGCCCTGAGGTCCGGCGCCACCGTCCTGCACGAGTTCTTCCACGACGGCCGCCACTTCCTCGCCGTCCCCTGCCATTGATCCCCCGGTGTGGAGGATCCCGCCAGGCCCGCCTCGGCTCGGGATCCTCCACACCGTCCACGAACCGAAGGACAATGATGATTCGCCTCTTGAAACAGGGTGTGGCCGCGGGCATGGCCGGCGGCGCCGTGCTGGCGGTAGTGCTGCGCCTGGTGGGCGAGGGCCCGCTCGGGCGCGCCGTCGCCCTGGAAGGTAGCGGCGCCGACGAGATGTTCAGCCGGGGGACGCAGCAGGCCGGCGGCATGCTGGCCGCCGTGCTCTACGGCGCCGCCCTGGGCGCCGTCTTCACCATCGTCTACGCCGCCGCCCGCCACCGCCTGCGGACCACCGACGACTGGCGCGCCGCGGTGACGCTGGCCACCGCCGGGTTCGTCGCCGTCTTCCTGCTGCCCTTCCTCAAGTACCCGGCCAACCCGCCGACCGTCGGCAACCCCGACACCATCGGGCGCCGCACCGCCCTGTACCTGCTGGCCGTGGCCTGGTCGCTGGTGGCGACGTGGGCAGGCTGGCGGGCCTGGCGGGCCCTGGTGGCGCAGGGATGGGACACGCCCAAGGCTGTGCCCGCCACCCTGGCCGTGTGGGTGGCGCTGGCCGTCGTCGGCCTGGTGCTGCTCCCGGCCAACACCGATCCGGTCACGCCCCCGGCCACGCTGATCTGGCAGTTCCGCCTGTCGACCCTGGCCGGGGCGGTGGCGTTCTGGGCCGTCCTGGGGCTGACGTTCGGATGGCTGCGGGTACGGGGCAGCGATCGCGGTCGGGCAGCCGCCCTCGTCCGCAGTTCATGAAGGCGGTCCTCTTCGACTTTTACGGCACCCTGGCCCGGGCCGTCTCCTGGGGTGACACCCACGAGCAGGTCTTCGCCCGCCACGGCCTGGCCTTCGACGGCACCACGTGGGGCCACAACTTCGTGGGCGAGGCCAACGACGGCAACGAACACCTCGAGCACTCGACCAGCCGGGACGCCTACGTGGCCTGGGAGGTCACCCGGATGCGACGCCGGGCCCAGGCCTGCGGGGTGGGGGACGACGATCTCGACGCCTTGGTGGCCGACCTGCACAAGGCGGCCAAGACCTACACGCTGGCGCCCTACCCCGAGGTGCCGGGCGTGCTGGCCGAGCTGCGGGCCATGGGCCTGACCGTGGCCATCTGCTCGAACTGGGACTGGGACATCGAACGGGCCGTCGCCCAGGCCGGCCTGGACGGGGCCGTCGACGTGGTGGTCACCTCGGCCCAGGCCGGGGCCCGCAAGCCCCATCCCCGGATCTTCGCCCACACCCTCGACCGCTGCGGGGCCGACGCCTCCGACGTCCTCTTCGTCGGTGACACCTTCCCCGCCGATGTCGCCGGTCCACTCGCCTTCGGCATGCAGGCCCTCCATGTGTGGCGCGACGACATCGACGGTGATCCACCGCCCGTGCCCGACGGCGCCACCCGGGCGCCCGACATCACTGCGGTGCTGGACCTGCTCGGCGGCTGAGGCCGCCGATGGCGGCCAGCATCCTCCTCCGACGAGCCGCGACCGCGACGAGCGGGACGGAAAGGTGAGCCATTCGCCGAGCCCGACCAGTAGCCCCCTCAGTCACCGTCGGCCCTGGCTGCGGCGTGGATGTCCTCGGGCCGGGCCACGCCGACGAGGTGGCCGGACAGCGTGGTGACCACCACCCACGGCGCCGGACGCTTCTCGAGGCGGGCCGACATCTCCTCGGCCGTCACATGGGGCCGGTAGGTGCTCGGCCCCTCCTGCATGGCCGCGGCGATGGCCCGGTCATCCTCGAGGCCCAGGGCGTCGGCCGGGACCAACCCCACCACCACCCGCTCTTGCCCGGACACCACCAGCGCCATCGGCCATCCGTTCAGCCGGCCGCGCACCTGGGCCACTGTCTCCTCCAACCGACAGGTCGGCACACTCGGATCGGCCACCGTCGACAGACGAGGCTGGTCGGCAAGGGTGCCCTCGAAGGGCAGCCCGTCGCCGATCCACTCCATCTTCGAGCCCACGTAGTCGTAGACCTCGCCGAAGCCCAGGCTCTCGAGCCGCCACGCGGCTCGGGGGCTCATGTCTCAGAGGGAGTCGTAGCAGTAGACGATCACCGGCCGGGCGGCGTCGAGGTGTTCGGGCGCCATTTCGTCGAGCTGCTTGAGCGGTACGTGGACGGCGCCGCGGATATGGGATTCCTCCCACTCCGCCTTGGGCATCACGTCGACCAGCTGGGCCCCGGCGGCGATGAGCCGCTGTACCTCGTGGCGATCGATCTCGGTGGGCATGCAGATCCTTTCTCTCTCCATGGCGGTCCGCTGTCTGTACCCCGTCAGCCGTCGAGGAAGCTCAGGCGCACCCGTCGGCGAGGGTTGTCGTCGTTGAGGTCGACGAGGACCACGCTCTGCCACGTACCGAGCTGCATCCGGCCCCCCTCGACGGGGACGACCAACGACGGGCTGACGAACACCGGCAGCACGTGATCGGCGCCGTGGCCAGGGCCGCCATGGCGATGCCGCCAGCGATCGTCCCGGGGCAGCAGCCGGGCCAGTGCCTCCTCGAGATCAGCCTCCGATCCGGAACCCGTCTCCATCAGGGCCACCCCCGCGGTGGCGTGGGGGACGAACACCGACAGCAGTCCGTCGCCCAGGGGGCGGCAGAACTCGGCGATCGGCAGGGTCAGGTCCATCATGTGACGGCCTGAGGTATCGAGGGAGATCTCGGTGGATCGCACGGCGAGAACCTATGCGCCCGCCAAGCGGGCGGTGTC
>JBBSIS010000077.1:0-13656 GCA_038231955.1 Acidimicrobiales bacterium
GACCTGGCGAGCCGTGCCGGTCAGGCTCGTACCACCACGGTGGGCGTGGTGGAGTCGCCCCGAGGGCCGATCTCTGCTGGCTCCCGGACGCCGTCGCATGCGTTGCTGGGCCTTGTGCCTGCGCTCGTCCGGGGCCTGGAGTGGGGCGATCTGGCGGCCGCCACGGCCAGCCTGGACGTCGACATGGAGGAGGCGGCTCGGATCGTGGGCCAGCCGGTACCGGCATGACGGTCCACGCAGTCTCTCCGGCTGCGGCGGTCGCCGAGGTCGGTACCGCCCTGGTCGCCGGCGTCTACGTGATCGCGGTGCTGGACGGGGCCGTCTCAGCCCGGGTCGCGGGCCGGTCCCGACCGGGAACCGCCCTGCTGGTGATGCCGGCGCGGCGGGCCGCCCGCCTTCTCCTGCAGGCGCGGACTACCACCGAGCGGCCCGATGCCGCGGCGTGGGCGGTGGCAACCGTCGCCCTGGGCGCCCTGGCCGCAGGTGGACTGATGGTCGTGCCACTCTCGGCGCGAGGGGCGGTAGCCGAGGTCGCCGATGGGATCGTCCTGTTCGGCGCAGCCATGGCCCTGGTGATGGTGGCCGTCTTCCTGCATGGCTGGTCGCCCAACTCCGTGTTCCCCATGATCGGCGGCTACCGCTTCGCGGCCCAGGCGCTGTCGTACGAGATGCCTCTCGCCCTGGTGCTGATCGCGGTGGCGCTACCGGCCCAGTCGCTGTCGGTCACCGCCATCGTCGAGTCGCAACACGGTCTCTGGAACGTGGTGCGCCAACCACTGGGGCTACCCCTGTACCTCATCGCCGCCACCGGCGTGGCGTTCTGGGGCCCCCTCGCCATCCCCGACTCCGCCGACCTCGGGGGAGGTACAGCGGCCGAGTCGTCCAGTTCGGAGCTGTTGGCGTGGAGGGTGGCGCGGGCTGCTGTTCTTGTGACCGTCTCCGCCATGGGCGCGGCCGCCTTCCTGGGCGGTTGGTGGGGCCCGTTGCTGCCCGGGCCCGTATGGGTCGCCCTGAAGACGACCGCCTTGCTGGCCATCATCGTGGTTGCCGGCCACACCCTGGCCCGGGTGCGGCTCGAGTCCTTCGTCGTGGTGGCCTGGGTCGCGTTCATACCCCTGGCCCTGGTCGACGTCTTCGTCAGCGGGATCCTGGCGCTGCGGTGACCGGCTCGTGGCTCGTCGAGGTATTCTTCTGGGCGTTCGCGGCCACGGCCGTGATCTCGGCCTACCTCGTCTTCAGGGTCGACTCGATGGTGCGGGCTGCGTTCTGGCTGCTGGCCTCGTTCCTGGCTGTAGGAGCCATCCTCGTCCTGCTGGAAGCCCGGTTCCTCGGGCTGGTGCTGCTCTTGATGATGGCCGGGGAGATGACGATCATGGCCGTCTTCATGGTGATGTTCATGATGAACCCGGCCGGGCTCAACCCCATGACCATGGTCCACCAGCACCGCACCGCCGTCGTCGCCGGGGTGGCGTCGTTCCTGGCCCTGGCCAGTGTCGGGCTATTCGTCCGTTTCCCCGATCGGCCAGTTCCCGCCGAGGGAACGGCCCAGGCCACCGCCGACCTCGGCGGCGAACTGCTGGGGGATTCCATGCTCATCTTCGAGACGGCCGGAGTGAGCCTGTTGGCCGCCATGGTCGGCGCCATCGCCCTGGCCAGTCGCAACGGCCGCTTCGGCGACGCCTATGTGTCATCCCGTCCGCCCGACCTCGACGACGTCACGGCCGCATCCCCGGCCGACGGCCCGGCGGCCGAGGCGGACGAAGCCGCGATGGACGGGGGCGGGATGGATCATGCCGGGATGGACCACGGATGAGCCGTCGCCCATGAGCCTCCAGGCCCTGCTCGTCGTGGCTGCCGCCTTGTTCGGGGTGGGCGTGTATGGCGCCCTGAGCCAGCAGACGTTCGTGATGATCATGATGGGCCTGGAGCTGATGATAAGTGGCGCCATCCTGGCTGCCGTCGCCATGTGGGCCCGAGCGGCGGGAGGCAATCCGAAGGGCCAGCTCTTGGCCGTCGTGGCCATGACCGTCATGGCTATCGAGGCTGCTCTCGGCTTCGCTCTGGTCGTGGCCATCTACCGGGTGCGCAAGGCGGACATGACCGAAAAGCTGAAGCGGCTGCGCGGGTGATGGCCTGGGCGCTCGTGTTGCTTCCCTTGCTAGCCGCCGGGATCGTGGGTTTGGCCGGGGAAGGCCGACGCCGCGTGCTGTGGCTGATCCCGATGGCGGGACTGGGGGCGACATTGGTCGTCGCCGCCCGGGCGGCGGCGGTCCAGCCCGCGGCCACCCTCCGGTGGTCGGCGGCCATCCGGCTGCAGCTCGCCGTCACCGGGTTCGGCCGGGTCATGGTTGTCCTCGTCCCGGTCGTCGCCCTGGCCGTGGTCGTCTATGCACTGGCCAGCGAGGCGGCCGATCCCCGGCTGCGCCGCCTGGTCAGCCTCCTCGTCGGCTTCGTCGCCGCCATGGAGCTGCTGGTCGTGGCCGGGGACTTCCTGACGCTCCTCCTGGCCTGGGAGCTGGTTGGCGCCTGCTCCTGGGCGCTCATCGGCCATCGCTCGGGGGAACCCGGCGTGGCCGCCGCCGCCAACCAGGCCTTCGTGGCCACCCGGGCCGGCGATGTCGGTCTCTACCTGGCGGCGGCCGCCGCCTTCGCCGCCTCCGGGTCTTTTGCCTTCGCCGACCTGCCGGCGGCGGGGTGGCGCCTCGACGTGATCGCCGCCGGCGTGCTGCTGGCGGCGGCGGCCAAGTCGGCCCAGCTCCCGTTCTCGCCCTGGCTGTTCTCGGCCATGGCCGGCCCCACGCCGGTCTCAGCCCTGCTCCATTCGGCGACCATGGTGGCGGCGGGCGCCTACGCCCTGGTCCGCCTCGCCCCCGCGTTCTCCGGGCTCGGGTGGTTCGGGCCGACCGTTGCCGCCCTGGGTCTGGCCACCGCCCTCGCCGGCGGGGTCGTCGCGTCCCTCCAGGGCGACCTCAAACGGGTGCTGGCGGCGTCGACCTCAGCGCAGTACGGCCTGATGCTGGTGGCCGTCGGGGCCGGCTCCACCACGGCTGCCAGCGCCCACCTGGTGGCCCACGCCGCCTTCAAGTCACTCCTGGTCCTCGGCGCGGGGGTGGCCATCCATGCCGCCGGCTCGGGCGACCTCGGCCGCCTGCGGATGCGGCGCCAGCCCCGATGGGCCGCCGCGCTGTTCGGGCTCGGCGCCCTGGCCCTCGCCGCTGTCCCACCGACCGGCGGGGCTGCGTCGAAGGAGGCCATCGTGGCCGCGGCATCGGATCGCTGGGCGATCGTCGGGTTCGGAGTACTGGTGGCTGGGGCGCTGTCGGCCTTCTACGCCTCCCGGGTCTACCTCCTCGCCTTCGGCCGGACGGCGCCCCCGGATCGCCGGACCGGTGTGGAGGACGAGAACCGAAGGGCGCCGCCGAATCGCAGGACCCGTGCGGAGATCGCCGCCATGGCCGTCCTGGGCGGGGCCACGCTGGCGACCAGCGCCCTTTGGCTGCCAGCGGGGCGGCGGCTCCTCGAACGGAACGCCGGAGATCCCTGGCCGGAGGCGGGCGCGTTTGCACTGGTGCCGGCGCTGGCGACGGTGCTGCTCGGCGTAGGCGCGGCGTGGCTCCTCGACCGCCGAGGTCACCTCCTCGATCTCCGCCTGTCACCGGGGTGGCGGGTCGACGCGGCCGACTGGCTGGCGCTGCCCCGGGCCACCAAGGGCCTCGTGGTGGACCCGGTGCTCGGACTGGCCCGCTTCCTCGCCCGGGTGGACGACCGGGTAGTCGACGCCGGCGTACTGGCCACCGCTCGGGTGGCCGCTGCGCTGTCCGGCGCGCTTTCGTGGTGGGGCGAGCGGGGCGTCGACGGGATCGTCCACGGAGTCGCCGGCGGGACGCTGGTCCTGTCCCGGTTCTCCCGCACCGCCGACGAGCGGGGCGTCGACGCCGCAGTGGAGGGTGTGGCGGGCGGAGTGGGCGTCGCCGGGCGCCAGAGCCGGCGGCTCCAGACTGGCCTCACCCATCAGTATTTCCTGATCGTGGCCGCCGGCGTAGTTGCCGTTGTCGCCGTCGCCGTCCTCGGGAGGTCGTAGGGACATGCTCACTCTCGCCGTGTTCGTGCCGCTGGTCGGCGTGGTGGTGTGCGCCCTGCTTCCCCGGGACCGTCCGACGACGATCAAGGCGGTCGCGTGCGCGTTCGCGGCGCTGCCCCTGCTGCTCACGGTCGTGGCCTGGGCCCGTTTCGACACCGGACAGGGCGGCTTCCAGCTCGTCGAATCAGCGAGATGGATACCGACGCTGGGCGTCACCTACTCCCTCGGCGTCGATGGCGTGTCGTTACCGCTGGCGGCCATGACCGCGCTGTTGTTCGTGGCGGCCCTGGCCTATCCCGCCGACCTCCGGGGTCGGCCGAAGCAGTACGTGGCCGCCTTCCTGTTCCTGGAGACGGTGTCGGTGGGGCTCTTCCTGGCCCTCGACCTGTTCCTGTTCTACGTGTTCTTCGACCTCTCCCTCGTCGGGATGTACTTCCTCATCGGGATCTGGGGCCACGGCGACGCCCGGCGGTCGGCGCTCAAGTTCTTCATCTACACCCTGGCCGGGTCACTGGTGATGTTGCTGGCCATCCTCGGCCTCTACCTGGCCACGTCGCCGCGCACTTTCGACATGGCCGAGATCATTCGCCAGCAGCCGCTGGCCGGGAACGGGCTGCGGGGCGGCTTGGTCTTCCTCGGGTTCCTAATCGGCTTCGGCATCAAGACGCCGATCGTCCCGTTCCACACCTGGCTGCCGCCCGCCCATGTCGACGCCCCCGCGCCGGCCTCCACCATCCTCGCCGGCGTGCTGTTGAAGATGGGCGTCTACGGTTTCATCAGGATCCCCCTGGCCATGTTGCCCGACGCCTTCCGGACGTGGGCGCCGTTGCTGGCCGCCCTCGGGGTGCTCTCGATCATCTACGGGAGCCTGGTCGCCCTGGCCCAGACCAACCTGAAGCGGTTGATCGCCTACACCAGCGTCAACCACATGGGTTACGCCATCCTGGGCATCGCCGCCGCTGGCGGCCTCGCCGGCCGGGGGGCCGAGGCCCGCTCGCTGGCCCTGACCGGCGCCACCGTCGAAATGGTGGCCCACGGGCTCATCACTGGCGCCCTTTTCCTACTCGCCGGCTCGGTCTGGTCACGGTCGGGGACCTACGAGATGGGTGAGCTGGGTGGGCTGTCCAGCCGGGCCAAGACGTTCACCGCCGCCGTCATCGTGGCCGCCTTCGCCAGCCTCGGCCTTCCCGGCTTGGCCGGCTTCGTCGCCGAGTTCCACATCTTCGCCGGCACGTTCTCGGTGTACCCGATCGCCGCCGCCATCGGCGTTCTGGGACTGGTCCTCACCGCCGCCGTGTTCCTGCGCATGCTCTCGCAGGTGCTCTTCGGCGCCCTGCCCGAGCGGTGGGCGTCGTGGCCCGACCTCACGACCGTTGAGCGGGTCACCCTGGCGCCGCTGCTCGCCCTGGTCGTGGTCATCGGCATCGTGCCCGCCGGCTTGCTCGACGTCATCGACCGGACGGCCAAGGCGATCGTGACCGGCAGGTGAAGGCCGGCGGGATGCCTGTTGGCTCCGTCGCTCCCGAGATCGCCCTGCTGGTCGGTGCGGTCGTCGTGCTCCTCTACGCCCTGTTCACTCCGCGCCGGGCCCAGAGTGGCGCCGGGTGGCTGGCCCTGGTCGTGGTGGTGGTCGCCGCGCTGGCGTCGGCGCTGATGTTGAAGGGCGGCCAGACGCTGACCTTCTTCGACACCTACGCGGCCGACGACGTGGCCGTGTGGTCGAAGCTCATCGTCCTGGCCGTGACCGCGGCGGTGATCCTTCTGTCGCTGGAGTGGATGGCGGGCGACCCTCGGGAGGGGGAGTTCTACATGCTCCTCCTGCTCTCCGCCCTGGGGGCCCTGGCCCTGGCGGCGGCAGCCGACCTGATGGAGATCGTCCTGGGCGTGCTGCTGTCGTCGGCGACAGGGTACGTGCTCACCGCCTACCACCGCAGCTCGGCTCGTAGCGGCGAGGCGGGCATCAAGTACTACCTCCTCTCCGCCCTCACCAACAGCGCCATGCTCTACGGGGTCGTCATCCTGTTCGGCCTGGGAGGTACGACGACCCTGCTCGGGCTCAAGGACGGCCTGGCCGGCGCCGACGTCCTGGGCCTCGTCGCCGGTACCGCCCTCGTCGTCCTCGGCCTGGCCCTCAAGCTGGGGGCGGCGCCCGCTCATGCCTGGATGCCCGACGTGGCCGACGGCGCTCCTGCTCCGGTGGCCGCCTTCGTGACGATCGCCCCCAAGATCGGCGCCCTGGTGGCCCTCGGTCGCCTGGTCGCCGTCCTGCCCGACGACCGGGTGGGATGGCGGGCCGTCATCGCCCTGCTGGCCGCGGCCACCATGACGCTGGGGAACCTGGCCGCCCTGTGGCAGGACGACGTGCGGCGCATGCTCGGGTGGTCGGCGGTGTCGCAGTCGGGCTACGGGCTGATGGCCGTCGTGGGCCTGGGCCGTAGCGACTTGGCCGTGCCCGCCCTGCTCTTCTTCCTCCTGGCCTACGCCGTCGCCAACCTGGCCGCCTTCGGCGTGGTCGTCGAGCTGCGGGGCCGGGCCGACCTCGACGGGTACCGTGGCCTGGGCCGCAGCCACCCGCTGCTTGGCGCCAGCCTGCTCGTGGCCTTCCTCTCCTTCGTCGGTATCCCGCCCCTGGCCGGTTTCGGCGCCAAGCTGGCCCTCTTCGGCGTGGCCATCGACGCCGGCTACTCCTGGTTGGCACTGCTGGCGGTGGCCAACTCGGTGGTCTCCCTCGTCTATTACATGCGCGTGCTGACCCCCGCCTACTTCGACGATGCCACCCAGGTCCTACCGGTGCTGGGGCAGGTGGCGGCGGGGGCCACCTTCGCCTGCGCCGCCGCCGTGGTAGCCGCCGGCATCGGGGCGGAGCTCTTCTTCGGCGCCTTCCACCTCAGCCGCCTCCTGCCCTGGTGAGCCCGCTCGACGCCCGATCCACCACAGACTGTAGTAATGAAGGGAATCATGAACAGCCGTCCTCCTGGTCCCAGCCGTCGCGAGTTCCTCGGCCTGGCCGGCGGGGGCTGTGCCGCCCTCGTCCTGGCCGCGTGCTCGGCCGGCGGACCGACCCGTGTCGCCGTAGGGGGCCCCGAAGTCCAGGATGCCGAGCGCCGGCGCCAACGGCCGGGGTCCATGATGCGGGACATCGCTTTGACGGCCGCCCCGGCGACGATCGACCTCGGCGGTCGCACCGTCGAGACGTGGGCCTACGGCGGGGTCGTGCCCGGTCAGGAGCTCCGGGTCCGGGCGGGCGACGTGTTGCGGGCCCGGATCACCAACCACCTTCCCGAGCCGACCACAATCCACTGGCACGGGCTGGCCCTGCGCAACGACATGGATGGTGTCCCCGGCCTCACCCAGGCGCCCATTGCCGCCGGCGCTGATTTCACCTACCAGTTCGTGGTGCCTGAGCCCGGCACCTTCTGGTTCCATCCCCATTTCGGGCTGCAGCTCGACCGCGGCTTGTACACCCCACTCGTGATCGAGGATCCCGCGGAGCCGGGTCGGTACGACCGCGAGATCGTCGTGGTCCTCGATGACTGGCTGAGCGGCATAGGCCCGACGCCTGAGGACACGTTGAAGGGCCTGCGGGAGAACGGCATGCAGATGGGCGGTGGTGGCGGCATGGCGCAAAGCCCGGCGTTGGGGGGCGACGCAGGGGACGTGATGTACCCGACCTTCCTCGTCAACGGGCGCCAAGGGACGAACCCTGTCACCCTCGAGGCCAAGGCCGGCGAGCGCATCCGCCTGCGCATCCTCAACGCCGGTGGTGACACGGCGTTCAGGGTGGCCCTGGGCGGCCATCGGCTCACCGTCACCCACACCGACGGCTTCCCGGTGGAGCCGGTAACGGTCGACGCCCTGCTGATCGGGATGAGCGAGCGCTACGACGTCACCGTGACGGTTGCGGGCGACGGCGCCTTCCCGCTCGTCGCCGCAGCCGAGGGCAAGGGAGGCCAGGCCATGGCGGTACTGCGTTCGGCGTCGGGCGCCACGCCGCCGGCCGACGTCCACCCGGCCGAGCTCGACGGCCGGCTCCTGCAGCTCGGTGAGCTGCGCGCCGCCAAGGCGGTCGCCCTGGCGCCGAAGAGGCCCGATCGCACCCATCAGGTCGCGTTGGGCGGCCCCGGCAAGACGGGCTACCACTGGACGATCAACGGGAAAGAGGTCGACAGCGCGGCCGATGTCCTAAAGGACGCCAAGATCCTGGAGGTCGGGCAGGGCCAGAGGGTGAGGCTGGTGTTCGAGAACCAGACGACGATGTTCCACCCCATGCACCTCCACGGCCACACCTTCCAGGTGGTCGGTCCCGACGGCGCCGCCGGGCCCCGGAAGGACAGCATGATCGTGCGCCCCAAGGAGCGCATCGCCGTCGACTTCGACGCCGACAACCCCGGGCAGTGGCTCATCCACTGCCACAACCTCTACCACCAGAGCGCAGGCATGCACAGCGTGTTGTCCTACGTCCGCTGAGGCGTCGGCACCGGGAGCGACCGGATGAACGACCCGGCTGCCGGCCGGGAGCCGCTGGCGCAGCGCGCTGGAAGTCGCGGACGTTGCAACTACGAAATGTCGTCGTTAGTGTCTGGGACGTTCGCACGACCCATGGGGGGACAAGCTGCCGGGCCGGATGCGCTCCTTTCTGATTTGCCTCGTCTTGTTCGCCGTTTGGGGCAGCTCCATCGTCGCCGCGGAGGCAGCGCCCGGTGGCGATCAGGGCCGGCAGCGCCAGCAGGAGATCGAGGAGCAACTGAAGCTGGCGAAGGCCTCGGATGCGGCTGTCGAGGCCGAGGTGGCGAGGTTGGCCAAAGCCGTTTTCGGACAGCAAGCCAAAGCTGACCAGGCTCGCCAGGCGGAAGCCGCAGCGCGGAAGGAAGCCGACGATGCGGCCAGGAAATTGGCCGAGGTCGAGGCCCGGTCCATGCAGGCCAAGGCACACCTGGCAGGACGGGCCATCGAGGCCTACAGCCATCCGAGCTCCGGTGGCGGCTTTTTTGCGTTGACGAAGTCAGCGTCGTTCGACGACGCGGTGCGGAGGCAGGGCTACCTCACCATGGTCCAGGGCCGGACCGTCGATGCCATCGGCGCCCTCCGCGCCGTCCGGGAGGACCAGGCCGACGCCAAGACCGCACTGGACAACGCTCGCGACGTGGCCGGTCAGCGTGCCAGAGCGGAGAAGGTCCAGGCCGACGCCCTGGTGAGCTCGCAACGGTCACAGCAGGCGGCGCGCGACCAGCTCCAGGGTCGTATCACCTCCCTCGAGCAGGAGAGTCGCCAGCTCGCGGCCCAAGAGTCGCAGGTCCAGGCCCTCATCCGCGCCCAGGCCGCGCCCGCACCGGCCGCAGCCGCACCCTCGGCCGAGCCGCAGCGGGCGGCGCCGAAAGCAGCCGCTCGGCCATCGGCTTCCGGCTTCATCTGGCCGATCAGTGGAGTGGTCACCTCGGAGTACGGCCCTCGGTGGGGAAGCTTCCACCCGGGCATCGACATCGCCGGCCCGAACGGCGGACCCATCGCGGCAGCCAAGAGCGGTGTGGTGATCTACGCCGCCTTCAACGAGGGAGGATACGGCAACTACGTCATCATCGACCATGGTGACGGTTTCGCGACAGCGTACGCCCACCAGTCCCGCTTGGCGGTGAAGGAGGGCCAGAACGTCTCCCAGGGCCAGGTCATCGGGTACGAGGGTTCGACGGGCCTTTCCACTGGTCCTCATCTCCACTTCGAGGTCCGTTCCAGCGGTTCGGCGCGGGATCCCCGTGGCTACGTCAACGGGAGCCCGTAGACGACTCGCCACAGCCGGCTTACCGCTACGACCGCACCAGTCGGGCGATGGCGGCGGAGGCCTCGGCGACCTTGGTGTCGCCTTCAGGGCCGCCCGCCTCGATGGCCTCACGCACGCAGTGAGCAAGATGCTCCTCCAGCAGGCCGAGGGCCACCGCCTGTAGGGCCTTGGTGGTGGCCGAGATCTGGGTGAGGATGTCGATGCAGTAGCGGTCTTCCTCGATCATCGCCTGCAGGCCCCGTACCTGTCCCTCGACCCGGCGAAGGCGGTTTTGGTAGGCCACCTTCTCGCCGGTGTAACCCCGGGCCATCAGTTCACCTGGAAGCTGACGGGCACCGACACCGCTGCTTTTCCGGGCTCGGCCACGATGACCGAGCCCGCGTAGGGGCCCCGCATCCCGAACTTGAGCGTGGCGTCGTACTTGCCGCCCGACGCCTCCTTGGCTTCGTTGTTGATGCCCTCGTGGTGCATCTCGGTCATGTCGGCCGACATACAGACGGTAGCCCCGGTGACCGCTTTCCCGTCGTGGCGCACCGTCAGGTGGAAAGTGGTGCCCTCGGCGCGAGGTGGGTTCGGCTCGGATTCCATAACGACGCTGTAGGCCGGGTCCGGCTTGCTCGTGCTGTTGCACCCTGAGCCTTGGCTCGCGGCGCCGGGCACGGTGATCTGGCCGCTGGCGTCGACGCTCGTCGACGGGTCGGAACTGCCGCCCCTGAAGGCCACGAGGGCGATGACGAAGGCGACGACGGCGATACCGGCGACGATGAGGACCGGGCTCACCGCTCGGCGCTGGTGACCCGTCTTCGGCGTTGTGGGGTTGGTCATGGTCGTCCTCCCTTGGACTTCTGGTAGCTGTTCTGGTACCCGGCGTAGTCGAGGAACGTCATCAGGCCCCCACCAGGATGGGCGTCGTTACTGAGATGGCTGTCGATGTGGCAGTGGAACATCCATGACCCGGGATCGTCGGCGATGTACTCGAGGTCATAGCGCTCACCGGTGCCGATCAGCACGGTGTCGACCTGGTAAGGCGAGGCCAGCGGGGCGCCGTCCTTGGCCACGACGGTTGTCCGTTTGCCGTGCAGATGCATGGGATGGGCCTGGTACCCGGCGTTGAGCAGCCGTATTCGCACCCGGTCCCCCTGGTTGACGACCATGTGCGGGATCTCCGGGGAGCTCTTGCCGTTGATGGTGAACCAGTTGTACTCCCCGAAGTTGTGGCCGGCGTGATCGACGCCCTCCCAGCCGTTGCGGCCGTCCTGGAGCCGGATCCACTCGTCCATGAACATGACGAACTCCTTGTCGTAGCGAGGTTCGTCGGGGGCTTTGATGATGATGGCGCCGTACAGGCCCATGTCGAGCTGCCGGTTGTTGTCGAAGTGGGGGTGGTACCAGAACGTGCCCGACGGCTTGGCCTCCCACTGGTAGGTGTAGGTGGCACCCGGTTGGATGGCGTCCTGGGTCACCCCGGGCACACCGTCCTGGTCGTTGGGGACGTCGATGCCGTGCCAGTGGATGGTGGTCGGCTCGGGCAGCTTGTTGGTGATGTCGACCCGGACCTTGTCGCCCTGGTTCACCCAGAGCTGGGGGCCGGGCACCTGGCCGTTGTAGGCCCATGCCGTGATCCACTTGCCCGGGACGAGCTCCCAGCGGATGGGCTCGGCGGTGAGCCGGAACAGCTTGGTGCCGTCGGGCTGGATCTCGGGATCGAGCCGCTCCTTGCCCTGGGTCTTGAGCGGCAGGGAGGCCGGGTCCGACGAGGGCGGGATGGTGCCCGGTTCCATGGGATCGGTTTGGGTTTCGCCGACCCCGGCGCTGGCGTCGGCGTGGTTATCGGTCACCGTCGGGCTCGAGGCCTGCGACTGCGGTGCCGCCGGCTTCTTGCTGCCCGAGAGGGCCGCGCCGCCAGCAACGGCCGCCCCTATGAGCAGCACACTGAAGAGGAGGAAGAGACTGCGGTTTCTACGAAGCTTGGTCATGTGTGCCGCGGCGAGGTGCCGCGCAGCTTCCCTTCGCGAGGGGTCCGTCGTTGTCACCCTAGTACCCCTCGCAGGTATCTTTCGGTCAGCTGTGCGATCGTGGGCCATGCCCGCAGATCTCCGCAGCAGGACTGGTGGCGCCCTCGCCGGGGTGACTTCCGGGGCGGTGGCCCTCGGCGTCGCCGAACTGCTGAGCCACCTCGTCCCTCGACCGTCGCTGGTCCTGGCGGTGGGAGAGGTCGTCATCGCCACGGTTCCCCCGACGCTGGCCGATGCCGCCATTGGCATGTTCGGGCGCAGCGACAAGACGGTGCTGGTCGTGGGCATCACCGTGGTGGCGCTGCTGCTGGCGGGGGCGCTGGGCGTGGCGGCTCGCCGGCGCCCGTGGGTGGCGACGATCGGTTTCGCCGCCTCGGCGGTGATGGGCGCCGTCGCCGGGACCTCCCGATCACCGGCGGCGCCGGTAGCAACGGCAATCGTCGCCGGCGCTGGGGCTCTGTCCGGCCTGCTCTGCCTCCGGTGGCTCCGGGGCGGGGCCCCTGCTGCGGCGCCGCCGGTCGTCGGGGAGTCCCGTCGCCAGGTGCTCCGGGTCGGGGCGACGGCTGCGGGGGCGGGGTTGGTGGCGGCGGCCGCCGGGCGGCGCCTGGCGCAGCGGGGTGCCACCCGCGCCGCTCCTGGCGACGTGTCGCTGCCGAGGCCCGCCACGCCTCGACCGGCCCCCGGTCGGGGGACGGCGGTCGACGTCGACGGCGTCTCCGCCTTGTTCACCCCCAACCGGTCCTTCTACCGGATCGACACCGCCCTGATCGTCCCCCGGGTCGACATCGACACCTGGCGGTTGGATGTCACCGGACTGGTCGACCGACCGCTTTCGCTCAGCTACCGCCAGCTCGCCGACCTCCCGCAGATCGAGGCCGACATCACCATTTCCTGTGTTTCGAACGACGTGGGCGGGGATCTCGTCGGCAACGCTCGCTGGCAGGGTGTTCGCCTCGCCGAGCTCCTCGATCAGGCGGGTGTCCGACCAGAGGCCACGCAGGTGGTGGGCCGGTCCCTCGACGGGTGGACGGCGGGGTTCCCGACCGCTGTGGCCCTCGACGGCCGTACCGCGCTCGTGGCCGTCGGGATGAACGGTGAGCCGCTGCCCCTCCCACACGGGTTCCCGGCGCGCCTCATCGTGCCCGGTCTGTATGGGTACGTGTCGGCCACGAAGTGGCTGCGGGAGATCGAGCTCACGACGCTCGAGGCTTTCGACGGCTACTGGGTGCCGAGGGGCTGGGCCAAGGAAGGCCCGATCAAGACGACTTCGCGGATCGATGTGCCACGCCCAGGGGCGTCGATCGCGGCCGGCCCGACTGCCGTTGGCGGCGTGGCATGGGCGCCGCACCGGGGTGTGCGGCGGGTGGAGGTGTCGGTCGACGGCGGGCCGTGGGCCGAGGCCACCTTGGCCGAGGCGCTCGACGACGACGCCTGGAGGCAGTGGCGCTACGACTGGAAGGCGGTTGCGGGCGCCCACGAGCTGCGTGTACGAGCCACCGACGGCACCGGCGATGTGCAGGTCGGGGCCATTGGCCCGCTGAAGCCCGATGGCGCCACCGGCTACCACGCCATCAAGGTGAAGGTCTCCGGCTAGCCAACTGGGCTCGGTCAACGTCGCTCTACGACACTGAGCGACCCCGGTGCGGAGGGTGTGTGGGCCCGGACGCGACACTGCCGGGCCCGAAGGGCCCGGCAGTGTCGGTGCTACTGGTTCTTGAAGGGTGTTACTTGCGCACCGAGGCGGTGACGGGGACGTCACGACGACGGGCCTGACGGACGAAGGC
>JBBSIS010000078.1:0-13568 GCA_038231955.1 Acidimicrobiales bacterium
CCACCGTCTCGCGCACGGCGGTGACGAACGGGTCAGCTTCGATGACGTCGCATCAGCGCTGGGACGCGATCCCGGCACCTTCGGCTGAGCTGGTTTGGCTCGTCCGTACCGTCGGGCACTCCTCCCGGCGGTGCTCGATGACCTGCGCGCCCTGGTCCGCCTCGACGAGGATCTCATCGACGCCGCGCTCCAGGCCATCACTGACCTCGCCGAACATCGCGAGGTCGGCAAGCTTCTTGGTGAGCGTCATGTCTCCGGTGACCTGACCGGCTGTCGACGACTTCGATTCGACCTTGCCGGTAGCAACCCAGAGCGGTTCCGAGTCGTCTACCGGCTCCGGCCCGACGAGACCAATGCGGACACCGTCGAGGTGATCGCCGTCGGTCCCCGCGGTGGCCACGCCGCCTATCAGGCTGCGGTGTCCAGACTCGGGCAGGACTGAACGCTGTCGCTCACTGCGAATCAGACCCCGCTCGGAGCGTCGGGAGCATCAGGCGGGAATGCTTGCGGGCGCATGAACAGGTTCTCGGCCGCTTGGGCGACGTCGTCGGCCACGAGTAGATGAGCGGTGATCGGCTGTTTGGTCACCGCATCCCTACTCCCGAGCGGTCCTCCTGGGCTCCGCTCTCAGCCGCTCGGCCTGGATCCACGCTACCGACAAGCGAACACCTTCTCGTAGAGCCGGACGGTCCGCGCCGCCACCGCCGGCCACCCGAAACGGTCGACGGCCCACTGCCGGCCACGCCGGCCCATGGCCGCGGCTCGGCCCTGGTCGGCCAGGAGCTCGTCGATCCGGGCGGCCAGGGCGGTGGCGAACGCCGCCGGGTCGGGGTCGAGGGGCACCAGGAAGCCGGTCTCGCCGTCCACCACGATTTCGGGGATGCCGCCCACCGCGCTGGCCACCACGGGCAGCTCGCAGGCCATGGCCTCGAGATTGGTGAGGCCGAATGGCTCGTAGTCCGACGGGCAGACGAACACGGTGGCGTGGGTGAGGATCTGGGCCAGGTCGGCCCGAGGCAACATCTCTTCGACCCATACCACCCGCCCGCGGCGCTCGGCCAGGGTCGCAGCCCGGGCCCGCATCTCGGCGCCGATCTCGGGTGTGTCGGGCGCCCCGGCGCACAGGACGACCTGGGCGCTGGCATCGATCAGGGCGGCGGCGTCGAGGGCGTGGTCCACACCTTTCTGGCGGGTGATGCGGCCGACGAAGACCATGGTGGGCAAATCAGGGTCGATGCCCAGGCGATCGAGCGCGTCGGTGCGGGCATCCGGCTGCCACGCGATCGTGTCGATGCCGTTGTGGATGACCTCGACCCGGTCGGGATCGATCGCCGGATAGGTGGTCAGGATGTCGGCCCGCATGCCGGCGGAGACGGCGACGACGGCGTCCGCGGCCTCGATGGCTGTCCGCTCGCAGAACTTGGACAGCTCGTAGCCCCCGCCGAGCTGCTCGACCTTCCAGGGCCGCAGGGGCTCCAGGCTGTGGGCCGTCATGACGTGGGGTATGCCGTGGAGCAACCCGGCCAGGTGGCCGCCGAGGCTGGCGTACCAGGTGTGGGAGTGGACCACGTCTGCGTGCCGCGCTGCCGCCGCCATCAACAGGTCGACCGACATGGCCTGCAGCGCGGCGTCGCCGGCCCGGCGCGACGGGATCGCCGGCCACGGCTGGTGGGCGTGGGCCTGGCGGTCCTCCCGGGGCCGGCCGAAGCAGTGCACGTCGACGTCGACCAGCCGGGACAGCTCCTCGACCAGGTGGGTGACGTGGACCCCGGCGCCCCCGTAGACCTCGGGCGGGTACTCCCGGGTCAGCATGGCCACCCTCACGGGCTGGGCCTCACGGATCGCTGATCCTGCCGCCCTTGCCCACCACGGCGATGCCGCCCGGCGACATGGTGAACCGCCGGGCGTCGGCGACGGGGTCGACACCGATGCGGGCCCCCGGCGGCACGACCACGTGCTTGTCGAGGATGGCCCGGCGCACGACCGCCCCCTGTCCCACCACCACGTCGTGCATGAGGACCGAGTCCTCGACGAGGGCGTGGGACTCCACTACGACTCCCGGCGAGATCACCGACCCCCGCACCAATGCACCGGAAACGATGGCTCCGGGGGACACGAGGGAGTTGAGGGCCCGACCGGCCCGACCCCCCTCTTCGAAGACGAACTTGGCCGGGGGCATCTGGGGCAGGGACGTGAAGATGGGCCAGTCCCGGTTGTAGAGGTTGAACACCGGGTGGATCGACACCAGGTCGGTGTGGGCCTCGTAGTAAGAGTCGAGCGTCCCCACGTCGCGCCAATAGCCGCGGTCGCGATCGGTCGCCCCCGGAACCTCGTTGGTGTTGAAGTCGTAGACGTGGGCCTGGCCCGCCTTGACCATGGCTGGGATGATGTCGCCGCCCAGGTCGTTCTGGGAGTCGTCGTCCTCGGCGTCGGCCGTCAGCGCGTCGATCAGGGCCGGAGTGGTGAATACGTAGTTCCCCATCGAGGCGAACACCTCCTCCGGGGCGTCGCGGA
Organism: Acidimicrobiales bacterium; assembly: GCA_038231955.1. Taxonomy (GTDB): domain Bacteria; phylum Actinomycetota; class Acidimicrobiia; order Acidimicrobiales; family AC-14; genus CADCTB01. The sequence continues at coordinate 2,515 of JBBSIS010000078.1, forward strand.
TGCCCGGGGGATCGTTCGGCTTCTCGAGGAAGGCCTCGATCTTGGTGCCGATGCCGGCTTCGATCACGCCGAACGAAGACCCCTGGGACCGGGGTACCCGGATGCCGGCGACGGTGACCCCGGCCCCTGAGGCGATGTGGGCGTTGACCATCTGGCGCGGATCCATGCGGTAGATGTGGTCGGCCCCGAATACCGAGACGTAGTCGGGCCGGTCGTCGTTGATGATGTTCAGGTTCTGGAAGATGGCGTCGGCCGATCCCGAGAACCACTTCGGCCCGTGGCGCATCTGGGCCGGGACCATGGTGACGTAGGTATCGAGCAGGGTCGACATCCTCCACGTGCGCGACAGGTGGAGCCCGAGGCTGTGGCTCTTGTACTGGGTGAGCACCACCATCCGCAGGTAGTTGGCGTTGGCCAGGTTGGACAGCGCGAAGTCGATCAGGCGGTAATGGCCGGCGAAGGGGACGGCGGGCTTGGCCCGGTCGGCCGTGAGCGGGAAGAGGCGCTTGCCCTCCCCGCCGGCCAGCACGATCGAAAGAACCCGAGGCTCGCCCATGCCCCGCACACTATGGCGTCGGTCAGGCCGGCCGGACTGGTACACCCCGAGCCGTGAGGTGCTCCTTGGCTTCGCGGATCGAGTGTTGGCCGAAGTGGAAGATCGACGCAGCCAGCACCGCGTCGGCCCCGCCGGCCAGGGCCCCGTCGGCCAGGTGGTCGAGGGTGCCCACGCCACCGCTGGCGATGACCGGGATGCCGGTGGCATCGCAGACGGCCCGGGTCATCTCCAGGTCGTAGCCGCCTCGCGTGCCGTCGCGGTCCATCGAGGTCAGCAGGATCTCACCGGCGCCCAGGCGCTCGCAGTCCTGGGCCCAGGCCACGGCGTCGAGGCCGGTGGCGGTACGGCCCCCGTGGGTGTAGACCGGCCATGCCCCCCGCTCTTGGCCGCTCCGGCCGGCCTTGGCGTCGATGGCGACGACCACGCACTGGGCGCCGCTCTCTGCCGACAGCTCGGCCACGAGCTGGGGCCGGTCCACGGCGGCGGTGTTCACGCCCACCTTGTCGGCCCCCGCCCGCAGCATGGCTCGGGCATCGCCGACGCTGCGTATCCCTCCACCGACGGTGAAGGGGATGAAGACGGTCTCGGCCGTGCGGCGGGCTACGTCGACCATGGTGTGGCGGGCGTCGGAGGAGGCGGTGATGTCGAGGAAGACGAGCTCGTCGGCGCCCTCGGCGTCATAGCGGGCGGCCAGCTCGGCCGGGTCGCCGGCGTCGACCAGATCGACGAAGTTCACGCCCTTGACCACCCGCCCGTTGTCGACATCGAGGCACGGGATGACCCTTACCGCCCGCATGCGTCGATGGCCTCCTTCACCGTGAACCGGCCCTCGTACAGCGCCTTGCCGACGATGGCGCCGGCCAGGCGGAGTCCCGAGGGATCCAGGGTGGCCAGAGCCACCAGGTCGGGCAGGGCGCCGACCCCGCCGGAGGCGATGACGGGGATGGCGGTGGCGTCGAGCACCGCGGCCAGCCCCTCGAGGTCGGGGCCGACGAGGGTGCTGTCCCGGCTGATGTCGGTGACGATCACCGCGGCCACGCTGCTGTCCTCGAAGCGGGCCAGGAGGTCGAACAGATCCACGCCGGAACCCTCGGTCCAACCCCGGACGGCGACGTCGCGGCCGCGGGTGTCGATGGCCACGGCCACCTGGTGGTCACCGGCGAGGTCCCGAACGAGCTGGGGGTTCTCGACTGCCGCGGTGCCGACGACCACCCTGGTCACGCCGGCCGCGACCAGCTTCTCAGCCGACGCCTGGTCCCGGATACCCCCGCTGGCCTGCACGCTCACTCCGCCGGCGCTGACGGCGGCGGTGATGGCGGCGATGACCGACCGGTTCTCCGGCGTACCGGTGCGGGCGGCGTCGAGGTCGACGACGTGGATCCACCGGGCACCGGCGGTGGCGTAGTCCTCGGCCACGGCCACCGGATCCGGCCCGTAGGCCGTCTCCTGGTCGAAGTCGCCCTGGTAGAGGCGCACGACCCGCCCACCCCGCAGGTCTATGGCCGGGTACAGGTTCATACCCGTCACCCCGATTGGTCGCAGGCGGCGACGAAGTTGGCCAGCAGGGCCAGGCCGGCGGCGCTCGACTTCTCGGGGTGGAACTGGGTGGCCCACAGGTTGTCCCGCTGGACGGCGGCCACCACCGGACCGCCGTAGTCGCAGGTGGCCACGACATCGCCGGATACCTTGGGATCATCGGACATCTCGGGCGCGTAGGAATGCACGAAGTACATCCAGACCGGCTCGTCGAGGCCGCCGAGCATGGGCGTGGGCCGCGACTCGAGGCGGTTCCACTGCATCTGCGGGCGCTTGACCCCGTCGGGGAGCAGCCGGACCCGACCCGCCAGCACGCCCATGCCCTTGACGTCGGGTGCCTCGTCGGAGCCGTCGTAGAGGAGTTGCATGCCGATGCAGATGCCGAGGAACGGCGTGCCTGCGTCGATGGCGGCCCGTGCCGGTCCTTCGAGGCCCGACGCCCGCAGGGCCTCGATGCAGCGGCCGAAATGGCCCACACCCGGCAGTACCACGCCGCGAGCCGCGCCCACCTCGGCGGGATCGGCGGTGAGCACCGCCTCGGCCCCCACCTTCTCCAGTGCCTTTTGGGCCGACCGAAGGTTGCCGATCCCGTAGTCCAGGACGGCGATCACGGCGCCAGGCCGGTCACAGGGTGCCCTTGGTGGACGGGACGCCGGCGCCCTCCACTCGCACCGCGTCGCGCAGGGCGCGGGCCACGGCCTTGAAGGATGCCTCGAGGATGTGGTGGGAGTTCTTCCCGCGCCGCAGGTCGAGGTGCAGGGTGAGCTGGGCGGAGGTGGCGAAGGCCCGCCAGAACTCCTCGGCCAGCTGGGGGTCGAAAGGAGGGGTGCCGAGGGCCTCGCCGCCGGGGTCGATCTCGTAGTGGAGATAGGGACGGCCGGAGAGGTCGAGGGCGACCTCCACCAGAGCCTCGTCGAGGGGCAGGGACATCGACGCGAAGCGGCGCACGCCGGCCTTGTCGCCCAGCGCTTCCCGCAGGCACTCGCCCAGGGCGATGCCGACGTCCTCCACCGTGTGGTGGGCGTCGACCTGAAGGTCGCCGGTGGCGGTGAGGTCCAGGTCGAAGCCGCCGTGGCGGCCGAGCTGGTCGACCATGTGGTCGAAGAAGGGCAGCCCGGTGGTTACCTCGGTCCGGCCCGTCCCGTCGAGGTCGAGACGGATGTCGATCGACGTCTCCTTGGTGACCCGGGACCGGTGGGCGATGCGGGGTGTGGTCAACCGAGGACCTCCGTGAGCGCGGACAGGAAGGCGTCGTTCTCGGCCGGCGTGCCCACCGTGACCCGGAGGCAGCCCTCGAGGCGGGGCCACGACGAGCAGTCGCGGACGAGCACCGAGCGTTCGACCAGTCCCTTCCATACTGCGGTCCCGCTCGGGGTGGCGGGCCGGAAGAGCACGAAGTTGGCGGCCGAGGGCCAGGTGTCGACGGGTAGAGCGGCGAGGGCGGAGGCCAGCCGGTCGCGCTCGGAGACCAGGGCGGCGACGCGGGTCTCCATCTCCGCGACGAAGCGCAGGGCCAGGCGACCGGCGATCTGGGTGGCGGCGTCGACGTGGTATGGCAGCATGACCGCCTGGGCGGCGGCCACGATCTCGGCCGGGCCGATCAGGTACCCGAGCCGGCAGGCGGCCATGGACCACGTCTTGGAGAAGGTCCGGGTGACCACGAGGGGCCGGTCGGCGGCGGGTAGGGACAGGGCGGTGGTCGGAGAGAACTGGGCGTAGGCCTCGTCGACCAGGACGAGCCCGGGGGCGGCCGCCAGGGCGGCGTCGACCACCTCGGGGCCGTCGACGCGACCGGTGGGGTTGTTCGGTGAGCACAAGAAGGTGATGGCGGGCGAGGCGGCGGCCAGGACCCGACGCACCTCGGCGGGGTCGAGGGTGAAGTCGGCGCGCCGCTCCCCCACCGCCACCGCGGTGCCGGTGATCCGGGGGATGTGGGAGTGCAGGGCGTAGGTCGGCTCGAAGACGGCGACGGACCGACCGGTCCCGCCGTAGGCCAGGCACAAGGCCTGGATGACCTCGTTCGAACCCTTCCCGACCAGCACCTGCTCGGGCCCGACGCCGTGCAGCTCCCCGATGGCCTCCCGTAGCGCCAGGGCCTCCCGGTCGGGATAGCGGTGGAAGGCGATGGCCGCCAGCTCGTCGAGGAACGCGGCCCGCCACGCCGGCGGGGGCGGGTAGGGCGACTCGTTGGTGTTGAGACGGACGTCGACGGTGACCTGGGGCGAGTGATAGCCCTCCAGCTCGACCAGGTCGTCGCGGACGTCGATCATGTCCCGCAGGTCCGCATGCGCACCGACTCGGCGTGGGCGGCCAGGCCCTCGGCGTCGGCGATGGCGGCCACGTTGGCGGCCACCCCGGCCAGGGCGTCGGCGTCGAGGGCGATGGCGTGGATGTGGCGCAGGAAGTCGTCGACCCGGAGCCCGCCGGCGAAGCGGGCCGAGCCGTAGGTGGGCAGGACGTGACTGGGCCCGGCCAGGTAGTCGCCCACCGACGCCGGCGACCACGGCCCGCAGAACACCGCGCCGGCATGGCGGACCAGGGGGAGGAGCGCTTCCGGGCGCTCGCACATGAGCTCGAGGTGCTCGGGGGCGATGGCGTTGGCCACCGTCATGGCCTGCTCGGGCCCGTCGACGACGACGGCGTAACCACCCTCTTCGAGGGTGGCCTCGATGTCGGCCCGGCGGGGTGACTCGGCCACCAGTCGGGCCACGGCGTCGGTGACCCGGTCGGCCACCTCCTCGTCCCACGTGATCAGCCAGGCCAGGCCGTCGGGGCCGTGCTCGGCCTGGACGATGACGTCGATGGCCGCCCACTCGACCGGCGTGGTGGCGTCGGCCACGACGACGACCTCGGACGGGCCCGCGAATGCGGAAGATACGCCGACCTCACCCTCGGCGGCCACCTGGCGCTGGGCCAGGGCCACGTAGACGTTGCCCGGCCCGACGATCACGTCCACGGGGCGGATGCTGTCGGTGCCATAGGCCATGGCCCCGATGGCCTGGGCACCACCGATGCGGTACACCTCGTGCACGCCAGCCAGGGCGGCGGCGGCCAGGGTCGGCGGGTCGACCGTGCCGTCGGGGCGGGGCGGCACACACAGGACGACTTCGGCCACGCCCGCCACCCGGGCGGGGACGGCGGTCATCAGCACGGTGGAGGGGTAGCCGGCCCGCCCGCCAGGCACGTACACCCCGGCTCGGTCGACGGCCCGGCGCAGCTCGACGACGGCCACGCCGTCGCGCTCGTAACGGGGTTCGTCGTGGAGCTGGGTGCGGTGGAAGGCGGCGATGGCCCCGTGTGCCGCCTCCAGGGCGAGACGCAGGGCCGGCGGGGTGGCGGCCAGGGCGGCGAGCAGATCCTCACGGGGAACCCGCAGCTCGTCGAGGTCGGCCTTGTCGAAGCGCCGGGTGTACTCGCGCACGGCGGCGTCGCCCCGCTTGCGCACTTCAGCCAGAATCTCGCGGACGGCTTCGATGGGAGGCGGGCCGGATGGTGCGGGACGGGGCAGGCTCGCCCGGAGGTCGTCGCCGCCCACACCCCGCAGGTCGAGGCGGCTGAGCATGGGTTCGATGGTACCGGGGCCGCCCCGCGCCCCAGGGGGATATGCCTGACCCCGAGAAGGAGCTGCCTGGCTCCCGAGGGGATGTAGCGGTGGTCCGGCGTGGGATAGACCGGTGCCGTGCCTCGCCCGCCTGGTTCCCCCGCCGCCGTACCCGGCCCCGAGCTGTCGTCGATGTCGACCGCGCTCGATGACCTGGCCCGGCGGGTGACGGCCATCGCCGAGGGCCTGAGCAGCACCCAGGCCGACTGGGTGGCCCAGGATCTCTTCGCCGTCGAGCGTTCCCTGGGCGCCGCCCGCCGCCGTCTGGCCACGCTGAACGAGCGGCTGCGCCAGGCGCCCTGACACGGGTGGACCGGAAAAGGCCGATGGCGCCCCGTAGGGCGCCATCGGGGGGCGGTCCGGGCGGCGGAACCCGTTGACCGCCGAGGAGAGATCCAGGTGGCGGGAACCTGATCCCTCGGACAGTAGAACGTCCTATGGGCGCGATTTTGTTCCCACGCCCGGCACAATGTCGGCGACACCTACCTTCGGGCAGAAATGAGCGAGCAGGCATGCGTCGCAACGAGGTCGACGGGACTGGCACACCCGGCGGCCGTGGAGGATCAGGCGCAGACTGAACCCGCCCCGTTCGCCGGGCGGCACCATGGCGTTCAGGTCGGTCTCCACCTTGACCGGGTCGGTCTCGGCGGTGAGCCGGAGCCGGCGCGACAACCGGCCCACGTGGGTGTCGACCGGCAGGCCGGGCAGGCCGAAGCCCACGCTGCGGACCACGTTGGCCGTCTTGCGGCCCACGCCGGGGATGGTAACCAGGTCCTCCATGGCCGGGGGCACCTGCCCGCCGAAGCGCGCTTCGAGGGTGGATGCCATGCCCAACAGGCTGCGGGTCTTGGCCCGGAAGAAGCCGGTGGCGTGGACCAGGCGCTCCACGTCCTCGGGATCAGCACCGGCGAGGTCGGCGGCGACGGGATAGTGGGCGAAGAGGGCGGGCGTCACCGAGTTGACCGCCTCGTCGGTGGTCTGGGCCGACAGGATGGTGGCGGCGAGGAGCTGGAATGGGTTGGCGTGGGTGAGGGCACACAGCGCTCTGGCGTCGCCGGGGTACTCGTCGGCCAGCAGGGCGGCGGTGAGGCGGGCCCGGCCCCCGGGCGTGCGGGGCCGACGCCGGCGCCCCGGGGTGTCGTGGAGTCCCATGCCCGAAGAAGGTACGTCGGTGGAGAGCCGCCATCGACCCAGTCGGCGGAGAGCCGCCATCGATCCAGTCGGCGGTACGGTTGTCGAGTGGCCCACCTCGAGGTCAAGCGCCAGATGGGCCGGGCCGACATCGCCGCCGTCTCGGAGCTCCTGCAGGTGGCGACCGAGGTGGACGGCCACCCTCCGCTCGACGAGCACCAGTGGCTCGACCTGGTCAACGGCGGCCGGCACGACTTCGCCGGGCTGGTGGCGTGGGAGCCCGGCCACGATCACCCCGTGGGCTATGCCCAGGTGACCCGGGAGTCCTCCGCCACCCACTCCCCCACCTGGGCCCTCGAGTACGTCGTCGACCCCCATCATCGCCACGCCGGTTCGGGTATCGACGGCACCCTGGTCGACGCCGCCGTAGGGTTGATCGGCGAGGCCGGGGGCGGCCATGTCCACATGTGGGTGCCCAGGCCCACGCCTCATCACGACGATCTGGCGGCGTCGGTCGGCCTGCGTCGTGGCCGGGAGCTCCGCCAGCTGCGCCGCCCGCTCCCGGTCGAGGAACCGTCGCCGCTGGCCGTGCGGGCCTTCGTGCCCGGCCAGGACGAGGCCGCCTGGCTGGAGGTGAACAACCGAGCGTTCCACTGGCACCCCGAGCAGGGCGGCTGGGATCTCGAGACCCTGTGCAACCGGGAGGAGCAGCCCTGGTTCGACCCCGACGGCTTCCTCCTCCACGAGCGCGACGCGAAGCTGGCCGGGTTCTGCTGGACCAAGGTGCACCCCGACCATGACCCGCCCCTCGGGGAGATCTACGTGGTGGCCGTCGACCCTGGCTTCCGGGGCCTGAGCCTGGGCCGGTCGCTCCTGCTCGCCGGCCTCCATCACCTGTCAGGCCTGGGCCTGGGCGTCGCCATGCTCTACGTCGACGCCGACAACGCCGGAGCGCTGCACCTCTACGAGCGCCTCGGCTTCGCCACCGACCACGTCGACCAGGCCTACGTGGGCGACGTGGCGGCGGCCGGTCAGCCGATCCCCGACACCCCTACGGCGGCGCCCAGGGCGTAGGTAATGACCGCCGGCACCGCGGTGAAGAGCAGCTGGCGGAGGGCCGACCGGACGGTCGACCGGCCGGTGAAGCGGGCCAGGGCCGTGCCCACGGCCAGGGCAGCGATGACGCCGAGGACGATGGCGGTGATCAACGCGGCAGCCCCGGTGGCGAAGAAGTACGGGAGCACCGGCACGGTCGCACCAACGGCGAAGCAGACGAACGAGGAGACCGCGGCGCTGAGTGGCCGTCCGAGCGACGAGGGATCGATGCCGAGCTCCTCGCGGGCGTGGGTCTCCAGCGCCATCTCCGGGTCTCGGCTGAGGGCGGTGGCCAGCTGGTCGGCGGTGGCCTCGTCGACTCCTCGCGACCGGTAGATGGCGGCCAGCTCCCGCCGCTCCGCCTCCGGCCGGCGGTGCAGCTCGATCCGCTCCATGTCGAGCTCCCGCTCGAGCAGCTCGGATTGCGCCTTCATCGACACGTACTCACCCGCCGCCATGGAGACGGCCCCGCCGATCAGGCCGGTAAGGCCGGCCAGGCGAATCAGGCCCGGGCCGGGATTGGCCCCGGCGAAGCCCACGACGATGGCGACGTTGGACACCAGCCCGTCGCTGACGCCGAACATTGCGGCCCGGGCGGTGCCGCCCTGGATGTCGCGATGGTGCTTCTCGAGGACGACGTGTCCGTCGGGCTCGGTCGTGGGGGCCATCGCCCTCCAAAGTAGGCGGTCATCACCGGCTTGGGGCATACCCTTGAGGGCATGCCCGGTCGGTACGACGTCACCCAGGACGGCCTGGTAGAAATCCTCGAGGGAGAGCCGCCCTATCGGGCCCGCCAGGCGTGGCGCAGCCTGTACCAGGGCCGGGAGCCGGCCGAGATGACCGACCTTCCCCTTGCCCTCCGCTCCCGCTTGGCCAACGCGCTCCCGCCCGGTCTCCGGATGGCCGACCGGTCGACCAACGCCGACAGCGACACCACCAAGTGGTTGTGGTCGCTGGCCGACGGCTCGCAGGTCGAGACCGTTCTGATGACCTACCGCTCGGGCCGGGTCACCGTCTGCATCTCGACCCAGGCCGGCTGCGCCATGGCGTGCTCGTTCTGCGCCACCGGCCAGGCCGGGTTCCAGCGCCAGCTCACCACCGGCGAGATCGTCGAGCAGGTCATTCGAGCGCGCCGGGCGTCAACGGCCGGTCGACTGACGAATGTCGTCTTCATGGGGATGGGCGAGCCGCTGGCCAACTACGGGCCGGTGTGGGCCGCGGTGGAGCGCCTCCACGGCGACCTCGGGCTGTCGGCCCGGCACCTGACGGTCTCGACCGTCGGCATCGTTCCCGGGATCCTCCGCTTGGCCGGCGAGGCCCTTCCCGTCAACCTGGCTGTCTCGCTCCATGCCGCCAATGATGAGCTTCGCAACGAGCTGGTCCCCATCAACAGGCGGTACCCGATCGCCATGCTGGTCGACGCCTGCGGTGCGTGGTCCGCAGCCAAAGGACGACGTCTCTCCTTCGAATGGGCCCTGATCGACGGGGTGAACGACCGTCGATCCGACGCCGACGAGCTGGCCGGGCTGGCCCGCCCCCTCGGCGCCCACGTCAACCTCATCCCCCTGAACCCCACACCGGGGTACGCCACACGGGGGACGCCTGCCGCCGGCGTGACCGCCTTCCGGGAGCGGCTGACGGCCGCTGGGGTGAACGCGACGGTCCGTCAGAACCGGGGTACCGACATCGCCGCCGCCTGCGGGCAGTTGGCCGCCGCCGGGCAACCACCGCGACGAGGGCCGGTACTGACAGAATGAGGCCATGGCCTCCCGCCGGTTCCTGAACCCCGCCCAACCGCAGACCCTGGTGATCGCCGTCTACCTCCTCTACATGAACGCCGCCTTCCTGCTCTTCGACCTGCTGCGCCTGGGCGTGTTCCCGTTGCTCTACGCGGCATTGATCGTGGGCGGGATCATCGCCGGCTACGGCGTGGCCAACGAGTTCAAGTGGGCCTATCCCCTGGCGCTCGTCGTGGCCGTTTTGCCCTTCGCCGTCCGGATGTGGGACACCGGAAACCCGCTGAACGCCCCAATCCTGACCTTGATGTTCGAGATCGCCCTGGTATGCCTTCTCCTCCATCCGCAGAGCCGGGACTATCGCCGCATCTGGTTCAAGTGAGTTGCTCGCCCGTCCTCGACCACCGCAGATGACAGGTGAGACGTGAGGGCATCACGGACGGTCCTGATGGCAGATCGGACCGCACCCGCCGAGAACCTCGACGTCGGCAGGCCGCACTCCTGATGGAGGGCGAAGGGCAGCCGGTCGGAGGCCGGGAGCGACGGGAACCCCGGGCATCACACGATCGACGAGTCCGGCGGGCCGTCCTGCTGGCGGCAGTGGCGCTGAGTTCGCTTGCCCTCCTGCTCGTTGTGTCGGGCGTGGGAGGCCCGAGGGATGGCCGCGATGTGTCGACCGGCCCGGTGGGCCAAGGCGCCGCATCCACGACGCCGGCCATACTCGGCCCGGCCCCGCTGTTGCTGTGGGCGACCGGCGACGCCTCGCCCGGTCGGGTGACGCTCCATTTCAGCCGGCCGGTGGTGGAGGGGAGCCCGGGTCACCCCGCCGCCATGAGCCTCGTCGTCTATGGCGACACCACCAGGGGTTGCTCGACCGGCCCGCAGGGCGGCGCCCACGAATACCTTTCGGGCATTGGTACGGACACGATCACCACGGATGCCTCAGGCCTGGTCGGTGGCACCGTGTACATCACCGTCGGCGACGGGTTCGTGAGGAGCGCAGCGGACGGGACGCCGTACCGGTCGACGGGCTGCATCCACATCAGCGTCACCGCCTCCGGGCCGGCGGCGCCGACGACCGATGGACCCGCGGGCGGCCCCGAGCTGGTCTCGGCCACCGGCGATCGCGCCTCGGGACGGATCACGCTGCGCTTCAGCCACCCGGTAGTCGCGGGTGACGGCCCGGGCGCGTACGGTCCTTCTGATCCGCCGCCCGGTAACGCCCGCCTGGCACCGATGCAGCTGGTGTTCTACGGGGCTGACAGCACCTGTCGGTCGCCAACCGGCAACGCCCACCAGTTCCTGTCCGGCCTCGGGACAGACACGATCACCCTCGACGCAGCCAATCTCGTCGTCGGTGCCACCTACGTCTCGATCCTGCCCGGCTTCGTCAAAGGGG
>JBBSIS010000079.1:0-13370 GCA_038231955.1 Acidimicrobiales bacterium
AGAGTGGAAGCTGATGGCACAGGAGCGGCAGGCGAGCTTCGGCCCGAACGCCTGGTTGGTCGACGAGATGTACGACCGCTACCGGGCCGACCCCTCCTCCGTGAGCGAGAGCTGGCAGGACTTCTTCCAGGACTACCGTCGCGACGTCGAGCCGGCCCCTCCCGCCGAGGCTCCAGCGGCGGTGCCCACCCTCGCCTCGCCCCGCGCGCCGGCGACTACGGCCGACGGCGAGGCGCCCCGTGCGCTGCGGGGCGCCGCCGCCCGCCTGGTCGCCAACATGGAGGCCAGCCTCGCCGTCCCCACCGCCACCAGCGCCCGGGTGGTCCCGGCCCGGCTGCTCGAGGTGAACCGCAAGGTGCTGAACGGCCACCTGTCGCGCATCGGGGGCAGCAAGGTCAGCTTCACCCACCTCATCGGCTACGCGGTGGTGCGGGCCCTGGCCGCGGTGCCGGCCATGCGGTCGGTCTACGTCGCCGGCGACGACGGCGCGGGAGCGGCGGTGTCCAGCCCGGCCCACGTCGGGCTGGGCCTGGCCATCGACGTGGCCAAGGCCGACGGGTCGCGCACGCTCCTGGTGCCTTGCATCCCCGCCGCCGACACCCTCGACTTCGCCGCCTTCCACGCCGCCTACGAAGATGTCGTCCGTCGCGTCCGCAACAACCGGATCGGTCCCGACGACTTCGCGGGGGTCACCATGACCCTCACCAACCCGGGCACGTTGGGCACGGTGTCGTCGGTGCCCCGGCTCATGCCCGGCCAGAGCGTGATCGTCGGCGTAGGCGTCCTGGGCTGGCCGGCCGAGTACGCCGGGGCCGATCCCAGGGTGATGGCCCAGCTCGGGGTGTCGAAGGTGCTGACCCTCACGTCGACCTACGACCACCGGGTCATCCAGGGCGCAGAGTCAGGGCTCTACCTCCAGCGGGTCGAGCAGTTGCTCCTGGGCGCCGACGGCTTCTACGACGCGGTCTTCCGCTCCCTGGGCGTGCCCTATGAGTCGGTGCGGTGGCGCCTCGACTCGAACCCGCTGGACACCGTCATCGGCGATGGGGGGGTGCAGCGCGAGAAGCAGGTCCACGTCCAGACCCTCACCAACATGTACCGGGTGCGCGGCCATCTCATCGCCGACCTCGACCCGCTTTCGTGGAAGGAGCCCCACACCCATCCAGAGCTCGACCCGGCCACCTACGGGCTGACCATCTGGGATCTGGAGCGGGAGTTCTTCGTCGACGGGGTGGGCGGGCGCAAGACGATGCCCCTCGGTGACCTCCTCGGCATCCTGCGCGACGCCTACTGCCGGCGGATCGGCGTCGAGTACATGCATATCCAGGAGCCCGACCAGAAGCACTGGATCCAGGAACAGGTGGAAGGGCCCACATCCACATCGGGAATCGGCACATCGGGAATCGGCACATCGGGAATCGGCACATCGGGAATCGGCGAGCTCACGACAGAGGAGCAGCTCCACATCCTCGACCGGCTCAACGCGGCCGAGGCCTTCGAGCGCTTCCTCCACACCAAATACATTGGCCACAAGCGCTTCGGGCTGGAGGGGGCCGAGAGCCTGATCCCCCTGGTCGACGAGGTGCTTGACCTCGCCGCCGGCGCCGGCTACCACGAGGCCGTCCTCGGCATGGCCCACCGCGGTCGCCTCAACGTACTGGCCAACATCGTGGGCAAGTCGTTCCGGCAGATCTTCCGTGAGTTCGAGGGCGACCTCGACCCCTCCACCACCCAGGGCACCGGCGACGTCAAGTACCACCTCGGCGCGGTGGGCAAGTTCGTGGGCCGCTCGGGCCAAGCCCTGCCCGTCACCCTGGCGTCGAACCCCTCGCACCTGGAGGCGGTCGACCCCGTGGTCGAGGGCATGGTGCGGGGCCGCCAGGATCTCATCGACGACCCGGAGGCGTTCAGCGCCCTGGCCGTGCTCATCCACGGCGACGCCGCCTTCGCCGGCCAAGGCGTGGTGGCCGAGACCCTCAACCTCTCGGCGCTGCGGGGCTACCGGATCGGCGGCACCGTCCATGTCGTCGTCAACAACCAGCTCGGCTTCACCACCGCCCCGGCCGAGGCCCGCTCGTCGGTCTACGCAACCGACGTGGCCAAGATGGTCCAGGCGCCGATCTTCCACGTCAACGGCGACGACCCCGAGGCCTGCGTGCGCGTCGCCCGCCTGGCCTTCGGGTTCCGCCAGCGGTTCCACAAGGACGTGGTGATCGACATGGTGTGCTACCGCCGCCACGGTCACAACGAGGGCGACGACCCGTCCTACACCCAGCCCCTGATGTACAAGCGCATCGAGGCCCGCCGTTCGGTGCGCAAGCTGTACACCGAGACGCTCGTCCGCCGGGGCGACATCTCCCTCGAGGAGGCCGAGCGGGCCCTCGACGACTTCCTGGCCAGGATGCAGACCGCCTTCGAGGAGACCCGTCACTCGGCACCGCCGTCGCCCGTCGCCGACCCCGCGCCGGTCTCGCTGCTCGGCATGCAACCGACGGTCGACACCAGCGTCGAGCGGGGGGTGCTCGACTGGGTGGTCGGCGTCATGCACGCCGCGCCGGACGGCTTCACCGTCCACCCCAAGCTGGGTCGCACCCTCGACGCCCGCCGCCAGCTCTACGTCGACGGCCACGTCGACTGGTCCATGGCCGAGGCCCTCGCCTTCGGCTCCCTGCTGGCCGAGGGCACCGACATCCGGTTGTCGGGCCAGGACTCCCGCCGCGGCACATTCTCCCAGCGCCACGACGTGCTCGTTGACTACGAGACGGGCGGAGAGTGGGTGCCCCTGTCGGGCATCGGTGGCGGGAAGCTGTGGCTGTACGACTCGCTGCTGTCGGAGTACGCGGCCCTGGGCTTCGAGTACGGCTACTCCACCGTCCACGGTGAGGCCCTGGTGGCGTGGGAGGCCCAGTTCGGCGACTTCGCCAACGCCGCCCAGGTGGTGATCGACCAGTTCATCGTCGCCGGCCACGGCAAGTGGGGCCAGGCCTCGGGGCTCGTGCTCCTGCTGCCCCACGGCTATGAAGGCCAGGGCCCCGAGCACTCCTCGGCCCGCCTCGAACGCTTTCTGACCCTCTGCGCCGGCGACAACCTGCAGGTCGTCAACCCCACCACCGCAGGTCAGTACTTTCACCTGCTGCGCCGCCAGGTCCGGCGCTCGGTGCGCCGCCCCCTCGTCGTGCTCACGCCCAAGTCGCTGCTGCGGGCCCGTCACGCCCGGTCGCCGGTCGACCAGCTGGCCACCGGCCGGTTCCGCGAGGTGCTCGACGACCCCGCCTTCGCCGACGCCGGCAAGGGCGACCCCGCCACCGTCCAGCGTGTCGTGCTGACGTCGGGCAAGGTCGCCTACGACGCCATGGCGGCGCGTGACGACGGCAACCTGCCGGTCGCGGTCGTGCGGGTGGAGCAGCTCAACCCGTGGCCCGAGATGCTGGTGCTCGACACCATGTCGCGCTACCCCGACGCCCGCGAGGTCGTGTGGCTTCAGGAAGAGCCCGAGAACATGGGCGCGTGGACCTTCGTCCACGGCCGCCTGCACCGGCTGCTACGCGAAGACCACATGCTCCGCCACGTCAGTCGAGCGGAGTCGGCCAGCCCGGCGGCGGGCAGCCAGACCGTGCACCAGCGGGAGCAGGCCGACCTGTTGTCACGGGCCTTCGCTGGCCTTTAGCCGGCGGGGATCGCCCCCCGTCGTCTCCCGGAATGCTTGACTGAAGACCGCCATGGCACCCCGTCAACCACAGGTTCACCGTGTTTCTGAGGGTCACCGCGTCGTCGTTGACGGTTCGAACCTCGCCACCGAGGGCCGCAATCTGCCCAGCCTGGCCCAGCTCGACGAGGCGGTGCAGTCGTTCCACGCCGAGCGCCCGGGCGACGAGATCATCGTCGTCGTCGATGCGTCGTTCGGCTATCGCATCGACGAGTCCGAGCGCAAGGTGTTCGAAGAGGCGGAGGAGGCGGGCGAGATCGTGTCCCCGCCGGCCGGCGCCATCGGCCGGGGCGACGGCTTCCTGCTGCGCATCGCCGACCGCATCGACGCCGTCGTGCTGTCCAACGACTCGTTCCAGGAGTTCCACGGCGAGTACCTGTGGCTCTTCGACGAGGGCCGGCTTATCGGTGGCAAGCCGGTTCCCGGCGTGGGGTGGATCTTCACGCCACGGTCGCCGGTGCGCGGCCCCAAGAGCCGGGTGGCCACGCGTGACGCCGACCGGGCCCGCCGCCGCTCGGCGGCGCCCGTCGCCCCGCCCGAGCCGGTCGCCGAGGCCATCGCCGAAGCGACGGCCGAGGCCATCGACCCCGATGCCCCCACGACGGCCACGCGGAGCAGCAGCCGGCGACGATCGCGCCCAGGCGTAGGAGCCGGCGCCGCGCCGGCCGAGACCGGCCCCCCCGAGGCCATCAACGAGCCACTGCCGTTCATCACCTTCATCGCCGATCATCCCCTCGGCACCGAGGTGGAGGGCACGGTCGACAGCTTCACCTCCCACGGCGCCTTTGTGGTCGCTGGCGGGGCTCGTTGCTACGCGCCGGTCTCCGGCCTCGGTGACCCGCCCCCTCGCAGCGCCAAGGAGGTGCTCAAGCGGGGGGACACGCACACCTTCGTGATCCAGGCTCTCGATCCGCCCCGCCGGGGTATCGAGCTGGCCCTGCCGGGCCTGGCCAAGGTGGCCGGCGCCCCCACCGAGGAAACCGTCGAGGCCGAGATCGACGCCGGCACCCACGAGCCGGCGGACGTCGCCGATCTTTCGCCTCTGGCGCCCGTGCCGACGCCGCCCGAGGCGCCGGGCGCCACCAAGCCGCGCCGCAGCGGCCGGACGTCGACGAAGGTGGCCGCAACCCGGATCGACGCCGTCCCTACGGTGAGCGCCGACCCAGGGCTCGATCCGCCGGCGATGCCCGTTCCGGCCAAGCCCCGTCGCGCCCGCAAGGCGGTGGCTGCACCGGTCGACGCTGCTCTCGAGCCACCGCCCGTCGCGGTCGAGCCCGAGCCCGCGCCGGCCAAGAGCGCGGCGCGCCCTCGAAAGAAGGCCGCCGCCACTGTGCCCGAGGCAGACGGGCCGGCATCCGAGGCGCCGATGGCGGAGGGCCCCGCCGAGAAGCCGCCGGCCAAGCGGGCGGCGACGCGCAAGATCGCCGCCCTGGCCTCGGACCCCCCGGAGGGGACGGCGCCCCCTGTCGAGCCGGTGCCGACCAAGAAGGCGACCCCGGCCAAGAAGGCGACCCCGACCAAGAGGGCGACGACCAAGAAGGCGGCTCCCGCCACGAAAGCGACGACCGCCACGACGGGGTCGACCACCAAGGCGTCCCCGACGAAGAAGGCCACCCCAGCCAGAAGGTCGGCCAAGAAGGCGGCGCCGGTCGACGAATGAGCGGTACGGCGCTGAGCCGGGGAACCTGCACACGTGACGGAATCATCGCCTGTCGCGTCGGCTCGTAGAGTTGCCGGGCATGCGGATCGCCACCTGGAACGTCAACTCGCTGAAGGTCCGCCTGCCCAAGGTGGAGGAGTGGCTGGCCTACGCCCGCCCCGACGTGTTGTGCATGCAGGAGACCAAGCTGGCCGACAGCGCCTTCCCGGCACTGGCGTTCTCGGCGCTCGGCTACGACTCGGCCCACTGCGGCGAGGGCCGGTGGAACGGGGTCGCCATCCTCAGCCGGGTCGGGCTGGACGACGTGACGGCCGGTTTCTCCGACCAGGCCGAGGACGAGACCACCGAAGCCCGGCTCCTGTGGGCCACGTGCGGGGGCGTCCGGGTGGGTTCGGTCTACGTCCCAAACGGCCGGATGGTGGGCACCGAGCACTACGAGGCCAAGCT
Organism: Acidimicrobiales bacterium; assembly: GCA_038231955.1. GTDB lineage: Bacteria > Actinomycetota > Acidimicrobiia > Acidimicrobiales > AC-14 > CADCTB01. The sequence goes on from JBBSIS010000079.1 coordinate 5,814, forward strand.
GGCGTGGCTGGAGCGCCTGCGCCTGCACGTCCAGACCACGGGCGATCCCACCGCCAAACTGACCATCTGCGGCGACTTCAACGTCGCCCCCGACGATCGCGACGTCTGGGATCCGACCAAGCTGCACGGCGGCACCCACGTCAGCCCGGCCGAGCGCGAGGCGGTGGCGGCGATGTGCCGGTGGGGCCTGTCCGACGTCTTCCGGGCGCGTTACCCCGAGGCCGGCGTGTACTCGTGGTGGGACTACCGGGCGGGGGACTTCCACCAGGGCCGGGGCCTGCGCATCGACTTGGTGCTGGCCACCAAGGCCATGGCCGAGCGGGCCACATGGGCCATCATCGACCGCCAGGCCCGCAAGGGCAAGCTCCCGTCAGATCACGCCCCCCTGCTGGTCGACTTCGATCTGTAGCGGGGCCACAGCCGATCCCATGGCGGCCATGGGGCCATGGCCGCCAGGTCGCCTCCGGCTGTACCGCCACACCGCGCGAGGAACAGCGCTCCGCCCAGGAGCCAGACGGGTTCCCACAGGAAGAGGTACCAGCCCGTGGTCGTCGGGTCGCTCGATGCGATCAACCCGAGATCCTGGTGCAGTTCCTTCGTGCTGCGGCGGGCGTGCCGTTCAACCCGTTGGCGCGCCGATCCCCTCACGTGTCGACGACTTCTCAATCGGCTTCCCCGCAGGCGGCCACCACGGCCAACAGCGCCTCGCCGTAGCGCTCGGCCTTGACCGGGCCCATGCCCGGCAGCGCCAGTAGGGACCGGCGGTCGTGGGGACGGGCTTCGGCCACGGCGGCAAGGGTGGTGTCGTGGAACACCACATAGGCGGGTACGCCCGAGGCCCGTGCCGCGCCCGCTCGCCACGACCGCAGGGCGGCCAGGACGCCCGGGTCGGCCTGTTCCCCGGCGCGTGCCACACGCCGGCCGCCGGCGCCCGACCGGAGCCGCGCTCGACCGTCGTCCACCGCGCTCCGCCACCCCTCGCCTCCGCGTCCGTCGGCCAGGTCGAGGGCCCGAATCACGTCCTCCACCGCTCCTAGCCACGGCGACGGTGACCGGGGAGCAGTCCGGGGCCCGAACGTCCGGCGCTCGGCCCAGGAGCAGTGCAGCTCCCGTTCCGCTCTGGTCACGGCCACATAGAGCAACCGTCGTTCCTCGGCCCGGGCCTCCGGCGTGGTGGCGTGGCCGATGGGGAGCAGGCCCTGCTCCAGCCCGACCACGAATACGATCGGCCACTCCAGGCCCTTGGCGGCGTGGAAGGTGCTCAGCTCCACGGCCTGGCTGCCCGACATCGGCTCCTCCCGGGCCAGCCGGGCCCGCAGCCAGGCGACGAAGCCGCCTACCGACGCTTGCGGGTCCACGGCGAGGTGCTCCCGGGTCAGGCGGGCCAGAGCCTCCAGGTGACCCCGGCGCTCGGCGGTGCTCGGGCCATCGTCGACAGCCGTCGCCGCGGCGTCGAGGTCGGGCAGGGCGGCGGACAGGGGCGCTCCGGCGGGCCGGCGCTGGAGGTCGAGGACCGCCTCCTGGACGCCCGGCTGGTCGAGGAACGATGTGGCCCCCCGCAGCCGGTAGGGGACGGCGGCGGCCTTCAGTGCCTCCTCGAAGGTCACGAGCTGGGCGTGGGTGCGGGCCAGCACCGCCAGGTCGGACCAGCGGCCGGCGCCGCCCCGCCGGCGCAGGGCCCGGGTGACGAAGCGGGCCTCCTCGGCCTCGTTGGCGTAGGCGGTCACCGTGGGCAGTGGTCCGTCGCCGGCCGTGGCCCGGAGCGGACGGGCATCACGGCTCTCGCCCAGGACGGCGTTGGCCACCGCCACCACCTGGGGCGACGAGCGGTGGTTCTCGTCGAGGTGGACGACGGTGGCGCCGGTGAACCGGCGGGCGAAGCCGGTGAGGTACTGGGGGTCGGCGCCGTTCCAGGAGTAGATCGCCTGGCGGGGATCACCCACGACACAGAGGTCGTCGCGCCCGTTGCGCCAGGCCTCGAGGACGCGGAACTGGAGCGGGTTGACATCCTGGAACTCGTCGACGAAGAGGTGGCGGAAACGCCAGCGCTGGGTGGCGGCGAAATCTGCGTCGGTCTCCAGGGCATGGGCGCACAGCAAAAGGAGATCGTCGAAATCGACCAGGGCCTTGCGCCGCTTGGCCTCCTGATACCGCTCGTAGAGCAGGGCGACAGTGGGGGCGGGCAGGGGCGGCTTGCGGCCGGCGGCGGCGACTGCGGCTTCGTAGCCCGCCGGAGTGACCATGCGGGCCTGGGCCCACTCGATCTCGCCGGCCAGGTCGGCCGCACCCGGCTCCCCGGGTGCGCGTCGGTGGGGGAGGAGCGGCAACAACAGGCGGAGCTTGCGGTCGAGCAGGGCGGGGGGGCGCTGGCCGGAATCGGCCCACCGCCGCCGGAGCTGGGCGTAGGCCAAGGCGTGGAACGTGCCCGCCGCCACCTGGTCGCGCACCCCGAGGGCGGCCAGCCGCGACGAGAGCTCCTCGGCCGCCCGCCGGGTGAAGGTGAGAGCCAGGACATGAGCGGCCAGCGCATCGCCCTCCGCCACCCGCCAGGCGATACGTCGAGTGAGGACACGGGTCTTCCCCGATCCGGCCCCGGCCAGGATGCACAGGGGCTGACCCGGAGTGGTGACCGCGTCGAGCTGGGCCGGAGTGAGGCCGGCCAGCAGATCGGTCGACGTGGACCGGTTCCCGATCGACTGATTGGCGGGGCTCATAACCTGATCGAACGTACCGACGGGGTGAGACAGGATGGTGGATGGTGCACGTCTGGGTGACTACCTCGCGGCCGCCACCGCCCAGATCAGTGGCCTCGATCTCGCCACTCTCAACGTCAGGCACTTCCCGATGTTCGATGGGCTGCGCGCCCCGTTCACGTGGAATGACCTTGCCGCTGGGCCCAGGTCGTAGGACTGTCGTAGCCTGCCGGTAGCCTTCTTCCCGTGCTCTGCGGTCTCGATCTCGACGGCGTCCTGTGCGATCTCGGCCCCGGCGTGGCTGCCCGGATCGCCGAGCGCTTCAACGTGACCAGCCATCCCTCCACGTGGCGCAGCTACGACCTTCGCCTTCTGCGCCTCGGGATCCCGCAGGACCACTTCTCGGCGTTTCTCGACGAGACCTTCGCCGACCCCGGGCTCTACACCGCCGCGCCGCTCTGCGAGGGCGTGGCGGCCGCCTTGACCGACCTGCGCCGGGCCGGGTGGGATCTGGTCGGCATCACCGCGCGGCCGGCCCATCTCGACCGGGCCACCCGGGCCTGGATGGCGCAGCACCGCCTTCCGGTCGAGGAGATCCATCACACTCCGGCGGGCACCAAGTCCGAGGTGGCTCGTCGGCTGGGCGCCGACGTGACCATCGAGGACAATCCCGCCGAGGCCGAGCTGCTGGCCGAGGTGTGCGAATCCTGGCTGCTCGACCAGCCTTACAACCAGGGCATCACCCTGTCCCGCGCCCGCCGCCTCTTCTCGTGGCGCGAGGCCGTGGGCCGGCTCGGCCAGACCCGGCTGTTCGCCTGAGCTGGCACAGACCAGCCGCCGTGAACCACTTCGCCGTCACCGCCGTAGGGGCCGACCGGCCCGGCATCGTGGCCGCCGTCACCGGGGTGTTCGCCGAGCACGGCTGCAACCTCGAGGACAGCTCCATGACCATCCTCCGAGGCCAGTTCGCCATGATGCTGGTGGTCGCCGCTCCGACAGGAGTCGGTGCCACCGATCTCGAGGCCGCCCTGGCCGCACCGGCCGCCGCTCTCGGGCTGGTCGTCACCGTCCGGCCCACCACCGAGCCGCCCGCTCCCGCCGATGGGCCCGAGGCCACATCGTGGACGGTCTCCGTCTACGGCGCCGACCACCCTGGCATCGTCCACGGCGTGGCCTCGCTACTGGCGGGGTCGGCGGTGAACATTGTCGACCTGACCACCAGGGTCACCGGCACGGCCGACGACCCGGTCTACGCCATGGTCCTCGACGTCACCTTCCCCGCCGGCACTGATCCCCGGGACTTGGAGCGCCGGCTGGGGGCTGCCGCCGACACGCTGGGGGTGACGTGCCGGTTGCACCCCTCCGCGGCCGACATCCTGTAGCGGCGGCACGTGCGCCGGCGCTGTCGGTGGCGCGGTCGGTGGCCGGCTGATGGCGGTCCGGCCGGTCTTGGCCCTACCCGATCCGGTCCTGCAACAGCGGTGCACAACCGTCCAGACCCTCGACGACGTCGCCCTTGCCCTGGCCGTCGACCTGGTCGACACCATGCGCGCCCGCACTGCGTGCGTGGGTTTGGCCGCCCCCCAGATCGGCGTCGGGCTGCGGGCGTTCGTCATCGACGTCACCGGTCACCGCAAGGCCCGGTCATGCCACGGCGAGGTGGTGATGTTCGATCCGGAGCTGGTGTCGTCGTCGGCGCCGGTCACGGCCCGGGAAGGCTGCCTCAGCATCCCCGACCTCACCGGCGACGTGGCCCGGGCGACAGAGGTCGTGGTGAGGGGACTCAGCCCCCAGGGCGAGGTGGTCGAGATCGAGGCCGACGCCTTCGAGGCCCGCGCCCTGCTCCATGAGCTCGACCACCTCGACGGGCTGCTGTTCCTCGACCGGGTGACATCGGCTCACTCCGTGTTCCCCCGCAAGGTCTACAAGTAGCCTTTTCACGACATGGGCTTTCCCCGGAAGTACCTGAACGACGGCGAGGAGATCATCCTCGACCTGCGGCCGCACTGGGTCTTCCTGGTCGGCCCTGCTTTGGCCCTCGTGGCCGCGCTGGCTCTCGCCCTCTGGGTGGCCACCGTCAACGTGGACCTCGTCATCTATCCGGCACTGGCCCTGGCGCTCGTCGCCCTGCTTTTCTTCCTCGTGCGCTACGCCCAGTGGGTCACCACCGACTTCGTCCTGACCACCGACCGCCTGATCTACCGCAAGGGCGTGGTTTCCAGGCAGGGCAAGGAGATTCCCCTGGAGCGCCTGAACGACGTGAGCTATCACCAGAGCCTGGTCCAGCGCGTCCTGGGCGCCGGCGACCTGTTGGTCGAGTCGGGCGGCGAGCGGGGCCAGTCGCAGTTCGGCAGCTTCGCCCACCCGCAGGACACGCAGAACGAGATCCACCGGGCCATCGAGGCCGCCGCCGCCCGTGACGCCGACCGCAGCGCCGGACGCCGGGAGCTGTCGCCCCTTGAGCAGCTCGAGAAGCTCGAGGAGCTGCGCCAGCGGGGCGTGATCTCCCAGGCCGAGTTCGACCTCAAGAAGGCCAAGCTGCTCGACCGCCTGTAGGCGGGCTGGGCTGCGCCTACAGGACCACCGAGCGGTCGCCGGCGCGAAGGCCGTCGGCCAGGCGGCGGTAGGCGCCGGCGGCGTCGCCACCCATGGCGTCGAGGTCGCTCCAGCGACCGCCCCGCTCCCGATCCACGCCGTACAGGCCGAACCGCGGCTCGTAGGAGCCCCACTCGTAACAATCGCCCAGGGTCCAGTGGAAATAGCCGACGATGGGCAGCCCCTCGTCCAGGGCGGCCACGACGGCGGCCAGGTGGGCCCGCAGCGAACGGGCCCGGTCCCATCCGTCGCCGCGGGGCCAACCCCGGCCCCGGAGCACCCGGTTGCACAGCCCGTTCTCTGCGATCTCCATGGGCAGGTCGGGATGGTGGTTGAGCCGCAGATAGCCCAGCATGCCCTCCGGGTGCACGGCCATGTCCCACTGCTTGCCGACCGGCGCCCACGTCCGCCCGCCGACGGTGCGGTGGCCCGGCGGGCGCAGGTGGTCGGCGGCGACGGGGTCGTAGTAGTTGACCGACACCAGGTCGAGCGGGCGTTCGTGGCGGCCGTCGTAGACGGCGGCGACGGCCCGGGGAAGGGCCTGGTCGAGGGGCAGGATGCTGCCGGTCAGCCGCCTGATGACGGCGTCGGCCCGGCGGGCCCCCCGGCCCAGAACCGTGTTCTGCTCGGCCCGGCGTTCGGCCAGCCACGCGCCGAGTTCTTGGCGCCCGATCCCGTCGCCCCGCGCCAACAGCACGTCGAGGAGCAGGCGGTCGAGCTCGTAGAGCGACGAGGCGTGGTTGTCGGTCGAGACCACCGCCTCCGGCTGGCGCCGGTGGATGGCGGCGTGGGCCAGCACGTGGCCGGCCAGCATGTGGTCGAGGGCCCGTACCAGGTCGCCATGAGCGAGCAACCGCCCCGGGGGCAGAGTGCCGAGCACGTAGGCCTGGACGGCGTAGCCGTTGATCTCGTTCAGGGTCAGCCAGTGACGGCACCCGTCGGACAGGCGGGCCACCGCGGCCGCCACCCAGGTGGCGAAGCGGGTGGGGCTGTCGAGGTCGAGCCAGAAGTCGGGGCCCAGCCAGTGGGGATGGGTGAAGTGATGCAGGCAGACGGTGGGCCGTAGGCCTCGCGCCCGGCAGGCGTCGAGGATGGCCCGGTAGCGGCCGAAGGCCTCCTCGTCGATTACGCCCTCGGCCGGCTCGCAGCGGGCCCACTCGATCGACAGGCGAAAGGCGTCGCAGCCTGCGGCCACCGCCCGGTCGAGCTGCGCCTCGTAGTCGTCCCAGAACGACACGGCGGCGCCCGATGGCTCGACCCGGCCCGACCGCTCCCACTCCAGCCAGTCGTTGGCCGGCTGTCCCGGCCCGTTGAGGCCGCCTTCGGTCTGGAACGCCGAGGTGGCCACGCCGAAGCGGAACCCCGGGGGCAGGACGGTGGCAGGCACGGGGACGAGAGCCTACGAACTGGTGCCACGCCGTGCGACATTTACCATCGGGGCGTCACCAGTTCGTGGTCGGCGGCGGTATCGTCGCGCCGATGGCGACGCTGGTGACCTTCCACGCCCACCCCGACGACGAGTCCATCGCCACCGGCGGGGTGATGGCCAAGGCGGCCGACGAAGGCCACCGGGTGGTCCTCGTCGTCGCCACCCGGGGCGAGCACGGGGAAGTGGAGGAGGGATTCCTGGCGCCGGGAGAGACGCTGGGGGAGCGACGGGTGAAGGAGACCCAGGCCTGCGCCGACATTCTCGGCGCCGCCCGCCTGGAGTTCCTGGGCTACGTGGACTCGGGCATGATCGGCACGCCCGAGAACGAGGCGCCCGAGTCCTTCTGGCAGGCCGACGTCGAGGAGGCCGCCTCCCGCCTGGCCGCAATCCTGACCGACGAGGGTGCCGACGTCCTCACCGTGTACGACGAGAACGGCGGCTACGGCCACCCGGACCACATCCAGGTGCACCGGGTCGGGCTGCGGGCCGCCGAGCTGGCCGGCACCCCGAGGGTGTACATGAACACGATCAACCGCGACCAGATGCAGCGCAGCATGCAAGCCGCGGTCGACCGCGGCGCCGAGATGCCCGCCGACCTCAACCCCGACGACCTGAAGAGCCTCGGTGTCAGTGAGGACCGCATCACCACGACCGTCGATATCCGGCCATGGCTGGTGCGCAAGCGGGCCGCCATGGCTGCCCATGCCAGCCAGATCTCCGAGACGTCCTTCTTCCTGGCCATGGCCCCTGAGCTGTTCGAGGGCGGGTTCGGCCAGGAGTGGTTCATCCGCTGCGCCGCGCCGCCCGGGACGGCCGAGACCGACCTCCTCGCCGATCTCG
>JBBSIS010000080.1:0-13347 GCA_038231955.1 Acidimicrobiales bacterium
AGTGCCACACCGTCCCCTCGACGTCGCGGAGCCGGGTCGTGCGCAGGCTCACGCCTTCCACCGTGCCCGAGGCATCCCCGACATCGATGATGTCACCCACCCCGAACTGGTCCTCGACCAACATGAACATGCCCGACAGGAAGTCCTTTACCAGGCTCTGGGAGCCGAAGCCCAGGGCCACGCCCACGATCCCGGCGCCGGCGATCAACGGGCCCAGGTTGATACTGAACTCGGCCAGGATGGTGAACAGGGCGATGGTCCAGATCACGGCGGTGACCAGGCTGCGCAGCACGGCGCCGATGGTCTCGGCTCGCTGGCCGGCCCGGATGTTGACCGGGCCGGTGGCCAGCAGTGCGGTCGGCGTGCGGTCGCGGATGCTCCCGAGGGTCCGCTGCACCCCGGGCTGCTCGAAGCTGCGGACGAAGCGCCGGATCCCCCGGCGGGCCAGCCGGGTGGCGACCATAGCCAGGGCGATGATGAGGACGATCTTCGGCGTCGTGTTCACGAGGAACTTGACGGTCGTGGCCAGCAGCGGGTTGTGGATCCTCTCCATCGCCCACACGCAGGCGACGCCCCGCTCCTGCCCGCAAGCGTCTGTGATCTCTTGCGAGGTGGGCGACCTCTGGATTGCCGTCACCAACGCCAGCGCGGTCCTCACCGGTTCGACCCTACCGTCCGACCCCGTCGGTCAAGGCAGTTGCGCTGCCATCATGGCCACGCCCCGAGGTGTCACACCGAGGCCGGCGGGGCACAACTGCCTAGACCGAAACAGCGACCCGGGGGCGGGCCAATGCCCATCGTGCACCATCGTCTCCAACTGCGGGCGCAGGCCGCCAGCGTCCGCAGGGCACGTCAGTTCGTGGCCGGCGAAGTACACCGAAACGGTGCTGACGGGGCGAGCGACATGTGCGTTCTACTCACCAGCGAGTTGGTGACCAATGCCGTGCTCTATGGCCAGAGCGAGCTGGGGGGCAGGATCGAGCTGCGGATCAGCTTCACGCCGGCGATGGTGCGTATCGGGGTGCACGACCAGAGCCCGGCGCCGCCGGTGGCGCAGAACGTGGGCCCGGACGCCATGTCAGGGCGAGGTCTCGACCTGGTGGATGCCGTTTCGAGCGCCTGGGGCGTCGATGCCACCGACGGAGGCAAGGAGGTGTGGTTCGCCCTGTGGCTGTAGGGCTGGGTGGCTGAGGCTGCGCCCGATTCGGGCGTCAGCACCACTCAGGCGATCTCGGCGGAGAGGCGTTCGAGGGCCTCGTCCTCGGTGACGCTGAGAGCCACGCTGAGCTCGGAGACGAGGATGCTGCGAGCCCGCTCCAGCATCGACTTCTCGCCGGCCGACAGGCCCTTGGCCGCTTCCCGCAAGGCCAGGTTCCGCACCACCTCGGCCACCTGGTAGACGTCGCCCGTCTTGAGCTTCTCCTGGTGGTTCTTGAACCGTCGGCTCCAGTTGCCTGGCTCCCGTACGTCCTTCTTCGACAGTAGCTGGAACAGGTCCTCCACGTCCTCGACGCTGATGGGCCGGCGCATGCCGACCTCCTCGACCTTGTCGGACGGCACCGACAGCGTGAGGTCACCGTGGGCCATGCGCAGGACCAGGTACTCGGTCTGCTCGCCGAAGGCCTCCCGCATCTCCTTGCGCTCGATGACGGCGGCGCCGTGGTGCGGGTAGACAACGTGATCACCGATCTTGAACGACATGGCTCCTGCTCCTGCGCCCTGCTGGGAAGTTTCTAGTGTGCCCTAGATCCGACAGGTCGACAGACCCCGCTTCTCCAGGTACTGCTGGTGGTAGTCCTCGGCAGGCCAGAACGTCGGGGCGGGCATGATCTCGGTGACGATGGGTCGGCGGAACCGGCCGGCCGCCTCGAGCTCGTCGCGGGCCTTGGTCGCCATCGCCTCTTGTCCCTGGTCGTGGTAGAAGATGGCCGAGCGGTACTGGGTACCCACGTCGGGTCCCTGGCGGTTGGGGGTGGTCGGGTCGTGGTTGTCCCAGAACACGGCCAGCACGTCGTCGTAGGAGAGCTTCTCCGGGTCGTACTCCACCTGCACCACCTCGGCGTGGCCGGTGCGACCGGTGCACACCTGCCGGTAGCTCGGCTTGTCCTTGGTTCCACCCATGTAGCCCACCGCGGTGGAAACCACCCCGGGGACCTGGCGGAAGGCCGCCTCGATCCCCCAGAAGCACCCAGCTCCGAACGTGGCCTTCTCGGTCATCGCCATCCTTCCTCTAACAATTGCTCAGTCGTTCCGAGGGTACCGGCGAGGCGTCGTCGATCGTGACCCATCCCGGCAGGTCAGGCCGTGCGGGCCCGCTTCTGGTCACGCCGTCGCTCGGTGGCGACCAGCACCGCCTTGCGCAGGCGCACCGCCTTGGGCGTCACCTCCACGCACTCGTCCTCGGCGATGAACTCCAGGGCCTGCTCGAGGGAGACGGGGCGTGGGGGAGAGAGCCGGACGAGGACGTCGGCCGTAGAGGAGCGGATGTTGTTGAGCTTCTTCTCCTTGACCGGGTTGACGTCCATGTCGTCACCCCTGGAGCTCTCGCCCACGATCATGCCCTCGTAGACCTCGACACCGGGGCCCACGATCATCTCCCCCCGCTCCTGCAGGTTCATGAGGGCGAAGGTGGTGGTGGCCCCCCGGCGGTCGGCCACGATGCTGCCGTTGGAGCGGGTGCGCAGCGTCCCGTGCCAGGGCTCGTAGCCCTCGAAGACGTGGTGGGGAATGCCCGTGCCCCGGGTCTCGGTCATGAACTCGGTGCGGAAGCCGATCAGTCCCCGGGCCGGCACCAGGTACTCCATGCGCACCCAGCCGGTGCCGTGGTTCACCATCTGCTCGAGCCGGCCCTTGCGGGTGGCCAGGAGCCTGGTCACCACGCCGAGGTGCTCCTCGGGGACGTGCACGCTGAGGCGCTCCATGGGCTCGTGGAGCTTGCCGTCGATCTCTCTGGTGACGACCTGGGGCTTGCCCACGGTGAGCTCGAAGCCCTCCCGGCGCATGGTCTCCACCAGCACGGCGAGCTGAAGCTCGCCCCGGCCGTGGACCTCCCAGGTGTCGGGGCGGTCGGTGGGGCGCACCCGCAGCGACACGTTGCCGATCAGCTCGGTGTCGAGGCGGTTCTTCAGCATCCGGGCGGTGAGCTTGGTGCCGTCCTGACCGGCCAGAGGCGAGCTGTTGACCCCCACGGTCATCGACAGGCTGGGCTCGTCGATGGTGATCACCGGCAGGGGGCGGGGGTCGTCGCCGTCGGCCAGCGTCTCACCAATGGTGACGTCGGGCAGCCCGGCCACGGCGATGATCTCACCCGGACCGGCCTCGCTGGCGGCCACGCGCTCCAGCCCCTCGGTGACGAACAGCTCGCTGAGGCGGACCCGCTCGATGCTGCCATCGGCTCGACACCACGCTGCTGGCTGGCCCTGGTTGATGGTGCCCTGGCGCACCCGGCACAGTGCCAGGCGACCGAGGTAAGGGGAGCGGTCGAGGTTGGTGACCAGGGCCTGGAGCGGGTGGCCGTCCTCGAAGGTGGGGGCCGGGATCCGGTCGAGCAGGAGCTCGAAGAGGGGCTTGAGGTCGACCCCGTCGATCTCGGGGGTGAGCGAGGCCCACCCCTCCTTGGCGTTGCAGTAGACGATGGGGAACTCGATCTGGTCGGCTTCGGCATCGAGGTCGAGGAACAGCTCGTAGACCTCGTCGACCACCTCGGCCACCCGGGCGTCGGCCCGGTCGACCTTGTTGACCACCAGGATCACCGGCAGGCGGGACTCGAGGGCCTTGCGCAGCACGAAGCGGGTCTGGGGCTGGGGGCCCTCGGCGGCGTCGACCAGCAGCAGGACGCCGTCGACCATGGCCAGTGCCCGCTCCACCTCGCCGCCGAAGTCGGCGTGGCCAGGCGTGTCGACGATGTTGAGCTTGACCCCGCCGAAGCGCACCGAGGTGTTCTTGGCCAGGATGGTGATGCCCTTCTCCCGCTCGAGGTCGGTGGAGTCCATCACCCTCTCGTTTACGTCCTGGTTGGTTCGGAAGATGCCCGACTGCCACAACATGGCGTCGACCAGCGTGGTCTTGCCGTGGTCGACGTGGGCGATGATGGCGACGTTGCGCAGGTCGTTACGCGCGGACATGGGGAACCTTTCGGGACTGGGAGCAGCGTCGCAGGGCAAACGGCGCCCGGCAAGCTGTCCCAGCCTACGGGGTGTGGCGCCGATCCGAGCCCAGGGAGGGCTGACCTGTCCCCCCCGGGCGTCGAAGTCTGGGAAGATGGCAGGCCCATACGACAAGCGGAGGCGAGCAAAATGCCCAGGCGAGGACAGCACGACCAGAGCCCGGGCGACGCCCGTAAGCCGTTCTCCGATCAGGGAGGCCCCGAGGGGCGCCACGCCGAGACCCACGACGTTGCCGCCGAGGAGGCCAGCCGGCCCAAGGCCGGCGAACCCGAGGAGGACTTCTCGGCCGACCTGGCCCCGGCCACCCCGCCTGAGGCGCTCGGAGGCCATGTCGAGGAGAGCACCCCCGCTGCCGACGACAAGGATCTGGTCGAGGGCTTGGGCGACCTCGACAGCGAGGAGCTCTCCCGGCTGTCGGTGCTGGCCGTGGGCACTCGCCTGGAGCAGGGCGGCACCTACGTCGATCTCGACGACCTCGCCAGCGGCCCCTTCAAGGCCATCGGCAGCCAGGAGGCCGGCCCCGACAACCGCTACGTGGCCAAGCGCGACACTGACTACGAGCTGTGGAACCGCCTGGTCGGTCAAGGTCAGGAGCCCGACATCGAGCGACCGTCGACCTCAAGCGGATAGCTCCCTCGCTTCTGGCCCCAGGAGCGAGACGAAATCCATGCGTTTCGGGGGCCAGAACGCCGAAGTCAACTCCAATTATCCTCTGTCGGGCTCACGTCCGGTCAGGCCCAGGAGGCGGTCTTGGAGCGGTGCGTCGTCGGGAACGGCCACCGCTGCCGGGAACACGCCGATGGACCGCCACTCCTCGGCGTGGGGCCTGACCTCGTCCCAGATGCCCTGGACCAGCGCATCTGGAAGGGTGGTGTCAGCACCGATGACCTTGGCGATGTCATGGGCCCGCAGGGCTCGAAAGCCGTTGATCTGCCAGAAGTACTCCCGGGCGGGGAAGTCCCCAAACGAGCAGTGGACGGTCCGGTCCAGGTCTTCGAGGTCCAAGGCGGCAGCACAGGCCTTGTCGACGATGGCTGCGAAGCTGACCTTGGGCTCGTCGCCCAGGAGGTCGCCGGCGAACTTGTCCTTGCCCGCCTCCTCCATGGTCCGCCCGGCCAGCATGTCCGGCACCCAGGCGTCGTCATAGGTGTGGTAGTTGACGATCTCACGCAACGTCGGGGTGTGGTCGCCCTGGCTGGTGGCGAAGTCCGCCGGCATCACCATCGTCCACTGATCGTCGGTGATCCCGGGTTGTCGGCGGCGCTCAGGGTCAGGCGAGCCTCTCGGCCAGTCGCCAGGCGTTGAGGTGGGCGATGGCCTCGATGGTGATCATGGGGTTCACGCCCGAGGCAGTCGGGAAGGTCGAGCCGTCACATACGTAGACGCCCTGGACCTCCCAGGTCTCGCCCTCGGGGTTGCACGCCGAGTGGCGGGGGGAGCCGCCCATGCGGGCGGACCCCATGATGTGAAAAGAGGTGAACACACACTGTCCCGCCCCCCAACTGCAGCGGTCCGCCGCCTCCAGGAACCTCTTTCGGCCTTGCCCTCGGCCCGGCTCGTAGGTGACCCAGTCCTTGTGGGCCGAGAAGATGGAGGTGGCGCCGGCGGCCTCGAGCACCTGGGCTGCCCCGTCCAGGCCGGTACGGACGTGGCCGATGTCGAAGTCGTTGAGCTTGTAGTGGACCGCAGGCTGGCCGTCCCGGCCGACGCGCACCTCGCCCTCGCTGCTGTCCCGTAACAGCATGCCGATGGGTACGAGGTGAGCGAGTTGTCCCATGAGATCCTCGTGCTGGCGCGCTCCTCTCCAGGGTGCGTACATGGCCAGGACGCTCGGGTGGAAGGGCGCCGACTCCAGCTTCATGCCATAGCCGGCGTGGAGATCGGCCAGCTCGTCGGAGTAGGCCGCCTGCATCACGCCCTCCCAGGGGCGGATCTCCTCCCCGAACACCCCGGCCACGCCGGTCACGGGATGGAGTCGGAGGTGACGGCCGATGTTCTCGTTGTCTAGGCCCGAACGCCGAAGCAGGGCAGGGGTGTGGATGGCGCCGGCTGCCACCACCACGGCTCGCGCCCGCACCGTCACCTTGTGGCCGTCGCTGGTGCGGGCTTCGACACCTTTGGCCCGACTGTTCTCGACGATCACCCGCTCGGCGCGGGTGCGCACCAGGATGCGAGCCCCTTGCCGCCAGGCGTCGGTCAGCCACGTCTTGGTGGTCGACTGCTTGGCTCCGGCCAGGCAGCCGAACGGGCTGTACCCGCACACCGCCTCGTCGCAGCCGGCCACGTTGCGGGGCATGGCGTCGACGTGCCACCCGAGCTCCTCCAGGCCCCGCTTCATCAGCTGTTCTCGGCGAGACGGCCGGCTGTGATCAGTCGTGACGCCGAGGCGGTCCCACACAGCGTCCAGGCTCTGGGTGAAGTCGTCCGATGCCATGGCTTCGGCGCCGTGGCCGGCCCACTCCGACCGGATCTGGTCGGGGGTGCGGAAGCAGGTGGTGAAGTTGACGACCGTCCCCCCGCCCAGGCACGCCCCGGCGAAGAGCCCGACGCTCTGGTCGACGGTGGCCAGGGCGGCCGCCCCCAGGTACAGGCGTGAGTACCCATCGAGCTCGGCACCGTCGAAGTCCCCGTCGTCGAGGTAGTCACCGGCTTCGAGGACGACCACGTCGAGGCCGGCGTCGGCCAGCACGGCCGCCGCCGTCCCTCCGCCGGCGCCCGAACCCACCACGCACACGTCGCAGTCGAGGGTGGCCTCTCCATCGACCGTGTGGGGCTGGATCTCCTTCGGGGGAGCGTCGGCCACTCGCCCGGGAGGACCGGGATAGCCCATCGAGTCCCACGCCGGGTTGCGTCCGTTTGCGGCCGGGAGCATGTAGGAGAGCGAGGTGGCCGCCTTGCGCAGCGCCTGGAAGGCGGCCCGGCGCTGGGGCAGGCGACTGTCGCACCACGACAGCAGGACGCGCTCTCGGTCCTCTTGTGAAAGGTCGCGGAAGCGACGAAGGCCGCCGCCGCCGACCATGGTGACGAGCCTGGTGTCCCAGAGCGAGAGGAGCATCTCAAGCTGTCGCCTCTCGGCGACCCGGAGGTTCGTCTCCGCCACCGCGAGCAGGGCATCGGGCACGCCGAAGCCACTGGCCGAGGGACGTACGTCGGACCCGGGCACGAACGTGTCGCAGATGTCGGTCAAGGCCCGCCGACGCCGGCCGGCGTGATCTGGACGATGCTCTCCAAACCTGCTCAGGATGTCGACCACCTCCAGCGTCCGTCGCCATCGTCGGGGCGGGAAGGTTCGGCGTAGTGGGCGACGATGTGGCCCGCCGGAACGAAGGGTCGCGAGCCTAGACGGGGCAGCCATTCGTCCTCAGGCTCGATGGCCGAGATCAACGGTTGCCGAGCCACGCCTTTGATAGAGGTGGGTGTGAGGGAGCTGCGCAACAACCTGAGCCGGTACCTCGAACGTGTGCGTGGGGGCGAGGAGGTCATCGTCACCGACCGCGGGAGTCCCGTCGCCTGAGTGCGCCGCGTCAGCACCGAGCGGGTGCTCGACCGGCTCATCGCCGAGGGGGTCGTGACCCCCGCGCCTCAGCCCAAGCGCGGCGCCGGAGCTCCGGTCAAGGCAACGGGGACCGTTTCCGACCTCATCGCCGACCAGCGGCGGTGATCGCGTATTTCGACACCTCCGGCGTCGTCCCGTTGCTCGTGGCCGAAACAGGCTCGGCCCGTGCCGCCATCCTCTGGAATGAAGCCGATCGGGCCGTCAGCATCCGCCTCGTCTATCCCGAGGGTCGGGCCTCTTTTGGTGCCCCCGGGAGGATTCGAACCTCCGCCCTCCAGTCGCTCGAACCACGCTGGTATGAGCGCCGGAAGAAGCCGACGCCTTCGAAGAGCTTTCGAACCGTGTGAGTCCTTGCGTTCTGCCTTGGCACCGCGATCCGATCGCGGAGGTATGCGGTCTAGACGGCCTCCGCTGCTCGGTGAATCCGTTCGCCGAGGGCTCGGTTTCGCCGCCAATGCGCAGGATCGATGTCGATCTCGAGGTCGCTGAGCTCAGAGATGAAGAGCCGGCTGGCGTGGATCGGGACGCAGTGGCCATCGAGTGAGAGCGCCGCGCTTCGTCGGGTTGTCGAACAGCGTGATGTAGTGGCGAATGTCGAGGGTCTGGAAGTTGTTCATCGTCCGTGTGCTGAATAGCTTGCCCGTCCGGTCGGACGGCGGCTGGAGCGCGGCCAGCATGCACAGCAGCCCCGTTGTGGATCGGACACGGAGGGCGAGACGAGCAGCCACTCGTTGCCGTAGTACGACCCCGGTACCTGAATCGTGCGCACTACCAGCAGAGGGTTTCGTTCGAGCCAACCTGTCGGTCGGCTTCGGCGCCAATGCTCACCAGCTCGGTCGGAACCTGCTTTCGAACGCCGAACTCACGACCGACCTCTGCGAGGAACGCCATCGTCCGGTCGAGGGCGTTGGTCTGGGTGTCAGCGCGTACTGTACGCCGGGTTCACGAATGACACGCGTCCCTGTGACGGACGGAGCAGCCCGAAGCCGAGAACGCCGAGCGAGTGCAACGGGAACACCATGAGGCCAGGCCGACTGGCTCGCGCATCGCGGATCCACTCGAGAACCGCTTGCACAGGATCCGACACGAGCGGATCTCGTGCTGCCCAGAAGACAAGCTCGTCGAGGACCTCGGCATCCACGAAGATCTGGCGAGGCCAGAGCTCCTCGGCCAGGCCGGCGCGGACCGCCGTGAGGTGATACCCGAGCCTCGTGCGGTGTCGACAAGTTCGGGCGGTGTCCCCGGGAGCGTACTCCGCGTCGGTCGACAAGGCCAGGTGCAGCACATCGTCGAACCTCTCGAGATCGCTCCGATGAGCGACGAGGTAGTCAGCGGACTGTCGGATCGTCTGCTTCCCACGCCGCTTCGACCGGACGATCGACGACAGGGCGCGGACAGCGGGCAGTCGGCTCATACCCGGGTTCCTCAGGCTGCCGGCCCGGGCGGTGCAGGGCGAGCGGGGCCTTCACCGGGATCAGTCGGCTGCTGCAGTAGCTCGATCACCGAGCCGTCGTCGAGCTCTAGTCGGACGAGGAGCGGATTCGACGAGAGGAACGTCACCGCCTCGATGTGGCGCCCCACCACGGCTTCGATCTCGAAGCCCACGGTCACGGCACGAAGCGAGTCGAGTCGCGTCAGCGCATATCGGAGCTGGCCGCGCGCTGCGGCGCTGACCGAGGCCACGCGCACGATGTCGAGGCGGTCAAGAGTCACCCGATACGTGAGATCGACGACCGCCTCAGGGACCAGGCCGTCGGCGGAAGGTGGAACAGGCAGGTAGCCGAGGACCCTGCCGGCCATCAGGTTCCCACGGTCGACTTGGAGGTCGTCCGGACGAAGAAGCGGGCTAGCGGTGAACGTTCGATCCAGCGATGCGTCCTCATCCGCCAGACGTTCGGCGTCTGCTTCAGCGACGCCATCCTTGATCAGAGCGGATCGCCGGCGGTTCCAGTCCTTGTCGAAATGGCAGTCGTGCGACGTCACCATCACGAGCGCTGGACCCGTTGCGAGCCGAATCTCTCCGTTCACCGCGCCGGTCGACGACACCGTCACGTCGTATGCGTCGAGGGGCGACCACTGCGGTGGTGTGAACCGGTCCTCCGCCACGAGCCGGGCGACGCCCGCCAACAGGATGTCGCCCTGTTGGGGTGGCCCATCGGCCGGTGCGTAGAACTGGTCGGCGGGGATCACCGATAACCGCGTCGCCGCCCATCGGTGACGGGCTCTTCTTCGAACGAACTTGCCTCGGTTACGTCCATCTCGTACGTCTCGGGGTTGCGGACGGTATGCGCTCCTGTTGGTGCGGAGAGCCGCCCGTCGGCCAAAGCCCGGACTGCTCCGGCCCAGATCTGATCGCCGACGGCCGCCCGTGGGCGCACGTCAACGTGTGCCTCAAGTCGGACAAGCCAGGTCCGCCATGCTGTCGCGACCGCATATCGACCGGATCCGATCGCGTCCAGCAGCCTGTCTTCGCCTCTCGACATGAGCAGAACGTCACGGACGCGCGTTGGGCGCTCCGCCTCGATCTCCCGGGTGACGCGGGCGAGTATCCGGAGCGCGTCGAGGCGCTCTGGTTGTGGGTTGATCTCGCCGCTCACGTAGCCGGACAAAGACCTGCGATCGACGCCGATCCCTCGGGCGACGTCCTGCCGAGTCAGACCTCGACGACAGATGTCGTCTCGCAGCCGGCGCACTTCATCGGCCGCCACGGCTGCTGCACGTTGCTCCACGGCGGGAACGGTTGTCGGGCCGAAGATGTCGTTGCGCAGGTTCGTGTGGAGCGAAATACCGGCGCTGGTGCCGAAGACTGCCGCGGTGATCAGGCCATGGACGAGTTCGATCTCCCCGTGTCGATGGGCTCGCACTGAGGACGACGTCGGTGCTGCGTCAAGCATCGTCATGGCTGTCCTCCGTGTGCAACGAGGAACTGATCGTTTACGGCCCAGCGAAAGAAGCGGTAGATCCGCTCGCATGCCGCCTCGGCGCGAGCGCCCAGCGCGACCGGGTCGAATGGCATCGGCTCGCTCGTGTAGGCGTCGAGGTCGAGCACCCAGCTGCGCATGTCGGCCGGCGCGATCGCCGGGTCGAACGTTGCCAGCGCAGGTAGTACGCCCCACCGTCCGTGCATCTCGACACCGTCAGGGAGCTGGTACGTCGTGTCAGCGAAGCCGTGCACGAGCTCGACACCCTTCACGCCCGGATCACTCAGGACGGTTCCGAGCACCTCGACCCGGAGCACGTCATCGAGTCGAGCCAGCAACGCGGGGTCGCTCACGCGATCGACGTACCTGATGCCCAGGCGCTCACAGAAACGAACCCGAATCTCGCGGTGCACCGCTCCCAAGATGGCTGCCAAGC
This sequence comes from Acidimicrobiales bacterium, assembly GCA_038231955.1. Lineage (GTDB taxonomy): Bacteria > Actinomycetota > Acidimicrobiia > Acidimicrobiales > AC-14 > CADCTB01. Next base: position 11,080 of record JBBSIS010000080.1, read on the forward strand.
GGTCCAGGAAGTCCCGTCGGCGTGTGTAGCGATTGGTGGACAGCGCGACGAAGTCGGGGGCGAGCGTCACCTGCCAGCCTTCGGGGCGCTCGTCGAACCTCCACACATGGCCGCCTTCCGCCGTAGCGATCTGGCCGTCCGGACCCACGAGCACGCCCGCCTGCTGCTCGCGTCGCATGACCGGGTAGACGCCGCGGATTGATTCCTGAAAGCCAGCAATGAAATCCTCCGACCCGATCGATGCCACCCGCTCGAAGCGCACCTGCGCGACGACGAGCACCAGGGGCGACCTCGTAAGGGGGACCTCTGGTATGCCAGGGCCAAACGGGGTCTGGATCACTGTTCCCACGGTACTTCCCATCGGGCGTCATGGGAAGTCACCTGAGAAGTAAACTCCTGGTCCCTAGACCCGGCCTGCGGCTGTCACACTGGCGGCGCGTATCGGACATCGAGCCATGCAACGGACCCACCTCGACCAATCTGTGTGCAGCGATCGCCCTCGACGCGTTTGCTCGTGGCGAGCAAGTCGCCGCCGTCGCCAGCGGCAAGCCTCTGACCACCACGGAAGCGGCGAACCTCCTCGGAATGTCCCGAATCCATCTCAGTCGGCTCTGCAAGGAAGGGCGCGTCCCCAGCTTTCCCGTCGGCAACTTGCTTCGCATTGAGTCCGAGACCGTGATGACGATCCTGCGCGAGCGTGGTCGCATCCGCATCGAAGCTCGTGAAGCTGCCGCCACTGCTGAAGACCGCCGACGCGCTCGGGCAACTCGCGCTGCAGGTATCGACTGACCTACGTCGGGGGGCGCTCTTACGCCCCCCCTGCGGAGGAACGCGAGCGCCGCAGCGCAGCCCGGCCCACTCCTCGAAGCGGTCCGGATCGCGGTGGGGTGAGAAGCGGACGCCGCACAGAGCAGTGATCTCGACACCTTCGACGTACGCCAACGTCACAACTGATGCTCGCGCCGGTGCGACCGCTGGCCGGATGCCGGCACTGACGGCGTTGGCGCCGCCTGTGGATCCTCCGCGAACTGTTCTAGCTCGACCGAGATCGCCAGCCATTCGATCCACGACCGGCTGACGTAGGTGTACCAGCACTCTGGATCGCCAGCGCGAAGCGGAGGCAGGATGTCCCAGTCATCGGATCGACTCGTAGCCGGGGACGAAGCCAATGACATCGACAGGGAAGCGGTCGCGCGCCTCAAAGGTTGTGAAGTCGAAGGCCATGCTGAGCGTCTCGCTGCCGTCACTCTCGGGATCCAACGAAACGATGACCACGGCCCCGAAGACTTCGACCGAATGAGGTCGACCGGGATCGACGGCGGGTCCTTCGGCCAGGTTGGCCAGCAGGACGTGGGTGTGCAGCGCCGGGTCGCCGGCCCGGCTGGTGCGATGGCGAAAGGCAGCGCCGACGAAGCCCCGGCCGGCATGCACGACGGCTCCCGCATGGCCGCGTCGCACGTGGCAGGCGTGACGCTCGAGGTACTCGAGGGCGGCGTCCACCGCCCGGTCATGGCAGGCGACGACCGCTTCGGCAGTTGCCTTGTCACCGAGTCCCCAGACGACCGACACGGACTTCGGGGCCGACAGCGTCAGGGCAAGACCGGGCCGGGACGCGCGGGTGCGGCGCAGCGGCTCGTCGGTTCCCGGCCGGCGGCCGGCGAGCACCGCCCGTAGCTGCTCGCCGTCGACCTGGTCCTCGAGACCCAGGCGGGCGGCGCCCGTGCCGACCCAGCGGCCGGGTGCTTCGCCGACGCTGAGGTAGTAGTCCTCGGCTCCGTCGAGGACCTCCTCCAGGTAGTAGGCCTCCTGGCCGAGGCTCAGCTTGCCGATGCTCAACACGGTCGGAACCTCCAGGCCCGCACCGTGGTGCAAGTGTGTGGAAGGGCTGTTGGGCACGGCACGGCTAGCTCTCGGCTAGCTCGCCTCCTCGGCGCCATGCCCGTCGATGAACTCCTCGACGGACCGGCGGGAGAAGATCCAGCGGCCTCCGATGCGGCGGACGAGGATCGGGCTGCGGCCCTGTCGCGCCAGCCGGCGGAGGGTGTGGGCGGTCGTGCAGAGCAGCGGTGCGACCTCTTCCGCGTCGAGCCACGGGTTCGGCCGGTCACCGTTGGGGTGGGGATTCGCGTTGTCGTTCATGGACCTGAACGATGCGCTCCGATGCCGCCCGGGTCAGGCCCCTCTCAGGCGGTCCAGGAGGGTCTTGACCGGCTCCCTACGTTCAGGTATAGGGCCGCCACTCCGGAAGTATCGGCGGGAGGGCGCGAC
>JBBSIS010000081.1:0-13272 GCA_038231955.1 Acidimicrobiales bacterium
CCTCGAGGGTGATCTCCAACGGCCGGCCGGAGGGGCCGGTCCGGGACACTCGGGCCCCGGTCAGTTCCCCTCGGTAACCGAAGCGGGCCGCCAGTTGTGGCCGGGGCACGGTGACGGACCACGGCTGGGGATCGGCCGTCTCGTACGAGGCGGGCTTCAGATAGGGCGGGTCGGGGGACCCGGGCCCGAAGCCCTCCTCGGCCGTGGCCGAGACGCCGCCGCCGCTGGCCGAATAGACGGCCTCGGCCAGTGCTCCGCCGTAGGTCAGCACCTGGCCCTTGGTGGCGACGGCCGCCGCCGTTGTCGCCGGATCCTCGTTGCCCGCGCCCACGTACACCTGGCACTGCTGGTCGTCACAGAGCGGGCGACCGGCGGTGACCGCCTCCATGGCGACGGTCCGGGCCGCGATGGCCTGGGCCTGCAGCGCCGCCGCCGGCCAGCTCGCCGGCACCTCCCCCATGCCCCGGAGGTACAGCTCGACGTCGATCAGATTGGTCAGGAGCAGCCCGCCCCCGCCGCTCGCGGCCTGCACCGTGCCGCGATAACGGCGGCCCTCGGCCGGCAGGGCGACCACCGAGTCGGCCCTGGGCACCACCGACAGCGCCTGGCCCGATACCGCCTCCGTGGCGCCGGCGGAAGCCGTGGCCGGGGCCGGGGCCGAGGGGGCGGCGGGCGCCGAACGGGTCGCCGGAAGAGCAGGGGCGGGGACGGTCGACGGGGCGAGGGCGTTCAACAGCGGGCTGAGAAGCCCGGCGGTGGTAGGCGGCGTGGCCGGCGTGGCCGGCGGCCTGGTCGCCGTCGGCCCGATGGCGGCGGGGCGCGACACGCCGGGGGGCGGATCGACGCCCGCCAGCGACGCACCCGACACCGGCGTGGCCCGGTAGGCGCCACCGGTGAAGGCCAGGGCCACGCTCCCGCCGGGCGACACCGTCACCGGAAAGCCCGGCGACGCGGCGCCGCCGGCCCGGATTTCCCCGCCACCGGGGAGGGCGACGACCACGGGCGCGGGCGAATCCAGGATGCCGACCTGCACGGTCCCGCTGCGTCGGCCGATCGACGTGCCCGGGTAGAAGTGAGCCAGGATGTCGGTGGCCGAGGAGCCGGCCGCGGCCATGGCGTAGGCCCCGTCCTGGGCCATGCCGACCCCGTGGCCGAAACCCCTGCCCTCGATGAGCACGGTGGGAACCGATGTGTCCGTGGCCGGCCGGTCGGGCTGGGCCGCACCGGCCGCCATCGGGACCATGCCCACCAGGAGCGCGACGAGAGCGCCGAGGGATCTGCGGGGCATCCCGCAGTCTGGCACCCGCATGGGTGCGACACCCGTCGTGCCGGACGACCACCCCGAACCGGGCTACGCCCGCAGGAGGGCGATGACGTCGGCGAAGTCACCACGCCGGTCGTACGCCGCCCTTTGGCGGGTGGCGCCGTTGCTCTCGGCCAGCGTGCGGGCGACGAGCGACGGCTACCGGCGACGAAAAATGGCGCCGGTCTTGCAGGACACGCACAGCGTGGCTTCGGGCACGACTTCGAGCCGGGCCTCGGGAATCGGCTTCTGGCAGACCTCGCAAATGCCGTACGTGCCGGCGTCCACCCGAGCCAGGGCGGCGTCGATCTCGCCCACGCGAGCCTGGGCATCGCCGGCCACGACGAGCAGGCGGTCGCGCTCGACGCTGAGCGTGTCGCCCTCCCCGAAGCCGTCCTCGTCCGCCATGTCCTGGGTGGCGCCTTCCTCGCTGAGCTCCATGGCCGACGCCGTCAGTCGTTCGACGTCGGCCACGTAGGCCTCCCGGCGGGCCAGCAGCTCGACGCGCTGGGCGGCCAGGAACTTGGTGGTGGTCGTGATCGTGGTCGTGGTCATCTCGATGTCTTCTTTCTGTTCGCCCCTTTACGTAGGCGATGGGATACGGAGGCGAGGGGGTGGTCGTACTACCGCTGGGCTGTGACTAACCGGCTGGAGGAAGCTCGGCGAGGTCGGCGACGACCACGTCGGCGCCGGCCTGGAGCAGCGCGTCGTGCTGTCCGGCTCGTGCAACGCCGATCACGAGGGCAAACTTCCCGGCCGCGCCGGCGGCGACCCCGGACAGGGCGTCCTCGACGACTGCGGCCCGCTCCGGGCCGACGCCGAGGCGCCGGGCCGCCTCCAGGAACATGGCCGGGTCGGGCTTCCCCCGCAGGCCCAGGTCGGCCGCGACCACACCGTCGACACGGGCGTCGAACAAATCGACCACCCCGGCCGCGGTCAGCACCTCTTCGGCGTTGCGACTGGCGCTGACCAGGCCAACGCCCTTACCGTCCGAGCGCAGGCCGCGGATGAGGGCGACGGTGGACTCGTAGGGCCGGACACCCTCGTGGCGGACCTGCTCGAGGAAGTAGGCATCCTTGCCGTTGCCCATGGCGCACACCGTGGCGTCGCCCGGAGGATCGTCAGGCGTGCCCTGGGGCAGGGTGATGCCGCGCGACTCGAGGAAGCTGCGCACGCCGTCGTAACGGTTCTTGCCATCGACGTAACGCTCGTAATCCTGCGCCTCGTCGAAGGCCACGAAGGCTTGGCCGGTATTCGTCGATCGCCTCTGCAGGTAGGCGTCGAACAGCTTCTTCCAGGCCGCGGCGTGGACGATGGCCGTCTGGGTGACCACGCCGTCCATGTCGAAGATCACCGCGTCGAGGGCGCCCAGGCTGGTCCCGGCCCGGTCGGTGGTGCTCGTACTGGTCGCTTCGCTTGCCTCGGGCTCGCTCATTGGCGACATCCCATCATGCCGGCGTGCCTCGGACCAACCGCCGCCCTCCCGCATCGCCACGAAGCGGCCGGCGCCCAGCGTCGACGGCGCGTTGTCGCCGAGCGCCACGGCCGCGGGCCGGTCGAGATCGAGGGTCAGACGGTCCGCGGTGATCTCGACGAGAAGCCGGGCCCCACGCCACTGGACCGGGAACGACAGGCGGGGCCAGGAGGGCGGCAGGCGAGGGTCGATCCGCACTGCGTCACCGTCGGCATCGGCCCGCACGCCGCCGAAGCCGAACACAGCCGCCTGCCACAGCCCGCCCATGGTGGCGATGTGCACCCCGTCGGCTGCGTTCCCCATGCGGTTGTCGAGGTCGACCCCGCCGGCCAGGCTGAAATACTCCATCGCCGAGGCCATATCGCCCACCCGGGCCGCCACCAGGGCGTGGATGGCGGGCGAGAGCGAGCTGCCGTGCGACGTCCGCGGCTCGTAGTACCGATAGTTGGCCGCGGCCACGTCGGGGCCGACCACCTCGGGCAGGAGCAGGCCGAGCATGATCACGTCGGCCTGCTTGACGATCTGAGTGTGCCGGAGGCGCTCGACGCCGACGACCATCTCACCGGTGAACGGGCGCGGGGCCAGGTCGACGGCCCGCACGCCCTCCAGGGCGGAGAAGCCGGCGAACTGCTCGTAGAGGAGGGTGGTGGAATCGAAGCCGTCGACCAGGCCGTCGGCCACAGTCCGCCAGCGCCGGCGCTCCTCGTCCACCACGTCGAGCGAGGCGGCCGCGTCGGGGAACTCCTCAGCCAGGCGGTCGGCGGCCTGAAGGCTCCAACGGGCCAGGACGTTGGTGTAGGCGTTGTCATCGATGCCCTCGTGGTACTCGTCGGGGCCGATCACCTCGTTGATGTGGAGACGGCCGTCGGCGCCCTGGGTGACGCGCGACGCCCAGAACCGGGCCGTCTCGAGCACGATCTCGGCGCCCATCTCGGCCATGAAGGCGTCGTCGCCGGTCACCAGCTGGTACTGGCACACCGCCCAAGCCACGTCGGCGGCGATGTGGTGCTCCTGCAGGCCGGTCAGGATGGTGAGCCGGGTGCCGTCGGGGAGCCAAATGTGCTCGGGCGTCGTCTCCTCGCCGGTGTCGGCCGATTCCCAGGCATACAGGGCGCCGGCGTAGCCCAGGCCGGCGGCCTTGGCCCGCGCCGCGGGCAGGGTGCGGTGCCGGTAAGCCAGCAGGGCGCGGGCAGTCCGGGGGTGCGTCCAGATGAAGAAGGGCAGGACAAAGATCTCGGTGTCCCAGAACACGTGGCCCCGGTAACCGGGCCCGGTCATGGCCCGGGCGCCGATCGACGCCCGGTCGCTCTCGGGGTCACCGGCCGAGATCAGGTGGTAAAGGGCGAAGCGCAGCGCCCGCTGAGCCTCGGCGTCGCCGTCGACCACCACGTCGGCGTCGACCCAGCGCTCCCGCCAGGCCCGGCGATGGCGCGCCCGCAGCTCGCCGATCCCCACAACCTCGGCCCGGTCGAGGGCGGCGGCGGCGTCGCCCTCGACCGGGCCGACGGCCACCAGCCGCCGTACCCTCGCCCCGTCCGCCGACGACGAGGTGGAGATGGCGAAGGAGGCCGTGCCGCCCTTGCGCCCCGTGAGGGATACCTGGGCCCGCCCGCCGGTCACCGCCATAGCCGCCGCCTCCACCGGGCCGGACTCGGTGGGCAGGGCCGGCTCGCCGGCCATCGCGCCCTGGGCCTCCAGGGCCGAGACGGCCCTGTCGGCCAGCGAGGCGAAGCGGCTGGCCCAGAACCCTCCCCCGACGCGGAACAGCACGGCCTGGCGCAGGTCCAGCGTGCGGCGGAGGCGGACGGCCGTTGCCGGCTCGACTCGCGGCTCCAGCCGGGCCCATTCCGGCCCACGCACCAGCTCGGGACAGGCTTGCCCCCCCGGATCCGAGCCGAACAGCCCGGCGACGTAGAAGGCGGCGAGCGACTCGGCGCCGCCCTCTTCCAGTGAGCCGCGCGTGCCGGTCCGCCCGTTGCCGATCGTCAGCCACGACTCCACTTCGCGCTCCCGGCCCGATTTGTACCCGTCGACCTCCAACAGCCACGCCGGGTCGTCGACCGGTCGGGCGACGCCCCGGTGGGCGGCGATCACCTCGTCGAGGGCGCCGAGGCCCGGGTCGACCACCACGGCCCCGGGCCCGCCCTCCCCCACCAGGCGGAGCCGGGCCCACGTCTCGGCGGCGCCAGCATCGGGTCCGGCCCACATCACCAGCCGGCCGGCGGCGTCCGTCGGCAGGCCGAGGGCCGGCCCGTCATCGGCCACTCCGACAACCACCACGTCGATGCCGACATCGAGCAGAGCGCCCAGTCGCTCACACAGGGCGGGACTGGCCCGCGCGCCCCGAACCACGACCGCCTCGGTCAGCTGGGCCCCATTGGCCCGGCCGCGGACGCCAACACCTGTCGGACCGTAGGTTGGGCACACATGGCATCACTACCCAAACTGGTCGGACTGGCCTTCGTCGTGGTTCTCACCGCCGCCTGCCGGGACGGTCGGGACGCCTCGGTCGGCGCGCCCGGCCCGGCTGTCGGCTCGACCGTCACCACCGGGTCGACCGTCACCACGGGCACGACTACGACCACGCCGCCCCCCACATGGCAGGCTCGGGCGGCGGCGCCGGCGGCCCGCCAGGAGGTCGCCTCCACCACCTTCGACGGCCGGGTCTGGGTGATCGGCGGCATCACCACCTCGGGGGCATCGGCGTTGGTCGAATCGTACGACCCGGCCCGCGACCAGTGGTCGCCGGGGCCGGCCCTGCCTCTTCCCCTCCACCACGCGGCCGCCACCGTCTACCGGGGAGAGATCATCGTCGCTGGTGGCTTCGTGAGCTCCCGCGACCTCTACGCCCGGGCCAGCGATCGGGTCCTGGCCCTTCGGAACGGGACGTGGGTCGACCTTCCCAGGTTGCGCCGCCCCCGAGGTGCGGCGGCCGCCGCGGTGGTGGGCAAGACCCTCATCGTGACCGGTGGCCGGGACGCCGCCGCCCTCATCGGCCCGACCGAGGTCTTCGACGGCTCGACATGGAAGGACGGGGGGGCCATCCTCACCCGGCGCGACCACCTGTCGGCGGTCTCCGACGGGCGCTCGCTCTTCACCGTCGGCGGCCGGTTCCTCAGCGCGGGCGCCATCTCCGCCGCCGTCGAACGATATGACCCGACCACCGACGTCTGGGAGCGCCTGCCGGCCATGCCGACCGCTCGGGCCGGCCAGGCAGCGACGCTGGCGGGCGGGCGGGTGATCGTCGCCGGCGGCGAGGCGCCGGCCGGCGTATTCCCCCAGGTGGAGGCGTACGACATCGCCGGCGAGACGTGGACGACCCTGCCGCCGTTACCCACACCCCGCCACGGCCTGGCCCTCGAGCGGGTCGGCTCGCAGGTCCTGGCCCTCGTGGGCGGCACCGGCTTCGGGGTGGCCCCGTCGACCCACGCCGAGGTTCTCGGCCCGTTCAGCTGATGATCGTGCCGCGGGCGTGGAGCTGGGCCAACATGCCCAGGCCCGCCGCCGACACGGCGAGCGTCGCCCACATGAGCCGTGGCCGGCGCTGGAGCACCTCGCCGGCCACTGCGAAGCAGGGAAAGGCGGCCAGGGAGTACCGGCCCATCCCGACGAAGTCCTTGGTCGACACCGCGGTCAGCACCACGGCGATGAACGCGAAGACCCCGTAACCCAGGCCGAGCCGGCGGAAGACCAGCGGTATGAAGGCCGCGGCGATCACCGTCGCCACCGCATTGATGAGCAGGTGACCGGCATGGCCGTTGACCCAGGGACCGTTCCACATGGCCTTGACCCAGTGGACCTTGAACCACGTGTGGAACCCGGGTGGCTGGTCCCAGCCCCGGGCCCCGGCGGTGTCCAGGAAGGCGAGAGGCCGCTGGAACCGGATCCACAGGAAGATGCAGTACGCGCCGAGCCCTACCGGGGCCAGGAGCAGGCCCGCATCGGCCCCGGTGAACCGGCCTCGCACCGCAGCCCGCCCCGGCTCAGCTCGCCGCCCCACGATGCCCTTGCGCTCCAGCGTCAGCACCCACAGGCCCACGATGACGGCGATGCCCACCGGGCGGGTGGCGGTGGCCACGGCGGCCAGCAGCCCGGCCACGACCGGGCGGTCGTCCTCCAGGGCCAAGAACGCGCCCATGGCGGTGAAGAGGAACAGGGCGTCGCCGTACACGGCGCCCATCAGGTAGAACGCGAAGGGGTACAGGAGCAGGAGGGCCACGGCCACCCGGGCCTTTTCGGTCCCGAGCTTGCGGGCGCACCAGCGGTGGAAGAGCACGGCCGCGCCCAGGCCGCTGGCGACGGTGAGGCCGATACCGGCCCGCACCGGGCCGCCGGCCACGCTCCCGAGGTAGCGGATCATCAAGGGATAACCGGGGAAGAAGGCCACCGGCGACTGGCGGTCCATGCTGAAGAAGCGGTAGCCCCGCCGGGCGATCCCGACGTACCACCACCCGTCCCACCAGGTGAAGGCATGGGCCCACCCGGGACCCTGAAAATTCCGGTGACGGTGGTGCAGCAAGGGCAAGTGGGCGTGGGCGAGGACCGAGATGGCGATCACCGCCCCGGCGACGACGCCGAACGCAAGGTACGGGAAGCAACGGTCCCCACGGCTCAGGTCGGGTTCGGAGAGGGTGTCGACGGTCCGGCCCGGGCTCTCGACGAGCGTGGCGGCGGGCGCGCCGTGCACCTGGACCTCCGCGTGCCACATGGTCCTGTCCCCCCGACGGTTCGTCCGGTCCGGCAGGATAGGGCCGATCCCCGGTGTGCGCTCGGGCGAATCTCAGGTGGCGGTGGGCAGCCCCATGACCGACCATCCCAGATCGGGGAAGCCGGCCGCCTCCGCCACCCGGGCCGATGCGACGTTGCCTCGACCGTGGAGGTAGATCGGCACCCCGCCGCCGGCCAGGATGCGCGTCGACGCCCTGGCCACCAGAGCCCGGGCCAAGCCCCGCCCCCGCCACGCCTCCTCGGTGGCCACCGCCACCTCTTGGCCCAGATCGTCGTGGTGCTTGATGCCCAGCCCGGCCGCGTACCTGCCCTCGTCATCGAAGACCACCAGCACCTCGCCGCCGAAGGGCCGTAGCCAGGGCGGCACCCGGCCGTCCTTCGCGGGGATCCACTCCCCCACCGGCTCGAAGTCCGGCGCGGAGGCGGCAAAGCGGAACACCCCCCGTCCGACCTGGCGGTCCGGGCGGCCCAGCGCCTCGGGCAGGCGATCAAGTAGCTCGTCCAGGCCGGCGCCGTCGCCGGCGGCCCGGACGGCACCGAGCCGGTCGGGTGGGACGGACAGAACGGCGCCGCCCGGGGTGGCCACCCCCGCCAAGGGCCGCACTGCGCCGTCCCAGCCCGCCGTGGTCCGCATCACCGAAGCCACTATGGTCACCCCGCCGGTCGGTGGCCACGCCCCCAGCCAGCGGCGGAGGTGCCTGTCGAGCCGCTCGTGTACGTCCTCCTCGGCCGGGCCGGTCGACGATGAGTTCATCGTGGCCCAGAATGCCCGAATCACCCTCCGGCCGCCTGTCGCCATCATCACACCGTCCTCACAGGAATTTCCAAGGGAAGAGGCGTTTACTGAAGGGAGAGAAACGGAGACGCCGATGAGCGACAAGTTCGAGTACCGGGGATGGGCGGACCACGACGCCGGGTGGGCCGTCCCCGACGGGCAGGACCAGCGACAAGGGACGTCGCTTCTCCACGAGACCTCGGCGGGCCCGCCGGCGGGCCCGAGCAAACATCACGGCCCCAGCTCGGCCATGCTCGTCCTCGTCGGTGCGCTCGTGGCCTTCGTCACCGCCCTCGGGATTGGCACCCTGGAGTCCCGGCTGTCGCCGGCCACCTCGCCGGCGACGAGCACCGCGGCCGGCGCCCCCGCCAACATCCACTCGTCGACGAACGCCGTGGTGGACAAGGTCGACGACGGGATCGTGAACATCACCACCACCCTCGGCTTCCAGAACGGGGTCGCCGCCGGTACGGGCATGGTGCTGACATCGGCGGGGCAGATCCTCACCAACAACCACGTGATCGCCGGCTCCACCCGGATCCTCGCCACCGTGGCCACCACGGGTAGGAGCTACGCGGCCACCGTGGTGGGAACCTCGCCCACCGACGATGTCGCCGTGCTCCAGCTCGACGGCGCATCGAACCTGAGGACGGTCTCGATCTCCTCCACCGCGGCCAAGATCGGGGACAGCGTCGTGGCCATGGGCAATGCCGGCGGCGAAGGCGGTCTCCCGTCCGTGGCCACCGGCACGGTCATCGCCCTTGACCAGGCCATCACCGCCACCGACGAGGGCGGAGGCAACGCCCGGCGCTTGACCAACCTGATCCAGGTAAGCGCCCCTATCGAGTCGGGCGACTCCGGTGGGCCACTGGCCAACACGTCAGGCGAGGTGATCGGAATCGACACTGCAGCCTCCGTCGGCAGTGGTCGGCTCCGGTCGACCACCACGTCGGGCTACGCCATCCCCATTGCCAAGGCCATGTCGGTTGTGAAGCAGATCCAGAAGGGCGTGGAGACCGAACAGATCCATCTCGGCCTGCCGGGTTTCCTCGGTGTGAAGCTGGCGCCGGCCGGTCCGGCCTCGGGCGGCGCGGTGGTGTCCGGGGTCGAGTCCGGCACCCCGGCGGCGTCGGCCGGTCTCAAGGCCGGTGACACCATCGTCTCGGTCGACGGCGCTGCGGTCAGCTCCGCGGCTGCGCTCTCCACGTCGCTGCAGAGCCACAACCCGGGCGACAAGGTGACGATCGGCTGGACCACCTCCTCGGGAGCGCCGAAGTCGGCCAAGGTCACCCTGGTGCCCGGCCCCGCCGACTGATCACACTGCGGCTCTCCGCCGACTGATCACACTGCGGCTCTCCGCCGACTGATCACACTGCGGCTCTCCGCCGACTGATCACCCGGAGGGCCGATGAGTTCCGACGCCGCTCGGCGTCAGACGGTCGTGCGAACCTCTCCCACACTCCGCCGCAGGAGACCGACGAGCGTGGCCCGCTCGTCGGGCGACAACTCGTCGAGCAGCGGCAGGTCGACGGCCAGGCCTTCGCCGTGCTCCCGGCGCAGGGCATGACCGGCCTCGGTGAGGACCAGGTGTTTCACCCGGCGATCGTCGGGCGCCATATGTCGCTCGACCAGGCCCCGAGCCTCCAGTCGGTCGACGATGCCGGTCACATTGGAGGCGTCGCAGCACAGCCGTTGGGCCAACTCTCCCATGGGCAACGGCTCGTCGAGCTCGCGCAGCGCCATGGCCTGGGCGAAGGAAAGATCGAACTGGGCGGAGCGGTCGGTGAAGCGTTGCCGGAGCTCACCGGTGAGCTGGAACAGCAGGGCGATCAGCTCGGCCAGGCCGGGATCCGCCTCGCCACCGCTCGTGTCGTGCAGCCCGGAGGCCCAGCGTTGGTTCGTCACCATCCGTTCACAATAGTTGAATCCAAATATGGTTGACAACGTCCAGCATCCGCGCTTTGATGATCCTTCGGACGCTCGACCTAGGCAAGGAAGCGACGCCCCCCCGCAGGCGGTTCAGCGCTTGGCGGCAGGCCGGCCAGCCATCTCATCGACGATGGACCAGCACACCCCCGCCCGTCTCAACATCGGAGGATGACCCGTGATTCGTATCGCTGACTTCTGTTACCGGCGTCGCCGTTACGTGCTGGCCGCCTGGGTGTTGGTCTTCGTGGCCGTGATCGTCGCCGGGGGATCCCTCCCGGCCAAGAACAGAGCCAACTACAGCACTCCCGGGGCGGAGTCCGGGAAGGCGTACGATCTCCTGAAGGGCCGGTTCCCGGCCCGCCAGGGTGGTTCCGTCAAGCTCGTCTTCGCCGGTTCCATCGACGATCCCGCCGTGAAGGCACAGGTCGACGAGGTGATCGCCGCCGCGTCGGCCCGCCCCCATGTGACCGGCGTGAGCAGTCCCTACGCCGCCGACGGCGCCTCCCAGATCTCCTCCGACCGCAGCGTGGCCTTTGCCGAGGTCTACTTCGACCTGGCGTTCGACAAGCTGGCCAACGCCGATCCGAAGTTCCAGAAGAACTTCCTCGGAGCCGTTGACCACGGGCCACGCCCCGGCCTCGACGTCGAGGTGAGCACCTTCGTGGCCGAGCAGCAGATCGGCTCGGAGTTCATCGGCCTCATCTTCGCCGCCTTCATCCTCGTCCTCGCCTTCGGCTCGGCCCTGGCCGCCGGCCTGCCCATCCTCACCGCCCTCTTCGGGCTGGGCATCGGCGCCACCCTGGGCGGAATCGGGTCGCGCTTCATCGAGACGCCGGAGTGGGCCGCCACTGTAGCCGCCATGATCGGCCTGGGCGTGGGCATCGACTACTCGCTGTTCATCATCACCCGCTACCGCCAGTCGCTGGCCAATGGCCTGTCGCCGCGCGAGGCCAACATCACCGCCATGGGAACCGCGGGCCGCGCCGTTCTCTTCGCAGGCGGCACGGTGATGATCTCCCTCGTGGGAATGCTCACGATGGGCCTCAGCTTCCTCAACGGTGTGGCCGCATCGGCGGTCTTCGCGGTGGTGACCATGCTGGCCGCCTCGCTCACGTTGCTCCCGGCGGTCCTGGGCTTCGTCGGCAAGAACATCGATCGCCTGCGCGTCCCCTTCACCGGGCGCTCCTCCCACCAGGGCACCAAGGCGTTCTGGTACCGGTGGAGCCGGGTCATCCAGCGTCGGCCCTGGGTGGCCTTCGTCGGTGGCGCCCTGGTCCTGGTCGTCATCACCCTGCCCCTGTTCTCGCTGCGGTTCGGCTTCCCTGACGAGGGCAACAACGCCAAGACAGAGACGTCGCGCCAGGCCTATGACCAGTTGGCCAAAGGCTTCGGCGCCGGCTTCAACGGTCCGCTGCTCCTGGTCGCCGACCTGAAGGGCGCCTCTGACCCGAGCGGAGCCCTGGCCAAGCTGACCGATGCGACCAAGGCGGCCGAGGGTGTGACGTTCGTCGCTCCCGCGGTGCCGAACGCGGCCGGTGACACGGCCATCGTCAACGTGTTCCCCACCACCAAGCCCCAGGACAAGGCCACCGCCAAGCTCGTCCACCGTCTGCGCGACACGGTGATCCCGGCTGCGATCGGCCCGACGGGGGCAAAGGTGCGGGTGGGCGGGTTCACCGCCATCTCCATCGACCAGAGCGACTACATCGCCCGTCGTCTGCCCATCTTCATCGGCTCCGTCGTCTTCCTGTCCTTCCTCCTGCTGACGACGGTGTTCCGGTCGCCCCTGGTGGCCCTGAAGGCCGGGATCATGAACCTGCTGTCGATCGCCGCCGCCTACGGGGTCATGTCCTACGCCGTGCAGGGCACGTGGTTGGGACGCCTGCTCAGCATCCCGGAGACGCCGATACCGGCGTTCATACCGATGATCATGTTCGCCATCCTCTTCGGGCTGTCAATGGACTACGAGGTGTTCCTGCTCAGCCGAATTCGTGAGGAGTACCTGCGCACCGGCGACAACGGCGTCGCCGTGGCCGACGGCTTGGCGGCCACGGCCCGGGTCATCACCGCCGCCGCCGCCATCATGATCTTCGTCTTCGGGGTGTTCATCTTCGACCCAAACGTCTTCATCAAGCAGATCGGCCTCGGCCTCACCGCCGCCGTGCTGGTCGACGCCACCATCGTGCGCATGATCCTCGTCCCCGCCACCATGGAGCTGCTCGGCAACGCCAACTGGTGGATGCCTGCATGGCTCGGGCGACTCCTGCCCGAGGTCCACATCGAGGGCGAGGCCGCCGTCCAAGCCGAGCTCGCCCTCCTGCTGTCCGAGGAAGAGGTCAGCGCCTAAGCGCACACCACCGCCCCTGGTCCTCACCGACATCGTCCTCAAGCCCCTTGTCGACCGCCACCTCGGTCCCGGGCTCGCCACCCAACCCGTCGGGTCACGCCAGCGGTGTTGCCGCCGTCTCCGTCCTGCCCTGCTCCACCGCTGGCGAGGGTGGCGGGCCACAGCCTGGCTCGCCCGCCGAGGCGCGTTCGTCAGGCCGAAGTGGCCGTGCGGTCGATGATGTCGTAAAGGGCGTCGACATCGACATCGCCAAATGCGGTCGCCAGCACATCACCAGGTCCGCAGACTTCCACGCGTCGATGACGCCGTGGTTCGGGCGCGCCAACTCGATCCACCGTACGCCTGGGTCGACCAGCACGAGCAGCTGCAACGAGTCGGCCTCGGCGTAGGCAACCGCTTTCTCGCGTCGGTCGACATCGGCGGTCGATGGGGACAGCATCTCGACGACCAGTGCGGGATCAGTCTCGTACAACCGGTGCGGCGCCGGACCACAGGCCACCATGGGCATCCGGGTAGTACGCGTTCCCGCTCCGTGTGCGGACGAGCCGGTTGGCGGTGAACGGCAGACATCCCTTGGTCCTGGCACCGGTGGCCAGCAGCTCGTAGCCGAGACCGGCGGCGAGATCGTGGCGCTCAGTGCCGCCAGCCATGGCGTAGACCCGTCCGCCGACCAGATCGTGACGCCGCTCACTCCGCGCCTCGCCGTCGATGAAGTC